>JBDTWB010000209.1:0-6634 GCA_040006895.1 Casimicrobiaceae bacterium | reverse complement strand
CCCAGCGCGATGATCGCGTAGAGCGTGCCCACGATGATGCCGTTGAGCAACTGGCCGACGACGAGCTGCAACATGGCCGTGACGATGCCGGGTTGTTATCGGAGTGCTACTTGGGCTGCTGATGGGAGACGGAAATCTTGCCGCCCTTCTGCACGGTGACGATGTCGAAGTTGATGACTTCCTCGCCGGTCTTGTCGTAGCGCACGTTCCATAGCCCTTCGTACGTGAAGGACATCAGTGCCTGCTTGACCTTGGCTACGTCGTCGACCGTGCCGGCCTTCTTCATCGCGTCTACCAGCATGTACACGTGGTCATAGCACGACGATGAGCAAAGCGGCGCCTGGTCGTAGGGGAAGTCCTTCTTGTAGTAGGTCTTGTATGCCTCGACGAACTTCTTCACCTTCGGTTCCGTCTTCTCCGCTTCTTCGAAATACTTCGGGATGTAGGCAACGTACTCGTCGATGTAATCCTTGTTCTTCAGTGCCGGTCCGAGCGAGCCGCGAACCAGCCAGAACTTGGTCAGCCCGAGCTGCGTCGCCTGCTGCACGATGTCATAGAGGACCGAATCGGTGTAGCCGGGGAAGAGGTAGTCAGGCTTGTCGGCGCTGATCTTGGCCAGCACCGCCGAATAGTCCTTCGTGGAAGGTTCGAACCAGTTCTCCTTGAACTCTATTCCGGCACCCTTGAACGCTTCGCGATAGATGTCGGCCGCGACATGGCCGAAGGCGTCGTTCTGCATCAGCATCGCGACCTTCTTGACGCCCTTCTTCTTCAAATAATCGACCATCAGCGTGCCGAACCCGCTCTCTCCCGCGTCCCAGTTCCAGGTTCGCATCAGATACTCGTTCCCGGGTTTGCCGAGCTCGAAATGGATCTGCGTGGCGCCGCCCATCATCAGGAACTCGCCATTGTGCTGCTTGGAATAGCCTTCGATTCCCTTGAAGACATTGGTCAGGAAGGGTCCGAAGACGTACTTGACCTTGTCCTCCTCGACCAGCTTCTTCAGCTGGATCAGCGCCTGCTGCGGATTGCCCTGGGTGTCGGGGTTGAGGAGCTCGAGCTTATAGGTCTTGCCCGCCACCTGGAAACCGCCCGCCTTGTTGATCTCGTCGACGGCCATGCGCATGCCCTGCGAGCCCATCCAGCCGTAGGTGTTGAGCGAGCCCGTCTGCGCCTCGATCTCGCCGATCTTGACGATGCCCTGCGCGCCAGCTGCAACCGCGCACGCGGAGAGCGTCACCGCCAGCCCCAAGCGCTTCAACATTTCAGTTCCGAGCTTCATGTTCGCACCTTTCGATTTGGAATTGTTGTCGATATGTAGCCCCGGATCGTGACTCCGTCCGTCGGGGCTACCCAGCCAGCTGGGCCGTCGCGTCACATCGCAGCGCCGGCCGTCTCCCCCCGCACATCGAGCTCTTCCTGTTGCTGCAAGGCAAATATCGAAGTGTAGCCGTGCGACCAGTCCGGTGGAATTTCACACGGCGTCGGGTCGATGTGCGCCGTGCGCGGCCGCACGCCCCGGAGCATCGCGCCGTCGTAGCGCGCGGAAGGTATCGGGTTGGCAGTGTATGGAAAGGCGTCGCCCGATGTCATTACGTACAGCAGCAGTGGCCGTCCCTTGTCGGAGGTATTGGCAGGCGAGCCGTGGATGGTGCGGCAGTTGTGCAGGGTCAACGATCCCGCCGGCCCGACCATGTATCTCGCCGCGCCGACGTCGAGTGCGGCGACGTCGGCCTCCGAGAGACATCCGGTCCAGCGCCCGCTCTCGTCATACTGGCTCGGCATCTTCCAGCGGTGGCTGCCGGGCAGGAAGCCTACGGGACCCTGGTCCATCTCGCAGTCGTAGAGATAGGTGCCGACGGTCAGCGGCGAGTAGTTGGTGTGCGGCCAGAACGAGATGTCGTAATGCCACTTCACCTCGGCGCCGCCCTTGGCCCACTTGAAGTTGAGCTTCGACTGGTGGTACTTCACAGCCGGGCCGACCAGGTCGGCGACAATGTCGCCCAGCTGCGACTTCGCCGCGTAATCCCAGAACACCGGGTCGTGGTCGACCGGGCTCGAGACACGCCGCAGGCGCGGGTTGGCCGCCGAATGGTCGGGCTCGAGGTCGAAGACCGAGTCGGACTTGGTGATCACCCGACTCGCCTCGACCAGCTGCCGTGTGGACGCACGCAGCCGCTCGAGCCACTCGGCGGAAATGAACTCCTCGAGCAGGAGGAAGCCATCCTGGAAGTAGCTTTCGCGCTGGCGCTCGCTGAGGCAACGGGGACGGATCGACAGAATCTCTTCGGGGGTCATGGTGTCCCTTTCCGCTGTGCGCAACGGCGTCTGGTTCAGATGTCGGTCGTGACCGTGGCGCGGGTGAACTGCTCGATCTCGTCGATCAGCCGGTCGAGCGCGATTGCCGCAGCCCGTTCGTCACCCTTCGAGATCGCCCAGGCGATGTCGGCGTGCAGCTTGGCCGTGGCGGGCATATCCGCGGCCTGCTTGTAGTGGATGAACCAGAAGCGCCGCGACAGCGAGTGCATCAGCATCATCGCGCCGGCACCGAACTCGTTGCGCGCACTCTTGGTGCACAGCTCGTTGAACTCGCGGTCGGTGCGGATGAACGTCGTCTCGTCATTGTTTTGCGCCGACTTCTCGAACGTGCGTGCGAGTTCGGCGAAACGTTCACGCTCGTCGGGCTGCGCGCGCCGCGCCGCGCTGCGAACGACGAGGCGCTCGACTTCACGCCGCACCTCGAGCAGGCGCAACTGGCTCTTGATGTCGACCGCGGTGACGATGATGCCGCGGCGCGGCAGGATCGTCACCAGGCCTTCGCGGGCGAGTCGCTGCAAGGCTTCGCGTATCGGCGTTCGGCCGATACCGAGCGCCCGGCTGAGCCCGGCTTCGGAAACGGCGACTCCAGGTGGCAGCTTCAGCGTGACGATCATCTCTTCGAGCGTCGAGTAGGACTGTTCGCTGAGGCTGGGTTGGTTTGTACCCCATGGCAGAGTGCCGCCGTTTCGCCGCACCTTCGCCGGAGCCGCCGCTTTCTTCGGTTTCCTGGTCGCGAGCCTGCGCGTCGGGGCTGCTGGCGGGGCCCGAAGGGCGCTCGAGGTCCGTGTCATGCGTGCTTGCGCTTTTCCACGAGCGTGAGGAAGGCCTCGTATTCCTTCGGATCGACTGCGTAGCTGTGATCGTCATCCGGGAAGCGCCCGGTCTTGACTTCCTCGACGTACTTGGAAAGCCCGGCAACGGCAACTTCGGTCAGGTTCGCGTAGCGTTTGGTGAACTTGGGCTTGAAGTCGGTGAAGACCCCGAGCAAGTCGTAGCTGAGCAGGATCTGCCCGTCCGTCCCGGCGCCGGCGCCGATGCCGATGGTCGGGATCTCGAGCTGCTCGGAAATGACCTTCGCGATTGCCGCCGGCACCGCTTCGAATTCGAGCATGAAGCAGCCGGCGTCCTGAATGGCCAGCGCGTCCTCGAGGATCTTCATCGCCGCCTCCGCCGTGCGGCCCTGGATCTTGAAGCCTCCGAAAACGGCGATCGTGTGCGGGGTCAACCCGATGTGCGAGGCAGTCGGGATGCCGGCGTCGACCAGCGTCTTCAGGATTTGCGCCTGCGCCTTGCCGCCTTGGGGCTTCACGGCGTCGCAGCCCGCCTCCTGCATGAATCGCGTGGCGTTGGTGAGCGCACGATCGATAGTGTGGTAGCTCTGATACGGCATGCAGCCGAGAACGAAGGTATTCGGCGCGCCGCGCCGGACGGCCGCGGCGTGCAGCACCATCATGTCCATCGTCGCGGGGATCGTGTTGGCGTGACCATGCGCCACCATGGCCAGGCTGTCGCCGACGACGGCGACGTCGACGCCTGCCGCTTCAGCCCAGCGCGCGGAGGTGTAGTCGGGCACCGACGTGTAGACCATCTTTTCGCCGGTCTTCTTCGACGCGCGGATCTCGCCGATCGTTCGCTTCTTGCGGGCGGTGTCATCGGCCATGTTTATCTCTTGTGTGGTCTTGCTTGCGTCGACTGCGCGGTTCAGCGGTCGGTGCGCTCGTCGGCCACGCTCTTCCGGGCGTTCATGTTGAAGCGGCCCTCGTAGATCGGCCGACCGCCGGTCGATGGACCCGGGTATTGAACGAACAGCATCTCGCCGCCGGTTTCGGTTACGAGCTCTTCTTCGAAGTGCGGGTCAGGGTAGAAGATCATCGTGCCCGGGCCATACGCATTCGCGCCGATTCGGAACTCGCCTTCGAGCACGTACCAGACCTGCGCGAAGTCATGGCAGTGGACCGGATGGTGGCTGCCCGGCTCGTAGCGGACGATGCCGGCGTTGGGCTCGGTCGGCCGCTCGGCGCGGGGATGGAAAAGCATCTTGCCGGTCTGCCCCGGCCAGCGGATGGTCTCCCACTCGCACTCGTCGCGGTGCATGTATTCGGGGGGTTGGTGCGGGGTCGACGCTGCATCCATGGCGCGCCTTCTCGATTGACACGGGTCTGGTCGACAAGTAGTATATCAGCACCTGTAAGCTCAATGCAAACCCGCCACTGCGGCAGCCAGGCGATCCGGAGGCCGACCCCATGATGACCGCGCGCCAACGTAAGTTCCGAGAGCAATACAAGTCAGACATCAGCCCGCTCTACAACGGCTGGGTGCACATCGTCGTCATGTATGGCGCCGGCATCGCCGCGATCTGGTACTGCGCAACGCAGCTGCAAGGTCCGACCTGGGAGTGGCTGTTCATCATCCCGGCATTCATCGGCGGCAATTTCGTCGAATGGGGGATGCACCGCTTCGTCATGCACAGGAAGATCGACGTTTTTGCATTGAGGGCCATCTACGACCGGCACACGCGGCAGCATCACCAGTATTTCACCGACAACGACGCCACGATCGATACCTCCCGCGAGTTTCGTATCGTGTTCTTTCCGTGGCGGGTGCTGATCGTTCTCGGCGTGTTCGGGACCGTGATCGGCGCCCTGATCGGCTGGGTCGTCAATCCCAACGCTGGATACGTGGTCTTCATGACCATGGTCGGCTACTACATGACCTACGAGACGTTTCACTTTTGCTGTCATGTCCACGAGAACCGGTTCGTGCGCAACATGCCCTTCATCAACACGATCCGCCGCCACCACACGGCGCATCACAACATGGGGATCATGATGCACTTCAACATGAACCTCACCTTCCCCATCGCGGACTTCTTCCTGGGTACGAGCGACCTGCGGCGCGGCCTGCTCGGCCATCTGTTCAACGGTTACAGCCAGGAACACGTCAAGGAAGAGCTCAAGCCGCTGATGGCGCGGTTCCGCGGCGACGAAGTCCAGGATAAGCGCTGCACGCTTGACGGTCCGCGCCTCGAAGCCGACGAGTTGCGCATCTTGGCGGGCGCGCACATGTGATGCGCTGGCTTGGCCGGGCGGCGTCGTGTGCGCGAAGAGTACAGCCGATTCGGCAGGACCTCGCCGCATTGTCGTGACGCGACCCATCTGTTGATCGGCGTGCGTTGGCGCACCGCCATTCGCCCCGGGTTAGCCAGAACGACCTGGATTAGCCAGGACGCAACTGCTCCAGTGGGTCGCGTTCGCCGAGCTCGGGTCGCACGGTCGGCCGGGCGTGCGCCATTCGGAGTTGGGACCGCGCCCTATCCGAACGCGATGGCCATCACCACCCCGATCCAGCCATCACCGAGCGTGCTGGCGCCCGGGCGTGGTGTCTTCTTAACCGTCGAGCCCGCACTGCGCAAAGCGATTGATCGGGGCGGCGACCACTTCGCCACGGGTCTGCGGCGTAGTTCAGCCGACTTGCCACCTCCTGACGCGATGTCCTGGTGCGCATCCCAGGACCCTCCGCGCGCGCGGTGCCCACGCCTGGGTTGTACGCTGCTTGCGCATCGGCCAGCCTCCGCTGCCCAATCTGATCTGCGCTTTCGCCTTGCCTGCCACCGTCCCCTCGCGCGGTCCCCTACACCCCAGCCAGAAAATCCGTCGATGCGTCAACGAAGACTGCGTTCAGGGCACTAGAACGACATCTGCCAGGCCACGCTTACCTGCTGGCGGGAGATGCGCAACCGCAGTCTCTCGTCGGAAGATGCCGGCGCGTTGGCGTCGCTGGCGCGGAAGGTGAACCCGGAGATCGCACTGCGCAGCACGCGCAGTTCGTAGCTCTCGCCGGCCGGAAGGGCGGCGATCAGCGGTCGCGCCTCCTCGAGTGTGGGCGATGCGCACGGCGCGCACGCATGGGCGACCACACGCGTGCCGGTCATGGAGGGGGCGGCGGACTTGGTCGTCGGCACCGTCGTGAGCGCGGTGCCATGGCCGCCGCTACCGCCGATACCAGGACTTGCCTGGAGCGTCCGCAGTTTCAACGTCGGCCGCTCCGATTCGCTTTCGGCGGCGGCAAGGACCGCCCATGCCATGCAGACAAGCGCCACGCTCCCGGCGGTGAGGATCCGACCGATCTGCACGCCTGTGCGCCTTCGTGCCATCCCTGCCATCCCCGTCGGAATAGAGGAGTTGAGGATCCCGCCCGGTGCTGGGCGTGGCTATCGGCGCGGGGCCTGTCGCGGTGTCGGACGGGCCGAAGGAAACGATCGGCGGGTTACCTACATGGGCGCCGAGCCAACTGGGCTTCGCACGGCGCTGCGCCG
>JBDTWB010000208.1:0-6796 GCA_040006895.1 Casimicrobiaceae bacterium | reverse complement strand
GCGTGACCCTCTCGGGCGGCTCCGCACTGTTCGGGAGCGTGATCGGCAAGAACGTCACGCTTTCCGGCAACTCGCCGGTGCACTACGACGTGCGGACGCTTCGCATCTGGGGCCCGATCTTCGGGTTCTGACCCGAAGCGATTCGATCCGGCCTGCTGGCGCCGGCATTCGACGGGCGACCGCCCCTGCCGGCGCGCAGCCGGGCGTGGACCTCCCCTTGCCGGGGTCCGCCCTTGTGGATACAGTCTGCGGGCGCCGCCGGGAGCGCTGCCGGGCCCAACGAGCGCCGTGCCGGCGACGAAGCCCCGATCCGGCCGGCACGACGCGCCTGCCCGTGACAGGCCGCGCCGCCACGATGCAATGAGGCGACCTGGGGAAACCCTCTAAATCCGGGCGTGCGCGCCGCCAGGACATGGGTGCCTCCGCTCGCTGATCCGGTGGACCGATGCCGACGTACCCGCCTCAATCTCACTCGACCGCCTCGATTGACGATCTTCAAAGCCGCGATTCGCCTCGCCCGACGATGCACGTCGCGGCCGAGAGTCCCGAGGCCTACATTCCCGGCGATCGCCGTCGGTCGCTGGCGTCCGGGACGGCCCTTCCCGACCGCGTGCGTGGCGCAGCGCTCTTCGCCGACATCTCCGGCTTCACGCCCCTGACCGAAGCCCTTGCGAAGGAGCTCGGCCCGCAGCGCGGCGCGGAAGAGCTCACGACCCATCTCAACCGCGTCTTCCACGCGCTGATCGACGACCTCGAAGTGTTCGGTGGCGAGGTGCTCTATTTCGCCGGCGATGCCATCACCTGCTGGCTCGATGGCGACGATGGCGCGCGAGCCGTGGCGTGCGGCCTCGCCATGCAGGCCACCATGGCGCGCATCGGCGAGGTGCGCACGCCGGCAGGCAACGTGGTCCAGCTGGCGATGAAGGTCGCGGTCGCGGCGGGCGACGCCAGGCGATTCGTGGTCGGCGACCCGGACGTCCAGCTCGTCGATGTACTCGCCGGTCGCCTGATCGATGCGCTGGCAGCGGCCGAGCATCGTGCCAACCGTGGCGAGATCGTGCTCGACGCCTCGGCGTTGCGGGCGCTCGAGGGCCGGGTCGAGATCCGCGAGCTGCGTAGCGAAGCCGAGACCGGGCGGACGTGGGGGGTCGTCGCGCGGTTGTCCCAGCCGGTCGAACCGGTCGGGCGAACACTGCCGCACCCGCCGCTTAGCGAGGACGTGGTGGCACAGTGGCTTTTGCCCGCGGTGTATGAGCGGTTGCGGGCAAGTCGTGGCGAGTTCATGGCGGAGCTCCGCCCGGCATACCCCATCTTCGTGCGCTTCGGCGGCATCGACTACGACCACGATGATGCGGCCGCGGACAAGCTCGATGCTTTCGTGCGTCAGGCGCAACGTGTCGTCACATCCTTCGGCGGCAATCTCCTGCACCTCTCCCTCGGGGACAAGGGTGCGTACCTCTTTGCCGTGTTCGGATCGCCCATTGCGCACGAGGACGACGGGGCGCGGGCGTGCGCGGCCGCGCTACAACTGCGCGAGCTCGAAGGCACCACGGCAGTTCGGAATCTGCAGATCGGCATCACGTACGGCCGCTTGCGCAGTGGCATGTACGGCCATCCGAACCGGCAGGCTTTCACCTGCCTCGGTGACGCGGTCAACGTCGCGGCGCGGCTGATGGCGGCCGCGCCGCCCACCGAGATCTACGCGTCCGAGCGGGTACGGGTGGCATCCGGTGGCGTTTTCCTCTGGAACGAGCTCGCGCCCATCGCATTGAAGGGCAAGACCGAGCCGATGAAGGTGTTTGCCTTGACCGGGTCGAAACGGCACGCCACGCGCGCGCGCGCCGACCATGAGTTGCCGCTGGTCGGCCGCTGGAGCGAGCTCGAGACGCTTACTGCACGCAGCGACGACGCGCTGGGACGCCACGGCCAGCTCGTCGGCGTCTCCGCGGAAGCCGGCATGGGCAAGTCGCGCATGGTGGCGGAATTCGCGCGTACGGCGGGCGCGCGCGGCACGAGGGTCGTGACTGGCGAGTGCCAATCCTATGGCGCCAACACCAGCTACTTCGTCTGGCGGGAAATCTGGGCCGCGCTGTTCGAGCTCGACGACGCGAGCCCGGACGCAGTGCAAATCATGGCACTTGAACGCCAGCTTGCCGCGATCGATCCCGGGCTCGTGCCACGGATGCCGCTGCTCGCCGCCCTCCTCGATCTGCCGATTCCCGACAACGATCTTACCGGAAGCTTCGACGCCAAGCTGCGCAAAGCGTCCCTGGAAAGCCTGCTGGCGGACTGCCTGCGCGCCCGCGTCGATGGCACGTCGCTGCTCATCGTCCTGGAGGATTGCCACTGGATCGATCCACTGTCGCGGGACCTGCTGGACGTGCTCGGACGCGCCATTGGTGAAGCGTCGGTCCTGATTATCGCCGCCTACCGCCCGGCACCCAAGCCAGGCGGCGGCTTGGGCCTCGACACCCTGCCGTACTTCACCGAGATCGCACTGACCGAGCTCGATCGCGAGCACTCGGCGACCCTCGTCGCCGCCAAGCTCGCCCAGCTGATCGGCACCGAGGTCGAGCCGCCCGCCGCGCTCGTCGAACTCGTCAACGCCCGCGCGCAAGGCAATCCGTTCTACATCGAGGAGCTCCTCAATTTTATCAACGCCCAGGGCGTCGACTTACGCGACCCCACGGCACTCAAGGACGTCGACCTGCCGGACAGCCTTCACAGCCTGATCCTGGGTCGAATCGACATGGTCGGGGCAGCGCCGCGGCAAACTCTCAAGGTCGCCAGCGTGGTGGGACGGGTGTTCACCTCACCGGTCCTTCCTGGTGCATATCCGGAACTGGGTACTCTGACGACGGTGACCGCGCAGCTCGCAACCCTGACCGCAGCCGACCTGGTCAATCTCGATGTCGAGGCCGAGCACAAGTACGCCTTCAAGCACAGCGTGACCCAGCAGGTCGCGTACGAAAGCCTGCCATTCGCGATGCGCTCGATGTTGCACGAACGCATCGGCGGCTTCATCGAGCGCATCGAGGCCGATGGGATCGATCGCAACCTGGATCTCCTTGCGCATCACTATTGGCATACCGATAACCTGCCCAAGAAGTGCGAGTACCTGCGCAGGGCCGGCGTTGCGGCGCAGGCAACCTACGCAAATGCTGCCGCGATCGAATACTTCGAGAAGCTTGCGCCACTCGTCGAGGACGGGGCCCGAGTCGAAGTTCTCCTCAAGCTCGCCAGCGTGCTCGAGGCGACCGGAAACTGGCCTCGCGTGGAAAGCGTGGCCAACGCGGGGTTGGCAATCGCCGACAAGCTCGGCGACCCGGTGATGCGCGCGTCATGCCAGGCTGTGCTCGCCGACGTGGCGCGCAAGCAGGGCCGCTTCGACGAGGCAACCGCCCTGCTCGATACTGCCGCCGCCGGCTTCACGACCGGCGGTGACCTGGCGGGCGTCGGGCGCATCCATCATCTCCTCGGCACGGTTGCCGCGCAGCGCGGGGACTACGAAGCGGCCGTGCGCAACTACGAGACAAGCCTCGGCATTCGCCAGCAGCTCGGCGACAAGCTCAGCATGGCCAGCATTCTGTCCAACCTCGGCATCATCGCGGAGTACCGCGGCGAGTTCGAGCCGTCGCGCGGTTTCCACGACCGCGCCATGGCCCTGCGCATGGAACTGGGCGACCGCCGCAACATCGGTTACTCGATGAACAATCTCGGCATGATCGATGTGTTGCAGCATCGCTTTCGCGAAGCGCGCGACTGGTTCGAGCGCTCCGTGCTGATCAGCCGGGAAGTGGGTGACGTGTGGATGCTTGCGTTGTGCCACAACAACCTGGGCAACGCCTTGCGCGGTCTGGGCGAATACGGCACGGCACGCCGCCACTACGCCGAGAGCATGCAGGTCTACCGCACCTACGATGATCCCTGGTCGATGGCGTTCCTCCTGGAAGACATCGGGCTGCTGGCGGCCAAGAGCGGCGACGCGCCGTCGGCGCTGGAGCTGATCGGTGCCGCCGACGCCTTGCGTGACAAAGGTGGCATGCCCCGGGCTCCATCGCTGCAGGCGGAGGTGGACGCCGAGCTCGTAAAAGCGTCGGCAGGCATGGCGGAGCACGAGGTCGAAGATCTGCGCGCTTATGGACGTACGCTTGACCTCGCGGCGGGCGTGCAGCGGGCGCTCGCCGTGTGCGAGGATTCCGCGCGAAACGTCGTCGGTGTACGCGATGACAGCGCGGAGATCCCGGTCGTGGCCCGCCGCGCCGGGCCCCATATGGTGCACAGGCGCGGCTGACAACGGTTCCGCCTCCCGTCGATCCTTAGGCGCCACTTTCACAATCAGGCGCTCGTCCCTGATATCGAACAGACAACGTCCACCCCACCCGGAACGTTTTGTATGTTGCATATCAAGCAGCGCAACGGACGTTCCAAGCCTCTTGTTTTTTCAACCTTTTAGCGCGTAGAGTGCGCGTCTGTGCACCAGGTGCGCAGCTTGCGGACGCGCGTGCGTCCGATTTTGGAGGTTTGTCACCGGTCTGACCGCACACGAGATCCGCTGGCAGGCGCGCAACGCGCCCATTGCGAAGCGGCTCCGATGTACGTCGACGGAGATCGAGAGGTCTCCGGCTTTGTTCTGCTTACCAGCAGGAGAAGCCTCCATGGCTCGCCCTTCGCTCATCATCCGCGCGACTACGCTCGCCATCGCGGCGACAGCATCGATCCTGACGTCGTCCGCGTGGGCCGCGGCTCCGGTGCCTGGACCGAACGTCAACATGGTCTCCGGCACCCGCTGGCCTGAGGGTGATCCGTTCCTCACCAAGCAGAACGAACCTGCGATCGCCGTCTCATCGCGTAACGCGCGGCACCTTCTGGCAGCCTCTAATGACTATCGGCTGATCCCGGTCGAGGTCGCGGAGGAGCTGGACGATCCGGAAGCGTGGATCACGATCTACAAATCGCTCGACGGCGGCGCGACGTGGCGGGCGAGCCCGCTGGGGGGTTGCCCGATTGCGATCCCGGCCTGCACCGACCCTATTACCAAGCAGACCGCGGCGCTCAAGGCGCTCAGACCGAACTTCGGCGCCGACCCTACCATGCGCCCGGGTCCGTTCGGGACGTTCTTCCTGTCGTTCATCGCGGGCACGCGGGACACCGGCGCGAACGGCGTGGTCGCCGTGCAACGCTTCGTCGACAAGAACAACGATATCCAGCGCGAGACCGATGTGCGCGGCGTCGACGCATCGGGCAACCCGCTGGTGCGCTACGCACAGGACCCGATCCTGCCCGATGCCCTGGCCATCGTGGACACGGGCACTGGCGGACAGTTCAAGGATAAGCCCTGGGTAGTCGCCGACGTTCCGGGGCGGTCCTGGAATGCCGGCAAGACCTGCGAGCTCCTCACCTGGACCAAGACCGCCACTGGCTTCGCCAACGTCGCGGAGACCGTTCCGGCCTTCAATGTCTATGTCTCGTGGGCCAATTTCGTCGGCGACAACACCAACCCCCACCCGCAGATCAACGTCGCCGTGTCCTCGGACTGCGGCAAAACCTTCGCCAAGCCCTTCAAACCCAGCAATCCCCTGAGCGCCAATTCCGGATCGAGTCTCGCGCTCGATCCGCTGACCGGTGCGGTGTACGTGGCGTGGCGTAACTTCGATGGCCCGGATGCCATCTACGTCTCGAATTCGACGGACGGCGGCAAGACCTGGAGCAAGAAGCCGATCCGGGTTGCCAATTTCATCACCTACGATCAGGCGGCCACTGGCGCGTCGTTCCGGACACTGGCCTTTCCCACTGTCGCGGTGTCGGTGGCGGGCAACACCAGTCGTGTTCACGTGGCCTGGACCCAGCGCAAGGCCGCCGTAGGCGCGACGTCTCCGTACGCCTGCTCGTCTTCCAACCCTGCCGACTGTGATACCCGCATCGTCATGTCCACCTCGCTGGATGCCGGGACGACGTGGCGCACGCCGCAATATGTCGACAGTGCCTTTCCCAATCCGCTCGACACGACCAAGCCCGGGCGTGGACACCAGCTCCAGCCAGCTTTGACCTTCGCTGCTGGCAAGCTACTCCTGACCTGGCTCGACCAGCGCCTCGACCACACCGAGGGCGTGCTGGTCAAGAATGCTTCGGACTGTCCGGTCGGTACCACGTGCAGTCCCGTCGGCGACCAGTTCGAGTATCGCGCACCGAAGGGCAACCTCGCGCCGAACTGCAGCGTGGACGTCAACCGGCCCGAGTTCGCCAACGTCGCCCAGAACATCAAGGACGCCCTGGCGACCTGCCGCGGTCCGGGCATGGCCGCCTCGGCGGACGCCGTGTGGACGACCTATGCGACCGACGGAACCCCGGGCCTGGTGCGGCGCCATACCGTCGACGTCTTCGCGTCGATGGCCGATCCAGCCGACACCCCGTCGTTCGCCTCGGCGCGGGTATCGCAGTACACCTACGGCAACCAGGTCGAGCTGGAGACCGATGCCGCCGGCAATCCCGTGCTGGTCGATGGGAAATACGTGGCCAAGAAGGGCCTCTACCCGATCGTCCAGAAGGAAGTGAACGCGCCGAACCTGCCGATGTTCGGCAACGGCACGGCGGCCTTTCTCGGTGACTACATCGATGCGGCCGCGCAGACCATCGTCGCGTCCGGAAGCGCCACTTATCCCTACAAATTCAACGTCGGCGGCGCGACCGTCACCGGCAACTTCACCGCCAACGGGCTCGCGCCGGTCTTCCACGTCGCGTTCACCGACAACCGCGACGTCATCGCGCCCACCACCGGCGACTGGCGCACGCCGAC
>JBDTWB010000207.1:0-6869 GCA_040006895.1 Casimicrobiaceae bacterium | reverse complement strand
GGCCAATGCGTGGGGCCAATGCATAACGAGCTGTCACTGAATAGCGGGCTGTCACAAGTGACGGGCTGGCAGTGCGAAACACTCTGCCGATGCCAAGCGGTTTCTAAGTGCTAAACGGGCTGTCATTGCGTAACGGGCTGTTCAATGCGTAACCGGCTGGTGGTGGGCAACTGGAAGATGCATGGCGGCCTGGCTGCCAATGCCCGCCTGCTCGAAGCGTTGCGCGCGGGCTGGGAGCGGCACGCGGAACGAGGCGGGGGCCGGAACCCGGCAGGGCAGGGTACAAGCACTGCCGATCTGGGTAAGGCAGGGGCAGGCGAAGGGACCGAGGGCCAAACCGCGGCGAAGAGACGAACCGTCGCGGTGTGCGTCCCCTATCCGTACCTCGGGCAGGCCCAATCGCTGCTCGGGGGCGCGGGCGGTGGCGCCGAGTCCGTGATTCTTTGGGGCGCGCAGAACGTCCATGCCGAGGCATCGGGCGCGTTCACCGGCGAAGTGGCCGCATCGATGCTGGTCGATTTCGGTTGTCGCTTCGCGATCGTGGGCCACTCGGAGCGACGCCAGCTTTACGGCGAGACCGACGCCGAGGTCGCCGCGAAGGCGGTGGCGGTGCTCGACTCGGGCATGACGCCGATCGTGTGCGTCGGTGAGACTCTGGCCGAGCGCGACGCCGGCACCACTGAAGGCGTGGTGCTGCGGCAACTCGATGCCGTGCTGGCGCGCGTGCAGGCTCGCGCCGCGGCGATGGTGGTGGCCTATGAACCGGTGTGGGCCATCGGTACCGGCAGGACGGCCACGCCGGACCAGGCGCAAGCCGTACATGGGCGCCTGCGGGCGCGCCTTGGCGAGGCGGGTGCTGGCAACATTTCCCTGCTTTATGGCGGAAGCGTGAAGGCCGAGAGCGCGGCGGCACTCTTCGGGCAGCCGGACATCGACGGCGGCCTGGTAGGCGGGGCTTCGCTGAAGGCCGACGAATTTTTGGCGATCGCAGGTGCCTAACCTGCGGCTGGCACGGGTGCCCACAGGCACGCCGCGCGGATTGGAGAATGCATGAGCTTGATTGAGACCTTGCTGCTCGGCGCCCATGTGGTGGTGGCGATCGGCATTTGCGGTTTCGTGCTGCTGCAGCACGGCAAGGGAGCGGACATGGGTGCCGCGTTCGGGAGCGGTTCGTCGGGCAGCTTGTTCGGTGCCGCCGGATCGGCGAACTTCCTGTCGCGCACGACGTCCGTCCTGGCGGCGGTGTTCTTTCTGACCAGCCTGGGCCTGACGTGGTACGGCACCACCCGTTCCGCACCCCGGACGAGTGTCCAGCAAGGCGTGATGGATCGGCTGCCGCCCTCGAAGGCGTCGGACATCCCGACTGCCCCGGGGGCGCCGACCGCGAATCCGGCGGCGCCGGCGCCGGCGCCCACCGGGGGAGCGGGCACGGCACCGGCAGACCCCGGGTCGAAGGCGGGAGACGTACCGAAGTAGACTGATGGAGCGGTCATCGCGGCGAGCGATCGCCGGCGGTCGCGCGCGGCGCGGCCCGAACGTGCAACGCCCACGTGGTGGAATTGGTAGACACGCTGTCTTGAGGGGGCAGTGGCGAAAGTCGTGGGAGTTCGAGTCTCCCCGTGGGCACCAGACTGAATGGTTGATGTCACCAGCGCGCCGGCGGCGCTTCAAAGGGCCGGCGCTTTGCGATTGCCGGACGCGCACTGCGCTGCCGGAACACTGACGGTCGGTGGTGGTTGACCGCCGCACAACATGCTCGAACAGTATTTCCCCATCCTGCTCTTCATCCTTTTCGGCCTCTTCCTCTCGGTGGTGCTGCTGTCCGTGGGCAAGCTGGTTTCGCCCAACCGTCCCGATCCGGAGAAGCTCTCGCCGTACGAATGCGGATTCGAGGCATTCGAGGACGCGCGCATGAAGTTCGACGTGCGCTACTACCTGGTCGCGATCCTGTTCATCCTGTTCGACCTCGAGATCGCCTTCCTCTTTCCCTGGGCGGTGGTGCTGCCGGACATCGGGTTCGCCGGGTTCGCGGCCATGATGTTGTTCCTGCTCATCCTCATCGTGGGATTCGTCTACGAGTGGAAGAAGGGCGCCCTGGAATGGGAATGAACCTGTCTGCGCAGACGCGACGGCTCGCAACGGCGCCGTCGCTGACGATCCGGTGCGCACGCGCCGCGGATGGGTCGACGGCAGCCGGCCGCAGCGGGCGCATGAGCAGCCGGCTCACAGGGGCGGGGTCGCGATGAGCATCGAAGGCGTCCTGGAGAAAGGCTTCGTCACCACCAAGCTCGACGCGCTGATCAACTGGTCACGCAACGGGTCGATGTGGCCGATGACGTTCGGCCTCGCGTGCTGCGCGGTCGAGATGATGCACGCCGGTGCCGCGCGCTACGACCTCGACCGCTTCGGCGTGGTCTTCCGCCCGAGCCCTCGGCAGTCCGACGTGATGATCGTCGCCGGCACCCTCTGCAACAAGATGGCGCCGGCACTGCGCAAGGTGTACGACCAGATGGCCGAGCCGCGGTGGGTGATCTCGATGGGCTCGTGCGCGAATGGCGGGGGCTATTACCACTATTCGTACTCGGTGGTGCGCGGTTGCGACCGGATCGTGCCGGTCGACATCTATGTGCCCGGATGCCCGCCGACCGCCGAGGCACTGCTCTACGGCATCCTGCAACTTCAGAACAAGATCTGGCGCACCAACACGATTGCACGCGCATGAGCCGGATCGATACGCTCGCCGCGGCCCTCGACGCGGCATTTCCCGAAGGTACCAAGGTCACCATCGCCCTGGGCGAGGTCACGCTCGAGTTGCGCCAGGACGGACTGCTCGCTGGCCTGCGCGACCTTCGCGACCGACCGGAATTCGCGTTCGCGACCATGCTCGACCTGTGCGGGGTCGATTATTCGGCCTATGGCAATGGTGCCCACCAAGGTCCGCGCTACGCCGCCGTGTACCACTTGCTCTCGCTCGCCCATAACGTCCGCCTGCGGGTGCGGGCATTTGCGACGGACGACGATTTTCCGGTGCTGCCGAGTGCGATCGAGGTCTGGCCCGGCGCCAACTGGTACGAGCGCGAAGCCTTCGATCTGTTCGGCATCGTGTTTTCCGGCCATCCGGATCTGCGCCGTATCCTGACCGACTACGGGTTCATCGGCCACCCGTTCCGCAAGGACTTCCCGGTCAGTGGCCATGTCGAGATGCGCTACGACCCCGAGCAGGGCCGGGTGATCTACCAGCCGGTGTCCATCGAGCCACGGGAGATCGTGCCGCGGATCATTCGAGAACCGAACTTCGCCGCGAGCGAGTGACCGGGCGGACCCAGGGGTTATCACAGAGGATGAAGAGGACGACAGGGGTTGCAGGCGGCCAATGCCGCCGTGACCGATGAAGCCGGCAGGCGACGGACGCGCCGCGCTTGCTTGCTCCCATGTTTGATCCTCGCTCAACGGCAATGGCAGAGATCCGCAACTACACGATGAACTTCGGGCCGCAGCATCCTGCGGCCCACGGGGTGCTTCGCCTCGTGCTGGAGCTCGACGGCGAGGTGATCGAGCGGGCGGATCCTCACATCGGCCTTCTGCACCGCGCGACCGAGAAGCTCGCCGAGCATCGTACGTACCTGCAGGCACTGCCGTATATGGACCGGCTCGACTACGTGTCGATGATGTCCAACGAGCACGCCTACTGCCTCGCGATCGAGAAGCTCCTCGGCATCGAGGTGCCTCTGCGCGCGCAGTACATCCGGGTGATGTTCGACGAGATCACGCGCATCCTGAACCACCTGCTCTGGCTCGGTGCGCATTCGCTCGACGTCGGTGCGATGACGACCTTCCTGTATACGTTCCGCGAACGCGAGGACCTGATGGACGCCTACGAGGCGGTCTCGGGGGCGCGCATGCACGCGGCGTACTATCGCCCGGGTGGCGTGTACCGCGATCTGCCGGACGCGATGCCGCACTACCAGCCATCGAGCGTGCGCAACGAGCGCGAGATCGCGGCGCTGAACGAGAACCGTCAGGGCACCCTGCTCGACTTCCTCGAGGACTTCACCCGGCGCTTCCCTGCGTGTGTCGACGACTACGAGACCCTGCTCACCGATAATCGCATCTGGAAGCAGCGCACCGTGGGCATCGGCGTGGTGACGCCCGAGCGGGCGATGGCCCTCGGGTTCACGGGGCCCATGCTGCGCGGCTCGGGGGTGCCGTGGGACTTGCGCAAGAAGCAGCCGTATGCGGTGTACGACCGTATGTCGTTCGACATTCCCGTGGGCACCAAGGGCGATTGCTACGACCGGTACCTGGTGCGGGTGCACGAGATGCGCGAAGCCAACCGCATCGTCAAGCAGTGCATCGACTGGCTGCGAGTCAATCCCGGTCCGGTCATGATCGACAATCACAAGATCGCCCCGCCGTCGCGCGAGGAGATGAAGACCAACATGGAAGAGCTGATCCATCATTTCAAGCTCTTCACGGAAGGCATGCACGTGCCGCCAGGCGAGGCCTACGCGGCGGTCGAGCACCCCAAGGGCGAGTTTGGCATCTACCTCGTGTCCGACGGCGCCAACAAGCCGTATCGCCTCAAGATCCGTGCGGCCGGATTTCCCCATCTGGCCGCACTCGACGAGATGTCGCGCGGGCACATGATCGCCGACGTCGTGGCCATCATCGGCACCCAGGACATCGTGTTCGGGGAGATCGATCGATGAGCCCGGCCAGCGCCGCCGCCCGGGTGTCCGACCAGGCTTCCCACCCGGTCCTGTCGACCGACGCGATCGCCAGGATCGACCACGAGCTCGCCAAGTACCCACCCGATCAGAAGCAGTCGGCGGTGATGTCGGCGCTGGCGATCGCCCAGGACGAGAAGGGCTGGCTGTCCGCGGAGACAATGGATTTCGTGGCGCGCTATCTCGGCATGCCGCCGGTCGCCGTCTATGAAGTCGCGACCTTCTACGCGATGTACAACCTGAAGCCTATCGGCGCCTACAAAATCACCATCTGCACCAACCTGCCTTGCGCGCTGATGGGCGCGAGCGAGGCTGCGCTGCATCTGCGCGAGAAGCTCGGCGTGGAATTTGGTGGCACGACCGCCGACGGGCGCTTCACCCTGCAGGAGGGGGAATGCATGGGCGCCTGCGGCGACGCGCCCGTGCTGCTGGTCAACAACAAGCGGATGTGCAGCTGGATGCGCCCGCCTGAGATCGACCGGCTGCTCGGCGAGCTGCGTGCCGCGCCGGCTTCGCGGCCGGCGCGCGGCGACGGCGCGGCGGACGAGACATGAGCGCCGCCGGGTCGTCCCAAGGCGCTCGCCCCCTCCTCGGGAGGGGGTGGGCGCCGCCCGCGCAGTGGGCAAGCCTGGGGGAGGTTACCCCATGAGCGCGAACGAATCGATGCTGGACTACGGACCGGATGCCATCATCATGGCCGGTCTCACCGGCGCCGACTGGCGTCTCGCCGACTACGAAGCGCGCGGCGGCTACCAGGCGCTGCGCAAGATCATCGCGGACAAGCTGACCCCGGCGGCGGTGATCGCCGAAGTCAAGAAGTCGGCATTGCGCGGGCGCGGCGGCGCGGGTTTCCCGACGGGGCTCAAGTGGAGCTTCATGCCCCAGCAGTTCCCGGGGGCGAAGTACCTAGTCTGCAATTCCGACGAGGGCGAGCCCGGCACCTTCAAGGATCGCGACATCATGCGCTACAACCCGCATGCCCTGATCGAGGGCATGATCATCGCGGGATACGCGATGGGTTGCGAGCGCGGCTACAACTACATCCACGGCGAGATCTGGTCGGTCTACGAGCGGATGGAGGAGTGCGTCGACGAGGCGCGCCGGGCGGGTTACCTCGGCCGCAACATCCTCGGTTCGGAGTTCGGCTTCGATCTCTTCAATCATCATGGCTATGGCGCCTACATCTGCGGCGAGGAAACCGCGCTGCTCGAGTCCCTCGAAGGCAAGAAGGGCCAGCCGCGCTTCAAGCCGCCCTTCCCGGCAAGCTTCGGCTTGTATGGCAAGCCGACCACGATCAACAACACCGAGACGTTCGCCGCGGTGCCGTGGATCATCAAGAACGGCGGCGAGGCGTTCCTGAATCTCGGCCGGCCGAACAACGGCGGCACCAAGCTTTTTTCGGTGTCGGGCGACATCGCGCGTCCCGGCAACTACGAGGTGCGCCTGGGCACGCCATTCGCCAAGCTGCTGGAGATGGCCGGGGGAATGCGCGACGGCCGCAAGCTCAAGGCGTGCATCCCGGGCGGCTCGTCCATGCCGGTGTTGCCGGGTGAGGTAATGATGGCGACCGACATGGACTACGACTCGATCGCCAAGGCCGGCTCGATGCTCGGCTCGGGCGCGGTGATCATCATGAACGACACCCGTTGCATGGTGAAGTCGCTGCTCCGCCTGTCGTACTTCTACTATGAGGAGTCGTGCGGGCAGTGCACGCCCTGCCGCGAAGGCACCGGCTGGCTCTGGCGCGTGGTCAATCGCATCGAGCACGGGGAGGGTCGTAACGAGGATCTCGATCTCCTGGTGGACGTCTCCGACAACATCGCAGGACGCACGATCTGCGCGCTTGGCGATGCCGCCGCGCTGCCCGTGAAGAGCTTCATCCGCCACTTCCGCGACGAGTTCCAGCATCACATCGACCACAAGCACTGCCTGGTGCCGTCGTACGCCTAGAACCCATGCCATGCTGAACCTCGAAATCGACGGCAAGAAGGTGGAAGTCGACAGCGGCGCCACGGTGATGGACGCTGCCAACAAGCTCGGCATCTACGTGCCGCACTTCTGCTATCACAAAAAGCTGTCGATCGCCGCGAACTGCCGCATGTGCCTCGTGCAGGTCGAGAAGGCGCCGAAGCCGCTGCCGGC
>JBDTWB010000206.1:0-6894 GCA_040006895.1 Casimicrobiaceae bacterium | reverse complement strand
CTCCCGAGGAGGGGGCGAGCGACTGGGGACGGCCCGGCGGCGCTCACCCCGCCTCCCCGTCGTCGCGCAACCGTGCGATCAGGCTGCGCATCGCCTGGCCGCGGTGCGACACCAGGTTCTTCCTGTCCAGCGGCAGCTCCGCGCCAGTCATGCCGCACGCATCCAGGAAATGCGGATCGTAGCCAAAGCCACCATCGCCGCGAGGGGTGTCGATGATGGTGCCGTGCCATCGTCCTTCGGCGATGATCGGCTCGGGGTCGTCGGGGTGCCGCACCAGCACCAGCACGCACGTGTAATGGGCGTGACGGTCGTCGGCTCCCTGCAGGGCCTCCACCAGCCTCGCGTTGTTGCGGGTGTCCGAACGGGGCTCGCCGGCAAAGCGAGCGCTCTGCACGCCGGGCTTGCCGCCCAGCACGCGCACGCAGACGCCCGAATCGTCGGCGAGGGCAGGCATCTGCGCCCCGGCACTGGCATGGCGCGCCTTGGCGAGCGCGTTCTCCAGGAAAGTGCGATGGGGCTCCTCGGCCTCCGCAATGCCGAGCTCGGCCTGCGCAACGACCTCGATGCCGAGCGGCGCGAGTAGCCTGCGAAATTCGCGCAGCTTGCCCGCATTGTTCGATGCCAGGACGAGATGCGTGAGCATGGCGTCCTTTCGGCAGCGATCAGCCGGCGAGCGCGCCGCGCTGCGCCGCGACCAGACCGGCGATGCCCCGCGTCGCCAGTGCGAGCAGCGTATCGAGCTCGGCGCGCGAGAAAGGCGCGCCTTCGGCGGTGCCCTGCACCTCGACGAATCCGCCCCCTCCGGTCATCACCACGTTCATGTCGGTGTCGCACGCCGAATCCTCGCCGTAGTCGAGATCGAGCAAGGGTGCGCCGTCCACCACCCCCACGGAGATCGCGGCGACGAGGTCGCGTAACGGCTCGCCTGCGATGAGGCCCTGCGCACGACACCACGCGAAGGCGTCGGCCACGGCGACACATGCGCCGGTGATCGAGGCACACCGGGTGCCGCCGTCGGCCTGCAGCACGTCGCAGTCGACACGCACGGTGCGCTCCCCGAGGGCGGCGAGATCGGTGACGGCCCGCAGGCTCCGGCCTATCAGGCGCTGGATCTCGAGCGTGCGTCCGGACTGTTTGCCCTCGGCGGCCTCGCGACGCATGCGGGTGTTGGTCGAGCGCGGCAGCATGCCGTACTCGGCGGTCAACCAGCCACGACCGCTGCCCTTCAGGAACGATGGCACGCCCTCATCGACACTGGCGGTGCACAGCACGATGGTGTCGCCGGCGGCGACCAGCACCGAGCCCTCGGCGTGACGGGTGTACTGGCGGGTGATTCGTAGCGGCCGAAGCTCGTCGGGTCGCCGGCCGGAAGCGCGCACGTTCATTGGATAACCTCCCCCCTGCTTGCCCACTCGGGCTGCGGACACCCCCTCCCAAGGAGGGGGCGAGCGCCTCGGGACGGCCCGGCGGCGCTCCGGATAACCTCCCGATGCTTGCCCCCTGCGGGCTGCGCCTTGGGACGGCCCCGCGGCGCTCCGGGTAACCTCCCCCAGGTTTGCCACTGCGCGGGCTGCGCACACCCCCTCCCGAGGAGGGGGCGAGCGCCTTGGCCGGCCCCGCGGCGCTGTGGGTAAGCTCCCCAGGCTTGCCAACTGCGCGGGCTGCGCACACCCCCTCCCGAGGAGGGGGCGAGCGCCTTGGGACGGCCCGGCGGCGCTGGCTCTGCAGAGAGGCAAAGCACGAATTATAGGCTGCGTCGCCGCATGATCAGATGGCATGGCGTACCCGCCACCAGGCCACCAGTGCGGCAAGGCCGTCGGCGAGCGTATGGCGCGGCTGCCATCCTGTCATGTTCGTGAAGCTCGACGGATCGACTTCGAGGGAATCGGCGAGCCGGCCGATCATCCCGGAACGGCCGGTCAGCGCCCCCGCCAGGCGCAGGAGCGGCACCGGCACGCGGACCACGTGCGCGGGCAGATCGAGCGCCGCGGCGATCGCGCGCACGAGCTCCGGGGTCGACACGCTGCCGGCGTCGGCGATGAAATGCACACCGGTCGGCGCGATCGCCGCATCCACCGCCGCGCCGATCGCATCGGTGACATTGAGGACGTACGCGAGGCTGCGCCGATTGCGGATGGCGCCGACCGGCAGGCGGCGCTCGGCGGCGACGGCGTCGACGAGCGTGAGCATGTTGCCCCGCACGCCGGGACCGTAGACGAGCGGCAGGCGCACGACCAGCGGCACCGTCGCCGCACCCGCACAGGCAGCTCGCAGCGCATTCTCGGCGTGCAGCTTGCTGCGCGCGTAGGCATCGCCGGGATCCGGCGTGTCGTCGGGATGGAAAGGGTGTCCCATGGCGGTGGCTTCGCCGTTGACCTTTACGCTGCTCGCCAGGATCAGGCGCGCTACGCCGGCAGACACCGTGGCTTCGGCAAGGCGCTCGGTCGCCACGGCGTTGGCGGCGTGATACGCGGCTTCCGGATCGCGCGCGGTTTCGTCGAGCACGTGCGCCCTGCCGGCAAGATGCACCACGGCATGCACGTCCCGTAGCGCGGCAGCGAGGGTCTCCGCGGCGGCGCGCTCGAGATCGCCCGTGACCACCCAGGTGCGATCGGGCCGCACCTGATCCGGGAGGGCGCGAACCAGCGCGCGCACCGCATACCCGCGCATGGCCAGCGCGCCGCACAGTGCATGGCCCACGAAGCCGCGCGCGCCGGTGACCGCGACGATCCGGCCGGCGCCGCTCATAGCCAGCGCCAACCGTGCTTGTTATAGAAGCGCACGCCGCTCCTGGTGAACATCGCGACGTGCCGCCAGCCCTTGTGCGCCGCGCCGCCGCCGTGGTGAATGACCCGCATCGCCGGGAGGTAGACGCTCTGCGTGAACCGCGACAGTCGCACGCTCCAGTCGTAGTCCTCGAAGTACAGGAAGAAGCGCGGATCGAAGCCACCGGTGGCGTCGATTGCGTCGCGACGCACCAGCATGCAGCAACCCGAGAGGAGCGGTATGCCGAGCACGGGCTCGGGGTTCGCCGGATCGATGCGGTCGCGCAGCTCGTAGCGGGCGATGCGCTTGGCGAAGAGCCTGCGCAACGGCGCTGGCAGGAAGCCTCGCACGAACAGGTCGAGGACCGCCGGATAGCGCCGGCAAAGGTAGTCGGGGCTGCCATCGGGCCGGCTCACGGCGGGCGCCACGACGCCGACTTCCCGGTGCACGTCGAGCCAGCGGATGGCGTTGGCGAGCGCGTCCGGCGCGAGCTCGACGTCGGGATTCAACACCAGCTGGTAATCGCCGCCGGTGCCGTGGAGCATCAGGTTATGGGCGACGCCATAGCCCACGTTCGCGTGGCCGTGGCGGTAGGTCATCTGCACCCGGGTGTCGCGGAACCGCGCATCGGCGAGCCGCGTCACCGCGTCGGCGACGGCGGGATCCTCGCTGTTGTCGATCACGGCGACCGCAACCGAGCGGATGACACCCTCGCGCTGCGCGAATGCGATCGCCAGCGCCAAGGTGTCGAGACAACACCCCAGCAACGGCTGGTCCGGCTGGTACGTGACCACGCTCACCGTCAGCGACGACGGCAGCATGGGCAGCGGGTTGTTCGCAGCGAGGGCAAAGGCGAGGGGGATGGCGAGGGCGAGGACGGGGGCAACGGCATGGCAGGATGCGGACGTATGGCAGCAAGCGCGACGAAATCCCGCGCGACGCGGGTAGAATCCGCAGGTGTGCGGGCTGACGTTCATTGTGCCTCAGCTGCACGCCCCTTCCCCTTTCGATCCCGATTCCATGCCGGCTCCCCGTTACGCTGCATCGTCGCTGACCCGCTTCGCAGCCGAGTTGCTCGCGGCCGCCGGCGTGGACCGTGCCATGACCGGCGACATCGCCGACATCCTCGTCACCGGTGATCTTCTCGGCCACAGCACGCACGGTCTCGCGCTGCTCTCGCCGTACCTTGCCGAGATCGAGAAGGGCGAGATGGCCAAGAGCGGCGAGCCCAAGGTGCTGGAGCGCCGCGACGCCGCCGAGCTCTGGGATGGACAGCGTCTGCCCGGTCCATGGCTAACGGTGCGGGCGCTCGACGCGGCAGCCACGATGGCGCTTGCCCACGGCACGGGCACGATCGTGATCCGTCGCTCGCACCATATCGCCTGCCTGGCGGCCTACCTGCTGCGTGCCACCGAGCGCGGGCTGATGGCGATCATCAAGAGCTCCGACCCGGTGGTCGCCGCAGTCGTGCCGCATGGCGGGGTGACGCCGATCATGACCCCCAATCCCATCGCCGCGGGGATTCCGACCTCGGGCGATCCGATCCTGGTCGACGTTTCCACCTCCATCACCAGCATGGGTTACACCATGCAACGGCGCGATGCCGGCGAGAAGATGCCGGGGCCGTGGCTGATCGATGCCGCCGGCAACGCGACCGATGATCCGAATGCCGCGCTGGCCGAGCCGAAAGGGGCGTTGCTGCCCCTCGGTGGCCTCGATGCCGGCCACAAGGGCTTCGCGCTCGGCCTCCTGGTCGAGGCGCTCACCGCCGGCCTCGGTGGCTTCGGTCGTGCCGATCCCAAGGAAGGCTGGGGCGCGAACGTGTTCGTGCAGGTTCTCGACCCGCAGGCGTTCGGTGGACTGGACGCCTTCCGTCGGCAGATGGATCACATGGTCGAGAAAAGCCACGCGTCCACCCCGCGCGAAGGCGTCGAGCGGGTGCGTCTCCCCGGCGAGCGCGGCATGCGTCTGATGCGCGAGCAACGCGCCGACGGTCTGGAGCTGCGGGAAAGCATCCTTCCGGCCCTGATGCCGTGGGCGAAGAAGCTCGAGGTCCCGCTACCGCCTGCGCGCTAGCAGGCAGGCGAAGGGCGCGATTGCCCCTCGCGGAAGATACGGCGGGGTCCCGACCGAAGGAGCGTCAGGAGTGTCCGAGCCTGAAGTTCGTTGAATCCGCTTACGATGGCCGCCGCTGTCCCCACAAACGGCGAAAACGCTGCGCAGCGGGGAACTCGCCGCAGCGAATGTTGAGAAACTTCGCAAGGCGAGCGACGAAGCGGCGCGCCGGTTCTCGCCGTTTTTGTGCAGCGAACTTCCGATTCGGGACACGAGCACTAGGACGAGGTCGGCGCATGCCGGCCCGACGTGACCCGCGGCACGCCGGCGATGTCGCGGGTCGTGCGAATCTCGGTGAAGCCGGCGTCGCCGAACAGGGAGCGCACCGTCTCCGCCTGGTCGTAGCCGTGCTCGACGGCGACGCTGCCCCCTGGCGCGAGGAACGGCGTTGCGCCGACGATGACCCGTCGCAACGCCAAGAGTGCATCGGCACCGGCGGTGAGGGCCCCCACGGGTTCGTACCGGAGATCGCCTGCCGCCATGTGCGGATCATCGGCATCGACGTAGGGCGGATTGCTCACGATCACGTCGAAACGCTCGGCAAGACCGACACCCGCGTACCAGTCCGACGCCAGCCAGGTGACGTTCCCGACACCGAGCCGGCGTGCATTGGTGCGAGCGACCTCGAGCGCCGCCGCCGATACGTCGGTTGCGACGATGGTCGCGCGCGGCAACTCTCGCGCCAGCGCCAGGGCCACGGCACCGGAACCCGTGCCGAGATCGAGCACGCGGATCGCCCGGTCAGCCGGCAGCAACGTCAGCGCGACCTCCACCAGCGTCTCGGTTTCGGGACGGGGAATGAGCACGGCCGGCGAAACCGTGAGCGGCATGCCCCAGAACTCGCGCACACCGGTCAGATAGGCGATCGGCTCGCCGTCGCGCCGCCGGCAGGCCAGGGCGAGAAAGGCGGCGACCTGCTCGGCAGGCAGCGCATCGTCCGCGTGGGCCACCAGCCAGGCCCGGCCGCGCTCCAGCACGTGGGCGAGCAGCACGTGGGCGTCGATGGGCACGAGTCCGGACTGGACGAGCGCCCGTCGCACGGTCATCGATTCAGTCATGGTCGGCCATTGAGCCGTGCGGCTGGCGACGTCCGGAATTCGTGCCGGTCGCGTGCGCCATTCGACAGCCGCGGAGCAGTCACCCGGCCGAGCCGCGTCAGGTTCGCCTGCGTACGCCGGTGCGGGACGCTGGCGGGGACAGGAATTCGGGATGGGCGTGGACGTGCAGCCGCGGATCTTCTGCGGGACTGCGCCGTTCCTGCGGGGCATCGCTTCGCGTCCGCGCAAACAGCCGCACCCGCCGATCGTAGTAGTGGGCGAAGCCTTCGGAGCTCAGGCCGCACTTGCGCAGGACGTGCTGCGAAGCCCTGTTGTGGGGATGGGTGATGCCGATCACCCGCAGGAGCCCCAGGCTGAAGAACCCGTGGCGCAGGAGCGCTCCCGCACCCTCCGTCGCATAGCCCATCCCCCAGGCCTCCGGGAGGAGACGGTAGCCGACCTCGACGTCGCACGACGTGCCGCAGTACTTGAGGCAGAACCAGCCGATGAAGGCACCGGAATCGCGGCGCGACGCCCGCCAGACGCCCAGGCCCGGAAAGTTGTCGTAGTACTCCAGCGTTCTTACCAGCGTCGCCCGCACTTCGGCGTGCGAAAGCGGTGCACCACCGTTGAGATAGCGCATCACCTGCGCATCGCTGTCCAACCGGTAGAGGTCGTCGAAATCGACGGGCACGAACTGCCGCAGCGCAATGCGCTCGGTGCACAACCAGTCGGAAGGAGGCAGGGTCGTTGTCATCGTCGCGGCGCGATCCGGAGCGCAGAGCGGAACGATACCTCCAACCTGCGGCGACCGTGCAGCCGCGCGACGTACGGATCCGTTGCAGGCCGCGTGTGCGCTACACCGTGTCCACGATAGTGCGTAATGGGGTCAGTGTAATTTATCCGTGTTGCCATGTCGGCCAGCTCAGGCAAATGAATGGGTCGAATGTTTTGGTGCGGTCGACGGTCACGGCAC
>JBDTWB010000205.1:0-6955 GCA_040006895.1 Casimicrobiaceae bacterium | reverse complement strand
GGGGCGATGGTAATGGGGTCAGATCAAGCGGCGGTAATGGGGCCAGATCACGTTATCCCTTGCCGGCGTTCCCTGCGGCACATCGAGCCGTTAACTTGATCCGACCCCGTTATTCCGACCTCCATCGGTTGACGTGGTCTGACCCCATGAGCTCACCTTTGCAGTCCAGCCCATCCGTTAACTTGATCTGACCCCATTACCGTCGCGACTTCGACGGTTCGACCAGTGCCAGTGACCGCCTACCCGCACCTCCTCGCCCCCCTCGACCTCGGCTTCACGACGCTGCCCAATCGCGCGCTCATGGGCTCGATGCACGTCGGGCTCGAGGAAGCGCCGCATGGCTTCGATCGCCTCGCGGCGTTCTTCGCGGCCCGTGCGCGCGGCGGAGTGGCGCTGATAGTCACGGGGGGCATCGCGCCGAATCTGGCCGGCCGCCTCGAGCCGCGCGCTTCGCAACTCTCGTTCCCGTGGCAGGTGGGGAAGCACCGCGGGATCACGGACGCGGTGCATGCGGCCGGCGGCAAGATCGCCATGCAGATCCTGCACGCCGGGCGCTATGCGTATCACCCGCTGTCGGTCGCGCCTTCAGCGGTCAAGTCGCCCATCACGCCGTTCAAGCCGCGCGCGCTCACCGGTTGGGGTGTGAAGAAGACCATCGCCGACTACGCGCGCTGCGCGGTGCTGGCGCAGCGCGCCGGGTACGACGGCGTGGAGATCATGGGCTCGGAGGGCTACCTGATCAACCAGTTCGTCGTGCCCAGGACCAACCTGCGCGACGACGACTGGGGCGGGACGTTCGAGCGGCGGATGCGGTTTCCGGTCGAGGTGGTCGGGCGTACGCGTGACGCGGTCGGTCCCGACTTCATCATCATCTACCGGCTGTCGATGCTCGACCTCATCGAAGGCGGCAGCACGTGGGACGAGGTGGTGGCGCTTGCCAAGGCCGTCGAAGCCGCCGGGGCGACCCTGATCAACACCGGCATCGGCTGGCACGAGGCGCGCATTCCCACCATCGCGACCATGGTGCCGCGGGGTGCGTTCACCTGGGTCACCCGGCGCCTCAAGGGCGACGTGCGCATCCCGCTCATCACCACCAATCGCATCAACGACCCGATGGTAGCGGAGGCGATCATTGCCCGCGGCGACGCCGACATGGTGTCGATGGCGCGTCCCTTCCTCGCCGACCCGGACTTCATGCGCAAGGCTGCCGCGGGCCGCGCCGACTCGATCAATACCTGCATCGCCTGCAACCAGGCCTGCCTGGACCACATCTTCGCGCGCCGGCTCGCTACGTGCCTCGTCAACCCGTACGCGGCGCGCGAGACCGAGCTGGTGTTGACCCCTGCCGTCGATGCCGGGCGCATTGCCGTGGTCGGCGCCGGACCGGCGGGACTGGCGTGCGCGGTCACCGCGGCCGAGCGCGGTCACGTCGTGACGCTATTCGAGGCGGCGGCGGAGATCGGCGGGCAGTTCAATCTTGCGCGGCGCATTCCCGGCAAGGAAGAGTTTGCGGAGACGCTGCGGTATTACCGAACCCGCCTCGCGGAGCTGGGCGTGACAGTCGAGCTCGGCCGGCGCGTGGACGCCGCGGCGCTCATCGGCTTCGACCGCGTGATCCTGGCGACGGGTGTCATGCCGCGGCGGCCGGAGATTCCCGGGATCGATCACCCCAAGGTTGCCGACTACGTCGAGGTTGTCGAGGGTCGCCGCCGTATCGGGCCGCGTGTGGCGATCGTCGGCGCTGGTGGCATCGGCTTCGACGTGGCCGAGTTCCTGACCCACGCCGGTGAGGCCAACGTCACGGCGTTCGAGGAGGGCGCGATTGCCTCGTTTCGCACGGAATGGGGCATCGACGCCAGTTTCGCCGCCCGTGGCGGCATCATGCCTGCCCACGACGACACCTCGCCCCGCGAGGTGTGGCTGCTGCAACGCAAGGCCACCAAGGTCGGTGAGGGCCTCGCCAAAACCACGGGCTGGATCCGGCGCACCCTGCTCAGGAAGCGCGGGGTCACGATGCTTTCCGCGGTCGACTACCAGCGCATCGACGATGCCGGGCTGCACGTCGTGGTCGACGGCAAGCCGCAGGTGCTCGCGGTCGACGACGTGGTGATCTGCGCCGGCCAGCTGCCCCAGCGGGAGCTCGTGTCCGGGCTGGAGGCGCTGGGCATCGAGTCGACCCTCATCGGCGGCGCGGACGTCGCCCTCGAGCTCGACGCCAAGCGGGCGATCGATCAAGGCACGCGCGTAGCCCTGGCCCTGTAAGGTCGCGCCGGGCGTCGGGGCGCGGCGCGCGCCTTGGCAAGAACGCCCTTCATGCGGCATGCTCGTGTGGCAGCCCTCATCGCCCGAAAGCAACCGCCATGAATGACGACGGCTCCCCTTCCATTCCGATCCGGGCATCCGCGTGGGAAGGCGACGCGACCAGCCGGATCCCGTTCGACGTCTACACCCGGGATGACGTGTATCGCCGGGAGCTCGAGCGGCTGTTCTACAACGGGCACTGGTGTTACGTCGGCCTCGAAGCCGAGGTCGCCGAACCCGGCGATTTCAAGCGCACGGCCATCGGCGAGCGATCGGTACTGCTGACCCGGGCGCTGGATGGGTCCCTCAACGTCGTCGAGAACGTCTGCGCGCATCGCGGCATGCAATTCTGTCGCAAGCGAAGCGGCAACCAGAACGACTTCACCTGCCCCTACCACCAGTGGAACTACAGCCTCAAGGGCGACCTGCAGGGGGTTCCCTTCCGCCGGGGCGTGAAGCAGGACGGGCGCGTCTGCGGCGGCATGCCGGACGACTTCAAGCGCGAGGAACATGGGCTCACCAAGCTCAAGGTCGCCGCGCGCAACGGCGTGGTATTCGCTTCGTTCGACGAGGCCGTGGAGCCGCTGGAGGACTACCTCGGGCCGACGATCGTGCGTTACTTCGACCGTCTGTTCGATGGCCGCAAGCTGAGCATACTCGGCTACAACCGGCAGCGGATCCCGGGCAACTGGAAGCTCATGCAGGAGAACATCAAGGATCCCTACCATCCGGGGCTCCTGCATACCTGGTTCGTGACGTTCGGACTCTGGCGCGCCGATAACAAGGCCGAGCTCAAGATGGACGCGCAGTTCCGCCACGCGGCGATGATCTCGAAGCGCGGGCAGGGCGGGACGGCCGGTGCCGTCACCTCCGGGGTCTCGACCTTCAAGGAACGGATGACACTCCACGACGACCGTTTCCTGGACATCGTGCACGAGTCGTGGTGGGGCGAGCCTACGGCGGTCATGCTCACCATCTTTCCCAGTGTGATCTTCCAGCAGCAGGTCAATTCGGTTTCGACCCGCCATATCGTGCCGCACGGTCCCGGCGCGTTCGACTTCGTCTGGACCCATTTCGGCTTCGAGGACGACACGCCGGAAATGACGCGCCGCCGGCTGCGGCAGGCCAACCTGTTCGGTCCGGCCGGATTTGTCTCGGCCGACGACGGAGAGGTGATCGAGTTCTCGCAACGCGGCTTCGAGCAGAAGCCGTTCCATCGCAGCCTGGCCGAACTGGGCGGACGGGATGTCGCCGACAGCGATCACATGGTGACCGAAACCCTGATCCGGGGGATGTATCGCTACTGGCGGCGCGTGATGGATGCCTGACCGATGATCGACTTCCAAACGTATCTCGACCTGAACCGCCTCTATGCCGACTATGCGGCGGCACTCGATGCGGGCGAATGGGACAAGTGGCCGGAGTTCTTCACCGAGCAGTGCAGCTACCGGCTCCAGCCCCGCGAGAACCACGACCGCGGGTTTCCCCTGGCGACCATGGCATTCGAGAGCAAGGGGATGCTCAAGGATCGGGTGGTGGGTATCCGCGACACCCTGTTCCACGATCCCTACTACCAGCGCCATGTCGTCGGCGCACCGCGGGTGCTCATGGCCGAAGGCGATCGTTTCGAGCTCGAGGCGAACTATGCGGTGTTTCGCACCAAGCCATCCGAGCTGACGACGGTATTCAACGTTGGCCGCTACCTCGACACGGTGTGCCGCACGCCCGACGGACTGCGATTCGAATCGCGCTTGTGTGTCTACGACAGCGAGATGATCCCCAACTCGATCATCTACCCCATCTGAGGTCGTGGCGGACCGCGCCGGGTACGGTCGCCAGGCGTGGCCCGGTCGGCAGCGCCGCGCGGCCTCGTTGCCGCGGTGCGCCGTGCCGGCTGCCCAGGCAAGCCGGCCATGCTGCACCCTGTCTTGACCGCAGAAAGCCGGCGCCACAGAATGACCGACTCACAAAAAGAACCCGTCAATTACCCTGGTCGCCCCTGCGGCCGATGGAGGAGTCATGAAAACCACGTCACTCGGTATCGCCGCCGCCGCGGCGCTCTTCGCACTGCCGGCGACCGCGGAGCAGGTCACGTTCATGACCGGACCGCAAGGGGGATCGTGGATCCCGCTGGGCGGCGCCCTGAAGAGCATGTGGGAGCAGGCCGTGCCGGGCCTGTCGATCCAGCAGACGCCGGGGGCGGGCATCGCCAACGTGCGCGGCATCGACGAAGGCAAGGCCCAGATCGGCTTCGCCAACTCCGCCAGCACGGTCGATGGGGTGGAAGGCCGGGCACCGTATCCGAGGAAGACCACCAAGGTATGCCAGGTCGCCAACCTCTATCCGCAGTATTTCCAGGTCGTCGCACTCAAGGATGCCAACGTGAAGGCGTTCTCCGACCTCAAGGGCAAGTCGCTCGTGACCCAGTCGCGCGGCAACACCGGTGAGCTGCTCACTGCCGAGGTCCTGAAGATCAATGGCATGAACTACCAGTCGCTGTCGAAGGCGAACTTCCAGGCTGCCTACACCGACGCCGTGTCGATGATGAAGGATGGCCACGCGCAGGTGTTCACGCTCGGTACTACCTCGCCCGCGTCGGCGGTCATGGATCTCGCCAGTGCGCGCGACATCGACCTGGTCCCCGTCGACGACAAGACCATGGGCGAGCTGCGCAAGATGAATCCCGGCTACCACAAGCTGATGATCAAGGCGGGCACCTATCCGAAGCAGGACAAGGACGTGCCGGTGATCGGCTACACCACCCACGTGGTCGCGGCCTGCGACCTGTCCGAGGATACGGTCTACAAGATGACCAAGGCCATGGCGGATCACATCAAGGACATGGCGGCGGTGGTGAAGCCGATCGAAGGCCTGACCGTCAAGGACATGGCGACCGACATCGGTGTGCCGTTCCACAAGGGTGCCGCCAAGTTCTACAAGGAATCGGGCGTCATGTAACGCCGGGCTGCGACGGGGGCGGGACCAATCCCCGTTCCCGATCCGATCTTCCTTGGCCACCCCCCCCGTCGTCGTCGTCTCCGAAGAAGCGCAGGCGACCGCGCCCACCAGCGCGGCGCTGCGTGGCATCGTCAATGCCGTAGCGATCGCCATGTCGCTGTACCACATGTACGTGGCGGCGTTCGGTCCCCCCGAGGCGATCATCTTCCGCGGCGTCCACCTGCTGTTCGCCCTGACGCTGGTTTTCCTGCTCTATCCGACCCGACCGGGGCGGCCCGCGTGGCGGGTCGCCGATGCCGCCCTCCTGGCCCTGGGATTCGGGTTCGTGCTGCACATCCTGGGGAACTACGACTACTTCATCAACCGCATCATCTATATCGACGATCTCACCATCCTCGACCGTTTCTACGCCGTCGTGGCGGTGGTGATCGTACTGGAGGCTACGCGACGGGTGATCGGGCTCGCGCTGCCGCTCACCGCCATCGCTTTCCTCATCTACGCGCTGGGCTTCACCCACGTGAAGCTCGACGTGCTGCTCGAACAGCTCTATCTCTCCACCGAGGGCATCTTCGGCTCGACCCTGGGGGTTTCGGCGAGCTACGTGATGCTGTTCGTGCTGTTCGGCGCCTTCATGGAAAAGAGCGGCACCGGCCAGCTCTTCATGGATTTCGCCATGTCCATCACGGGCCACACGGCCGGGGGTCCGGGCAAGGTCTCGGTGGTGTCGTCGAGCCTGTTCGGCACGGTATCGGGCAGTGCGGTGGCCAACGTGATGGTCGATGGTCCGATCACCATCCCGCTCATGAAGCGCACCGGCTTTCGACCGGCGTTTGCCGCTGCGGTGGAAGCGGTGGCCTCGACGGGCGGCCAGATCATGCCGCCGATCATGGGGGCGGCCGCCTTCGTGATGGCGGAATTCCTGGCCGTGCCGTACGCCCAGGTTGCGCTGTGGGCCGCCATCCCGGCGCTGCTGTATTACGTCGCGGTGTTTTTCGCCGTGCATTTCGAAGCCAAGCGGCACAAGCTCGCCGGCGTGCCCAAGGCGGAGTTGCCGCGCTTCGTCCACGTCATGGCGCACCGCGGCCACCTGTTCCTGCCCATCCTGGTGGTGCTGTTCGGACTGATGCTCGGCTATTCGGCGCCGCTCTGCGCCCTCGCCGGCGCGCTGTCGTGCATTCCCATTGCGCTGCTGCGGGCCAGCACCCGCGAGGGCATCGGCTGGCGCAGCGTCGTCGACGCCCTCATCGAGGGCGCGCGCAATACGCTCGCCGTCGCCATGGCCTGCGCGTGCGCGGGCATCGTGATCGGCGCGGTCAGCATCACCGGCCTGGGCATCGTGTTCACCCAGTTCGTGGTGGCGCTGGCGCAGGACTCGCTGATCCTCGCCCTGGTGCTGACCGCGATGGCCGGTATCGTGCTCGGCATGGGCATGCCTACCACGCCGGCCTACATTGTGATGGTGTCCCTGCTCGTGCCCGCGCTCATCAAGCTCGGAGCCGTCACCCCGGCGGCGCACATGTTCGCGTTCTATTTCGCGATCCTGTCGGCGATCACCCCGCCGGTGGCGCTCGCCGTCTTCGCGGCGGCGGGCCTCGCCCGAACCAGCATGTGGCAGGCCGGCTGGGAATCGATGCGGGTGGCGGCGCCGGCCTACATCGTGCCGTTCATGTTCGTCTACGAGCCGGCGCTGCTGATG
>JBDTWB010000204.1:0-6987 GCA_040006895.1 Casimicrobiaceae bacterium | reverse complement strand
ACAACACCTCCACCAACGTGCCCGAGGGCAGCCGCGCCACCGCGGGCATCGGCTGTCACGTGATGGCGATCTGGATGGACCGCTCGACCTCCACGTTCACGCACATGGGTGGCGAGGGCGTGCCATGGATCGGCCAGGCGCCGTTCACCGAGGAGCAGCACATCTTCGCCAACCTCGGCGACGGCACGTACTACCACAGCGGCATCCTGGCGATCCGCGCCGCGGTGGCGGCCGGGGTCAACATCACCTACAAGATCCTCTACAACGACGCGGTCGCCATGACCGGCGGCCAGCCTTTCGACGGGCCGCTCACGCCCGCCGACGTCGCCCGCCAGGTGGCGGCCGAGGGTGTCCGCAAGATCGTGGTGGTCACCGACCAGCCCGACAAGTATCCGTCGGGCTATTTCGCCGGCGACGTCGCCGTGCATCATCGCGACGACCTCGACGCGGTGCAGCGCACCCTGCGCGACGTCGCGGGCTGCACGGTGCTGCTCTACGACCAGACCTGCGCGGCGGAAAAACGGCGGCGCAGGAAGCGCGGCAAATTTCCCGATCCCGCCAAGCGGGTGGTGATCAACGACCTGGTGTGCGAAGGCTGCGGCGACTGCGGCGTGAAGTCGAACTGCGTCGCGGTCGCACCACTCGAGACCGAGTTCGGCCGGAAGCGAACCATCGACCAGAGCGCGTGCAACAAGGACTACTCGTGCCTCAACGGGTTTTGCCCGAGCTTCGTGACCGTCGAGGGCGGCAGTCTCCGCAAGCCCGACAAGGCCGAGGCCGGTACGTTTCCCGACCTGCCCGAGCCGAGTCTGCCGTCGACCGCCGAGCCCTACGGCATCGTGGTGACCGGCATCGGCGGCACCGGGGTGGTGACCATCGGGGCCCTGATCGGCATGGCGGCGCACCTCGAAGGCAGGGGCTGCAGCGTGCTCGACATGACCGGGCTCGCGCAGAAGAACGGCGCGGTCGTCTCGCACGTTCGCATCGCCGATCGTCCCGACACCCTGCACGCCACGCGCATCGCTGCCGGGGACGCGAAGCTGGTGCTGGCCTGCGACATCGTCACCGGCGTCGGCCAGGAGCAACTCGCCAAGATGCGCAAGGGCTTCACCAAGGCGCTGGTCAACACCGCCATGGTCATGCCGGCGGGGTTCACCCGCGACCCGGACATGGCCTTTCCGCTCGGCTCGATGGAACGCGAGATCGAGGACACGGTTGCGCCGCACGACGCCGAATTCCTCGACGCGACCAAGCTCGCCACCGGTCTCATGGGCGATTCCATCGCCACCAACCTGTTCATGGTCGGCTTCGCCTACCAGCGCGGCCTGCTACCGGTGACCAGCGCGGCGATCCTGCGGGCGATCGAATTGAACGGCACCGCGATCGAGTCGAACAAGCAAAGCTTCCAGTGGGGGCGGCTCGCGGCCATCGATCCCGCGCGCGTCACCGCCGCCGCGATCAGTGCGGATAAACCCGATTCGCAGCGCCTCTCGGAATCGGTGGACGAAGTAATCGCGCGGCGCGCGGCCTTCCTGGTCGATTACCAGGACGCCGCCTATGCGCGGCGCTACACCGATCTCGTGGCACGGGTGCGCGCCACGGAGGACAACCGCGCCCCCGGCAAGACCGCGCTCACCGAGGCGGTGGCCAGGGCGTACTTCAAGCTTCTCGCGATCAAGGACGAGTACGAGGTTGCGCGGCTCTATGCCGAGACCGATTTCGTCGACCAGGTGGCGCGGCGCTTCGAAGGCGACTATCGGCTGGTGTTCCATCTCGCGCCGCCCCTCACCACCAAGGCCGACGGCGGGTCCGGCGAACCGCGCAAGAAGGCGTTCGGGCCGTGGATGATGAAAGCGTTCCGGGTGCTCGCCAAGCTGCGCCGGGTGCGCGGCACCGCGCTCGACGTGTTCGGGCGCACCGCCGAGCGGCGCATGGAGCGGGCGCTGATCGGAGAGTACGAATCCCTGGTCGACGAAATCCTGCGCGGCGTGTCAGCCCGCAATCACGACGTCGCCGTCGAGCTTGCCTCGCTGCCGGAGCGGATGCGCGGCTATGGCCACGTCAAGGCGCGCAATGTCGAGGCCGTGAAAACCGAGCAGGTGGAGTTGCTCGCGCGCTTTCGCGGCGTCACCCCCCTCAAGACGATCCAGGTGCTTGCCGCCGCGTGACACCGGCACCGTGGGGCGGGACGCGCCGGAGACTGACCTGGGACGTCAGACGCAGCGCCGCAGCCGCAGCGCTCCGGCCCCGCCGAGCAGCAGCATCAGCACGACCAGCATTCCGGGGGACGTGACCGGGACGGCCGGGGCGGTGCCCGGATCGAAGGGGAGCGTGGCCAGAGCCGCCGCGACCCGGTTGGCGCAGGTGCCGTACGCGCCTGAGCACCGGTAGAGCACCGCCCGGGTCGAGCAGTTATAAACCACGAAGTATTCGACCGCGGTCGCCTGCGCCGGGGGATTGCCACCGACCCAGGCGTAGGCCCCGACCAGCGCATTCGCGGGCTGGGCGGTGGCGATGGGGATCGTGTATTGGCCGCTGAAGTCGGTGTTGCTGTTGGTGTCGGGACCGAACGTGCCGATCACCGAGCCCGCGGCGTCATAGGCGGCGCCGAACTCGAAATGGTTGCCGGCGCCGGTCCAGCTGACGTCGAGATTGGCATTGGAATTACAGTCTGCGTTCGCGTGCAGCCCGACCGTGCCTGCGTTGACCGCGAGCGCCGGTCCCGCCCATACCGCCGCGAGCAGGCACGCGGGGGCAAGCAGTTTTCTCAGGCGGACGAGAGCGGTAATTGGCATCAGGGTGTGGGGAACGCCCGAAATTGCGATGGGTGCGTACGGAAGCATTGTATCGGCACCCTGCCGAGGATACGACATTGAAGCGGGGCCTGGAGCGTTTGCCAGGTTTTCGCGTGGTGGTCACGCAACAGTCGACGGTGGGCTGAGCGACCGAACGAGCACAATATCGGGGCAAACCCACTGAATCATGCTGTTTCCCGAACTTTCGTCGTCGATTGACGACATTCAGACCCCTCCGTCCGATGCTCTGGCGGCGGGGCGCGCATGGTTCGCCGGGCAGGGCTGGCGCCCGTTTCCGTTTCAGGAGACGACGTGGTCGGCTTGGGCGAGCGGGAAAAGCGGTCTGGTGCACGCCCCGACCGGCATGGGCAAGACCTACGCCGCAGCCCTGGCGCCGCTGGTCCTCGGGGCGCGCGGCGGCCGCGCCGCGCCGCCACCGCTGGCCCTGCTCTGGATCACGCCGCTGCGCGCTCTTGCCGGCGACAGCGGTCTCGCCCTCGACCGCGCCGCCCGCGCCCTGCAGCCACACTGGACCGTGGACGTGCGCACGGGCGATACCGCCGCCGGCGCCCGCGCCCGGCAAAACCGCCGTCTGCCCACCGCGCTCGTCACCACCCCGGAAAGCCTCACCCTGCTGCTCTCCCGCCCCGACTGGGTGGAGCGCTTCGCCGCGCTCGAGACCGTGGTCGTCGACGAGTGGCACGAGTTGCTGTCGACCAAGCGCGGCGTGCAGGTCGAGCTGGCGCTGGCCCGGCTGCGCGGGGCGCGCCCGGCGCTGCGCACCTGGGCGCTGTCGGCGACCCTTGCCAATCTCGAGGTCGCACTCGCCAGCCTGATCGGGGTCACGGCCCAGCCGGGCACGATCGTCAAGGGCTTCGATGCCAAGACCATCGTGATCGACACGATCCGGCCCCGTTCCATCGAGCGCTTTCCATGGGCCGGGCACATCGGGCTGCGGTTGCTGCCGGAAGTCATCGCCGCGATCGAGCGGGCGCGCACCACCCTCGTGTTCACCAACGTGCGTTCGCAATGCGAGGCGTGGTATCGCGCCATCCTCGACGCCCGGCCGCACTGGGCGGGCCAGATCGCGCTGCATCACGGTTCGCTCGAGCGCAGCGTGCGCGAATGGGTGGAGGAAGGCCTGCGCAACCAGCGCCTGCGGGCGGTGGTGTCGACGTCGAGCCTCGACCTCGGCGTGGACTTCGCGCCGGTCGAGCAGGTGCTGCAGATCGGCAGTCCCAAGGGCGTGGCGCGGCTGCTGCAGCGCGCCGGACGCAGCGGTCATCAGCCCGGCGCGGTGTCGCGGGTGAGCGTGGTGCCGGCGCAGGCGCTGGAGCTCGTCGAGGCGGCCGCGGCACGTACCGCCGCCATGGATCGCAACCTGGAAGCGCGCGTGCCGCTCGAACGGCCGCTCGACGTGCTGATCCAGCATCTCGTCACGTGTGCCGCCGGGGGCGGCTTCGCGCCCACCGCGCTGCTCGCCGAAGTGCGCACCACCCGTGCCTATCGCGACCTCGACGCCGAGGACTGGCAGTTCGCGCTCGACTTCGTGATCCACGGCGGGGCGAGTCTCAACGCCTACCCCGAATACCGGCGGGTGGTGATCGACGCCGACGGCATCGCCCGCGTGCCCGACGCGCGCATCGCCCGTCGGCATCGCCTGGGCATCGGCACCATCGTCAGCGATAACAGCATCGTGGTGCAGTTCCAGAACGGCGCGCGGCTGGGCCACGTCGAGGAGGACTTCATCGCCAGGCTCGCGCCCGGCGACTGCTTCGTGTTCGCCGGCCGCGTGCTGGAATTCGTGCGGGTGCGCGAGCTGACCGCGTGGGTGAAGCTCGCCAGGAGCAGCAAGGGCGTGGTGCCGCGCTGGGCGGGTGGCACGATGGCGCTCTCCACGCAGCTCGCCGAAGGCACGCGCGCCCTGATCGGCGCAGCAAGGGCCGGACGCTACGATTCGCCGGAGCTCGCGCTGGTGCGACCACTCCTCGAATTGCAGGCGCGCTGGTCGGCGCTGCCCGCTGCGGACGAGTGGCTGGTCGAGACCATCACCACCCGTGAAGGCCACGGCATCTTCGTCTATCCGTTCGAAGGACGGCTGGCCCACCTGGGGCTCGCGACACTTTTCTCCTATAGGCTGTCGCGCGAGGTGCAACGCACCTTCTCGATCACCGTCAACGACTACGGCTTCGGCCTGGTCTCGCCCACGCCGGTGCCGCTCACCCTCGGCACCCTCGGCCAGCTCCTGGCGGCACCCGACGTGGATGCCGACATCCTCGCCGGCTTGAACGCGACCGAGCTCGGTCGCCGCCAGTTCCGGGAGATCGCACGGGTTGCGGGCCTGGTGTTCCAGGGCTATCCGGGGCAGCCGCATCCACAGCGCCAGCTGCAGGCGTCGAGCGCGCTCCTGTACGACGTGTTCGCCGAATACGATCCGGACAACCGCCTGCTCGCCCAGGCCATCGACGAGGTCCTGGGACGCCGGCTCGAAGCCCCACGCCTGCATGCGGCCCTCGCGCGGATGCGTCGCAGCAAGGTGGTGCTGAGGGCTCCGCGTCGCCCGACCCCCTTCGCGTTTCCGCTACTGGTGGAGATCTTCCGCGACAGGCTCAGCACCGAAGCGCTCGAGGCCCGCGTCGCACGCATGGTCGCGGAACTGGAAAAAGCCGCCGCGGCGTGACGGGCCGGTGCGCCGACGCGCGACCGCGCTGGTACGCAACGGTTCGTCGCAGTCGGCAGCATGCCCGCGGTAATTTATGTATCGCCGCATCGAGAGCCTGCACCGGGTGTGCCTTCGGCTTCCACGCGGCATCGCGGCGCGCCGTCGCATGGCGCGCGCGCGGGCCTCCTGCGTGCTCGTCCACCGCCGCATGCAAAACGCTGCGCGCTATGGAACGCCCGGGTAGGACATGGCCCGGCACGGGGCGGGCGCGTACGATAGGCGGCTCCTCCGCTCGAACCAAGGAACCGCCGTGCATCCCAATCCCTTCGACCTCACCGGCCGCGTCGCCCTCGTCACCGGGGCCTATCGCGGTCTGGGCCTCGCGATCGCGCGCGGTTTTGCCCAGCGCGGGGCGATGGTCGTGCTGAACGGCCGCAATCCCGACGCGCTGGCCGCTGCCCGCGCCAGCCTGCGCAGCGAAGGACTCGAGGTCGATATCGCGCCTTTCGACGTCACCGACCGGACGGCCATTGTGGCTGGGGTCGAGGAGCTCGAGGCGCGCCATGGCCGCATCGACGTGCTGGTCAACAACGCCGGCATCCAGCGTCGTGCACCCTTGGTCGACTTTCCCCAGGAGGACTGGGATGCGGTGATCGCCACCAACCTGACCGCGCCGTTCGTGGTGAGCCAGGCGGTGTTGCCCGGCATGATCGAGCGCCGCGCCGGCAAGATCATCCACATCGCCTCGCTCATGTCCGAGCTCGGCCGCGCGACCATCGTCGCCTATACCGCGGCCAAGGGCGGCGTGCGGCAGTTGACCCGGGCGATGGCCGTGGAACTCGCGCCGCACAACATCCAGGTCAACGCGATCGGCCCGGGCTACTTTGCCACCGAGATGAACCGCGCGCTGATCGACAATCCGGAGTTCAATGCCTGGGTGTGCAAGCGCACGCCAACCGGCCGCTGGGGTCAGCCGCCCGAGATCGCCGGCTTGGCGGTATTCCTCGCCTCGGCAGCGTCCGATTACATGACGGGGCAGCTGCTGATGATCGACGGCGGCATGAGCATCGCGCTGTGATCGCGCCCCGCAAGCGTGCGACTACATGACGGGGCGGCTGGCAATGATCGACGGCGGCATGCGCATCGCGCCGTGATCGCGCCGTGCCCGCGTCCGACTGCATGACGGAACCGTCGCCGACGATCGACGGCGGCATGCGCATCGCGCCGTGATCGCGCCCCGCACGCGTGCGACTACATGACGGGGAGGCTGGCGACGATCGACGGCGACATGCGCATCGCGCCGTGATCGCGCCCCTCACGCGTGCGACTACATGACCGGGAGGCTGGCGACGATCGACGGCGACATGCGCATCGCGCCGTGATCGCGCCCCGCACGCGTGCGACTACATGACCGGGAGGCTGGCGATGATCGACGGCGCATGCGCATCGCGCCGTGATCGCGCCCCGCACGCGTGCGACTGCATGACGGAACCGTCGCCGACGATCGACGGCGGCATGCGCATCGCGCCG
>JBDTWB010000203.1:0-7104 GCA_040006895.1 Casimicrobiaceae bacterium | reverse complement strand
CCGGCATGGCGCCGCCCTGCACGCCGCCGAAGTGGAAGTCCGGCTTGTAGTAGATCCCCCACAGCTTGTCGGTGATGAGCTTGCCGTCGCGGTCGGAGTAGAGCGGCGCATCGGTATCGACGTGGATCACCGGCGGCATCTTGCCGTCGTTGGTCTTCTGCACGTCGGGATCGACCCCCAGCGTGCCTTCCTGCAACGCCATGTAGCGCCACATCCGAACGTGCTCGTGCACCTTGCCGTCGCGCCCCTTGACGTCGATATGCCGGGGCAGCTCGAGCAGGTTCCAGAGCTGGTTGACCCAGGGACCGACGGCGATCACCACCTCGTCGCAGGCAATCGCGCCCGCGGACGTCTCCACTGCCGCAATCGCGTCACTGCCGGCGTGGGGCCGGAAGCCGGTGACCGTCACTCCCGTCACGATCTCCACCCCGGCGGCGCGTGCCTTGGCCGACAGGCCGCGCAGCGAGGCCTGGTTGTTGGCATAGCCGCCGCGCTTCTCATGCAGCACCGAGGTGATGCTGGCGGCCTGCCAGTCGTGCAGGATGTCCTTCATGTAACGCAGCGAATCCGCCTCGCCCTCGACGAAGGTCGACTCGTAGCCGATCGCCTGTTGCTGCTCGTAGATCATGCCGACCTGGGCGTGCATCACCTCGGGGCTGATCTGCATGTAGCCGACCGGATGGTAGCTGTAGGCCTCGGGATCGCTCTCCCAGACCGACACCGAGTGCGCCATCAGCTCGCGCATCGCGGGCTGGAAGTAATTGTTGCGCACCACGCCGCAGGCGATGCCGCTCGCACCGGCGCCGATGCCGGTCTTGTCGATCACCACGATCCGGGCGCCACCCGAACCGACCGTCTCGCCGCTGGCAGCAAGACGCTGGGCCAGATGGAATGCGGTCGACAGGCCGTGTATGCCGGCGCCGACGATCACGCATCGCGCCCGCTCGGGCAATCCACTCATGGTTCGATCCTTTGCACGGAGATGAAAGTCGATCATCGAGCACGCCCCGGACCGGCGCTGACTCGGATACGACGCGGGATGGTGTGCACGCGACGTGGCGCGGGCTACGACGTGCCGCCGGTCGTGATTTCGGTACCGGCACCGATCATTCAGCGGGACTCAGCAGGTCGTCGACGAGCGCGCGGCAATCGCCGCCGTGGTCGAGGGCATCGACCCCGCCGGCGATGCGCTCGGCGCGTGCGTGCCCCAACACCGGAGTCGCATAGGCGAAATACTTGCTGCGGATCTCGGCGTCATCCAACGCGTTCTCGGCGCTACCGCGGGCGACAGAGTCGGGCGAGGTCAGCACCCGGCCGTCGCGCAGGGTGACGGACACGCGGGCGAAGCGCTCGGCGGGGAAGCGTCGCGAGAACGAGGGTTCCTCGACGAGCCGTGTTGCCCCCAGCAGCCGGGTCACGCGGGGATCGGCGAGCGCCGTGTCGGCGAGTTCCTCGGCGCCCATGCGCCCGAACACGAGCATGGCGGCGACCGGATAGGTGATGGCGTACTGCGCCTCGTCGGTTGTCCGTGGTTGCAGACACTGCGCGCCCAGGGCGACCGCTTCCCGGAAGCTTTCGATGCGGATCGCGGCGATGTCGCCGGCCGTGAATCGATGGGCATGCTGCAGCGCCCTTGCCCCTTCGATCGCCGGCTGCGCCCACCGGCAGACCGGGTACGGCTTGAAGTATTGCTCGCGGATGCGCCAGCGCGTGCCGAGATCCGCCCACAGTGGTCCGACGTCGTATTCGGCCCCGGCCTCGCCTTCCACCGTCACCGCCGGCGCACCGGTAAAGCCGTCGCGCGCCAGCAGCGTCGCGGTCACGCCCACGTGCGCACCCCAGCCCGACCCATCCTTCAGCATCGTCGGGTGGCCGCATACCCGCAGGATCTGGCCGCGCGGGCCGAAGTATTCGGCGATACCCAGGGCGTGGCGGAACTGCGCGGCGTCGAGGCCGATGAGCCGCGCGCCGAGGGCGGCCGCCGCCAGCGCATTCCAGGCGCCCGAGCAGTGGTAGTCGGGCACGCTCGCATGCAAGGCAATGCCGGCACGGGTCGCGACCTCGTAGCCGATGACGAGTGCGACCAGGAGCTCGTGACCGTTGCAGCGCTGCCGCGCGCCGGCGTCGCCGTCGACGAACGCGAGCAGCGCCGGCAGGACGGCCGCGCCGACGTGGCCCTTGGTCAGGGGATGACCGTCGTGGGCATCGATTGCGTCGATGATCGTCCCGCCGGCCAGCGCGGCCCCGGCGAGGCCGGCGTGCCGTCCGTCGAAGAGGATGCGGGCGGCCCGCGCCTCGCCGCCGCGCATCTGGTCGGCGACGTAGGTCGTGACCAGCGCGGCGCCGGGCGTGCGCGCTCCGGAGGCGGCGACGCCCACGAGATCGAGGAGGCACCGCTGGGCCATGGCCACGACATCAGCGGGCATCGCTTCGAAGCGAAGGTCGCGCACGAACGACCACAGACCACCCGATCCGGCAGTGGCGGTGGCAGTCGCAGTTGCGGGTGTCGTCATGGACGTGCCTCGCTCCCCGGGTCCGTCTCGCGGTAGCGCTCGAGGAGCTCGCGCTTCAGCACCTTGCCGCTGGGATTGGTCGGTAGTGCGTCGACGAACACGATGCGTCGCGGCCGCTTGTAGTTGGCGAGATCGGGACTCGCCTTGCAGAACGCATCCACTGTCGCGGCATCGAGGTCGGGCGTGCGGCGCACCACGAAGGCCGTCACCAGGCTGCCCCACTGCACATCGGGCAGGCCGATCACCGCGGCCTCCTGCACGCCGGGACAGCGGTAGAGCACTTCCTCGACTTCGCGCGGGTAGATGTTCTCGCCGCCCGACACGATCATGTCGTCGACCCGGCCACGGAAGTAGAAAAAGCCGTCGCCGTCCTGGCTGACGAGGTCGCCGGTGTAGAGCCAGCCGGCGCGCAGCTTCCGGGCCGACTCGACCGGCTTGTTCCAGTAGCCCCACATGACCTGCGGCCCGCGCACGATGAGTTGGCCGGTACCGCCCGGCGCTACGAGCTCGTCCGGGTTCGTGTCGTCCTCCGGGCCATGTGCGATCACCCTTGCCTGGGTGATAAGGGTGGGTTTGCCGCATGAGCCGAGGTGCGACAGCGCCTGCTCGGGATGCAGCAGCAGGGTAAGGCTCGCTTCCGTCATCCCGTAGCCATTGAAGATGTTGGGGCAGAAGTCGGCGATGACCCGCGCCATGGTCGCTGCGGCGATCGCCGCGCCACCGGTGGTGATCATCCGCAGGCTGCCGATGTCGTGCTGGTGAAACCGGGGATGCAGCAGCATCTCCTGGATCTGGGTCGGAACCGCGAACAACGTCGTCACCCGCTCGGCAGCGATGGTCTCCAGGGTTCGTACCGGCTCGTAGTAGCCGAGCACGACGTTCGTGCCTCCGACCATCATGTGCGGGATGAAGAACGCCTGCATGCCCCCGACGTGATAAAGCGGTGCGATGTGCAACGCCACATCGGTGTGCCGGAGGCCGTATTCCATGACGCAGTTCATGGCGATCGCCACGTCATTGATGTGACTGTGCATCACACCCTTGGGCCGTCCGGTCGTGCCCGAGGTGTAGACCAGGGCGGACAGGTGGTCCGACGATGGCGTCGGCCGGGGGACGTGGCTGTCGACGGTCTGTTCCGCGATGGTGTCGAAATGGTGGTGGCCGGGCGGCACGTTGGCGAGGTCGTAGGCGCAGGAGATGTAGTCGTGGACGCTGCGCAACTGCTTCTGGATCTCCAGGACGTTCGGCGTGAGGTAGCGCCCGTAGACCAGCACCCGCGCGCCGGAATCCTGCAGCACGTAGGCAGCCTCGCCCGACGCGAGCCGGAAGTTGAGCGGCACGGCGACCGCCCCGAGGACCTGGCATGCGAAGTAGGTGGTGACCGAGTTCTCCGATGTGGTGACGTAGAACGCCACCCGGTCGCTCGGGCGCACCCCGAGGTCGGCAAGGCCCTGGGCGAAGCGACGAACCCGCGCATACCACTCGCGGTAGGTCCAGCGCCGGCCCTCGAAGATCAGTGCCGTGTGATCCGGATAGCGCTCGGCGGCTTGCACGAAGATGCTGGCGATGTCCATGAGGGAGGCAGTACGACGGGGTGCGCTACAGGTTGGGCTTCAACCCCGGCAGGTCGGCCGAGGCGATCAGGTAGCGCGCCATTTCGGAGGTTCCGCCGACGATCGGCAGGGCGCGGGCGTCGCGATAGATCTGCTCGGCACGGCCGTACTCCTTGGTAAGGCCGTCGCCGCCCAGCAGCTGCACGGTGCGGTCGGCGCAGAAGGTCGCGGTCTCGGTGGCGACCAGCTTGGCCATGGCGGCAGGCTTCATCAGCGCCTTGGCAGTAGCTCCGGCGTCGTAGAGCTTGGCGGCGCGGTAGGTGAGCAACTCCGCCGCATCGAGGCGCCAGCTCATCTCGGCGATCGTGCTCCAGACGAGTTGCTTGCAGCCGAGCTTCTGGCCGAACGCCTCGCGCCGCTGCACGTGGGCCTGGGCGATGTCGAAGGCGCTCCGCGCGACGCCCAGCCCCGAGCCGCCGAGGATGATCCGCTCGAAGTTGAACATCCCCACCATGATGCGCATGCCCTCGTTGGCCTTGCCGAGCAGATGGTCGGCAGAGACGCGGCATTGGTCGAAACGCACCTCGCCGACCACGCACCCGCGCCGGCCCATGAAGGTGTAGCGTCGGGGAAAGGTCATGCCCGCCGCGCCAGCCGGGACCACCACGGCGCCGAGCCCTTTGCCGGGCGATGCCGCCGCATCGGTGACGCCGTAGACGATGTATACGTCCGCGACCGCCGCGTTCGAGATGTAGCGCTTGGTGCCGTCGATGACGTACTCGTCGCGCTGCGCGTCGTAGGTGATCGTGGTGGCCATGCGGGACGTGTCGGAGCCCGCCTCGGGCTCGGTGACGCCGATGGCGCCCACCATGCGGCCTGCCACGATCGGTCCGAGATAGCGGTCGCGCACCGGGCCTTGCGCGTGGCGATGCAGCGGATACGCGCAGGACAGGGCCGTCGCGATCGTGGTCTCGAAGGCGTAGTTGAGATACGCCGCTTCTTCCGAAAGGATCGTTGCGTGGGTCAGTCCCGGCGCGGTCAGCGTACCGCGGTACAGGTCGCGAAACATGAGCCGGAGATAGCCGGCCTCGCCCAGGGCCCGCACCGTGGCCTTGACGGCATCCCAGTCGTCGTCGTCCTCGATGGCCGGCGCCCGCGGTGCGAGCTCCCGCGCGAGGAAGTCGCGGACCTCGGCACGGAACGCGCGGTCCTCGTCGGTGAGCAGGAAGTCGCGCATGGCGTGCTCAGTGGACCGGCAGCGTGCCGTCGCGGGTGAGCCGTTCGATCTCGGCGCGCAGCACCGGCAGGTTGGCATCGCGCACGGTGGGCAGCCGGTAGCGGGCGCGCCGGATGTCGGCGAAGTCGAGCCGTGCCGATACCAGGGTTTCGTTCGCGTCAGGCGCCGCCGCCACGACGGTGCCGAAGGGATCGAGAATGCGCGAGCCGCCCCAGAAGTTGAGATCGCCTTCCTGGCCGACCCGGTTGGCCATCACGATCGGCAAGCCGTAGGTCAAGGCGTGGAAGCGCAGGTTCACGTCCCAGCCGCCCGGATTGTCGAAGCCGCCGCCCACGGCCTCCAGTCCGGAGCTGACCGGCGCGAGCAGCAGGGTGCTGCCCTGGATCGCGGCGAGGTGGACGAGCGCCGGATTCCACGTATCGGCGCAGATCAGCACGCTAACGTGCCAGCGCTTGTCCCACGCGAATCCGGTGACGTGCCGACCGCCGGCGAAGTGCCTGCCATCGTCGAGCCGCCCATAGGTCGCAAGATTGACCTTGCGGTGCACGTGTACCACCTTGCCATCGCGCACCGTCACCGCAGTGTTGTAGAACTGCGCAGCCGGCGCTTCTTCGATGATGCCGAAGGTGGTGCAGAGCGCGCCCGCCGCCCGGGCGATGGTGGCAATCCGCGCGTCGGTCAAGCCGAGCGCGAGACTCAGGGTGTCCGGTCCGGCCCCATGCCCGGTCATCGACAGCTCGGGAAAGACCAGCACGTCGGCGCCCGCCGCGCGGGCTGCCTCGATCATCTCGAGATGCCGACGCAGGTTGGCATCGAGGTCGCCCAGACGCGTGGCGACCTGGGCGGCAGCGACGTGCAGGATCGAAGGATCGTTCATCGCCGCATCCAGCGGAGCGTGTGTTCAGGCCGGCGGGTGGGCCCGCGCACACGCACTGCCCGCGCATCGGCCTCGACCGTGGCGGGCTGCGCGCGTTCGCCAACGCGACTCACGCAGGTTGCGTCAAGGCGGGGCGACCCGACCGGTCGCCCCGGCAAGGGGCAGGGCGCCCGGACCGGCGGTGCCAGAGCGATCAGATGAGCCCCTGTTGCTTGAGGAACGTCTGGGCGACGTCCTCGACGGTCTTCTTGTCGACGTCGACACTGGCATTGAGTCGCGCCATGGTGGCGTCGTCGAGCTTCGCCGAAAGCGAGTTCAGGATGTCGGCCAGCCTGGGATTTGCATCGAGCACCTGCTTGCGCACGACGGGCGTAAGGGCGTAGGCGGGGAAGTAACCCTTGTCGTCCTTCAGCACCACGAAGTTGAACGCCGGGATGCGGCCATCGGTGGCAAAGACCAGCCCGACGTCGACTTGCTTCTCCTTCAGGGCCTGGTAGACGAGACCGGTGTCCATGCGCTTGACGTTGTCGCGGCCGAACTCGAAGCCGTACATGGTCTCGAGAGGCTTGAGGCCATCCGGCCGGGCATAGAACTCGGCATTGCTGGCGAAGCTCAGCTTGGCGCCCTCCTTGAGTTTCTTGGAGAGGTCGCTGATGCTCACGATGCCGAGCTTCTTCGCCTCGTCCTGGTTCATCGCAAGGGAGTACGTGTTGTTCGCCTTGGATGGGTTGAGCCAGACCAGGCCCTTGGCGGCATCGAGCTCCTTCACCTTGGCATAGGTGTCGGCGGGCGACATGCGCTCGCTCACCTTGTTGTAGGTGATGAGCGAGGTGCCGGTGTATTCCCAATACACGTCGATCTGACCGCTTTCCTGGGCCTGGCGCAGCACCGCGCTGCCCATGCCCGCCTTCACGTCCGGGCTGA
>JBDTWB010000202.1:0-7195 GCA_040006895.1 Casimicrobiaceae bacterium | reverse complement strand
TCTTGGTGCCGATGTAGCCCGGCGAGATGGTGTTGACGGTCACGCCCTTGCGCGCGACCTCCAGCGCGAGGGCCTTGGTGAAGCCGTGCATGCCGGCCTTCGCGGCGGAATAGTTGGTCTGGCCGAACGCGCCCTTCTGGCCGTTCACCGACGAGATGTTGATGATCCGGCCCCAGCCCCGGTCGACCATGCCGTCGGCGACCTGCTTGGTCATGTTGAAGCAGCTGTCGAGATTGGTCTTGACCACCGTGTTCCAGTTGATCTTGTCCATCTTCTTGAACGTCATGTCGCGGGTGATGCCGGCGTTGTTGATCAGTACGTCGACCGGTCCGACGTCCTGCAAGACCTTGCCGACGCATTCGGCGCAGCTGTCGAAATCGGCTACGTCGCACGGAAAGGCGTGGAAGTCGCCGTGCTGCCGCATCGACGCAAGCCAATCCTTGGACTTGTTGTTGCCGGGGGAGTGGGTGGTAACCACCGTGTAACCGAGCGCGGCGAGCTTGACGCAGATCGCCTCACCCAGCCCGCCCATGCCTCCGGTGACCAATGCAATGCGCTTCTTGTCCGCCATGGTGACTCTCCTCTCGTGGATGGCGCCCCGGTCGCGTCGAGCGCGCCGTCGCGCGGGCTTCGGTGACTCTTCGGTCGATCGGTTCGGGTCTAGCGCTCCACCGCCAGCGCGACGCCCATGCCGCCGCCAATGCACAGTGAGGCGAGGCCGCGCTTCGCATCGCGCCGCTGCATCTCGTGCAGCAAGGTGACCAGGACGCGCGCGCCCGACGCGCCGATCGGATGGCCGATGGCGATCGCGCCGCCGTTCACGTTGATCCTGGCGGTGTCCCAGCCCATCTCCTTGTTGACCGCGCAGGCCTGGGCGGCAAACGCCTCGTTGATTTCCATGAGGTCGAGATCGGCGGGCTTCCAGCCGGCCTTTTCCAGGCAGCGGCGCGACGCCGGCACCGGGCCCATGCCCATGATGGCCGGATCGAGGCCGGCCGACGCGTAGGCGCGGATGCGCGCCAGCGGCTTCAGGCCGAGCTTGTCGGCGCGTGCCGCCGACATGACCAAGAGCGCGGCCGCGCCGTCGTTGAGGCCGGACGCGTTGGCTGCCGTCACGCTGCCGTCCTTGGCGAACGCCGGGCGCAGGCTCGCGACCGACTCGAGCGTGGTGCCCGACTTGACGAACTCGTCATGGTCGAACGCGGCGGGGTCGCCTTTGCGCTGGGGGATCATCACCGGCACGATCTCGTCCTTGAACTTGCCGGCCTTCTGCGCCGCCTCGGCCTTGTTCTGGCTGGCAACCGCGAACGCATCCTGGTCCGCGCGCGAAACGCCATGCTGCCGCGCGACGTTCTCGGCGGTCGTGCCCATGTGGTACTGGTTGTAGACGTCCCAGAGGCCGTCGACGATCATGGTGTCGACGAGCTTGGCGTCGCCCATCCGGAAGCCGTCGCGCGAGCCGGGCAGGACATGCGGCGCGGCGCTCATGTTCTCCTGGCCGCCGGCGATCACCACGTCGGCATCGCCGCAGCGGATGGCTTGCGCGGCGAGCATCACGGCCTTCAGGCCCGAGCCGCACACCTTGTTGATGGTCATGGCCGGGATGACATTGGGCAACCCGGACTTGATGAGCGCCTGCCGGGCAGGGTTCTGACCGCTGCCCGCCGTCAGCACCTGACCCAGAATGACTTCGGAAATCTGCTCGCCGGCGATGCCGCTCTGCGCGAGCAATGCCCGAATCACCGTCGCGCCGAGCTCGGGTGCCGGCATCTTGGCGAGGGAGCCGCCGAACTTGCCGACGGCCGTGCGCAGTGCGTGGGTGATGACGATGTCAGTCATGGGAAGTCTCCTTTGGAACGGGGGCGCACGCGGCGAGTTCGCGACGGCGCGCCTTGGTGCAAGCCATCTTAGCGCATGCGGCGGTTCCCCGCAGGAGCGGTACGAGACGCGGACTCGCGCGGCGCCGAAGCGCCGTGGCCACACCGCCGATCCTTTGCCCGCCGAGATCACGGTGCCCGGCCGGCGGTCGCTCTCCCGGTCGCCTCGTCTGTACGCGCCAGCGCCGCCGGTGTGGACACGGGCGGGCGGAGTCGCGCGGACCGGCAGTACGTGCCGACTCGAACGCGCGATCTCGGGCGGCGGGCACCGGTGGAGCGCGCCTCGCACGCGGCCTGACGGGATGCGGTTGCGATGGCATGGTCGGCCGCCGGGCGAGGTGGATCTGGAGACGGGAGGGGTCTCGCGGCGGAACGGACAGCGCCGAGGCGCTGCGCCTCACTCCACCTTGGCGCGTACGTACGACCCGGGCGCGGGTTCGAGGGACGGGTGCCGCGCGTTGCCGGGTTTGCGCGGCGCACCGCGCAGTCCGCCGCCGTGATCCTTCAGCCACGCCCCCCAATGGGGCCACCAGCTCCCCGGTCGTTGGTCCGCCGCATCCAGCCACGCATCCGGCGTGTCCGCGAGGCGCCGATTGATCCAGTGGTGCCGGCGCTTCGCGGCAGGTGGATTCACGACCCCGGCGATGTGTCCGGAGGCGCCGAGGGTGAACTGCACATCGCCGCCCAGCAGTGCGACGGATCGGTACGCCGCCTTCCACGGCACGATGTGGTCGTCGCGCGAAGCGTAGACGTAGGCGGGCACGTCGATGCTGCCGAGGTCGATCGACTCGTCCAGCATCGTGAGCGCACCGGGCTCGCACAACTGGTTGTCGAGATACATGTTGCGCAGGTAGTACGCGTACATCGGGCCGGGAAGGTTGCAGGAATCGCCGTTCCAGTACAGCAGGTCGAATGCCGGCGGGGTCGTGCCCTTGAGGTAGTTGTTGACCACGTAATTCCAGACCAGCTCGTTGGCGCGAAGGCTCGCGAAGGCCGTCGCGAGCTCGCTGCCGTGGACGCGCTGTCCCGACAGGAGGGAAGGCTCGCGCGCCTCGAGGACCCGATGGGAGATGTACACGCCGATCTCTCCGGGATCCGCATAGTCGAGCAGGGTGGTGAGAAAGCTGGCACTCGCCACCCGGCGTTCGCCGCGGGCCGCGAGCACGCCCAGGGCGCACGCGAGGATCGCGCCCCCCACGCAGAACCCGAGGACGTTCGCGGCATCGCTACGGGTGATCCGACGGACGACACCGAGCGCCTCGAGCACGCCTTGCCCGACGTAGTCGTCCCAGGTGAGGTGGCCCAGTGACTCCGGAATGTTGCGCCACGAGATCATGAAGACGGTATGGCCCTCCCCGACGGCCCAGCGCACGAACGAGTTCTGCGGCTGCAGGTCGAGGATGTAGAACTTGTTGATGCAGGGTGGCACGATCAGCAGCGGCCGCTTGTGCACCTTGGCCGTCGACGGCCGGTACTGGATGAGCTCGATGAGATCGTTGCGATGGATCACGTCTCCGGGCGTGACGGCGAGGTTGCGGCCGAGCTCGAAGGCGCCCTCGTCGGTCATCGAGATCCGGCCGCGCTGCACGTCGGCCAGCAGATTCTCGTAGCCGCGGAGCAGGCTCTGGCCTTCGCTCGCCAGCGCCGCTTTCCAGACCTCGGGGTTGGTCGCCGCGAAGTTGGTCGGCGCCATGGCATCGACGAGTTGCCGGGTCATGAAGGTGATGCGGCGCTTGTCGGGCGCCGGCAGGGGCGACAGCGCCGCCAGCGCCTGCAGATACTCGGCCGTCAGCAGGTAATGCTGCTTCATCAGCGCGAAATAAGGCAGTGCGCTCCACTCGGGGGCCGCGAAGCGCCGGTCGCCGGCGGCGGGCTCGGCAACGACCGGCAGCGTGCCGCCGTTCTCTGGATGGAGCAGCGTCTGTTGCGCCGCCAGCCACAAAGTCTGGAACCGTGGCTGGTAACTGGCCATGAGCGCGGCCACGTCTTCGGCGTGGCCGGGCTGCGCAGCCGGCGTGTCGGCGGCGATCGCGGGATCCGCCGCGGCGGGCGATGCCCCGCTTGCATTGACCGGCCGCATCCACCATTGTGCCCATTGCTGCGAAACGTCCTGCCATCGCGCCGCGAGATCGCGCCATGGGCTTCCATCGTCGCGCTCGTTCAATGCCATGACCCTCCGTCGCGTCCCTGCCGCTGCCGCTGACTACGCGTCATGCATGCATCGTCACGCTCGTTCAACATGACCTTCCGTCGCGTCCCTGCCGCTGCCATTGACCCCGCGCCGTGCGTGCATCGCCCCCGGCGCGGTCATCGGCTGCATGATCCCCACCGGCTGCATGATCCCCACCGACTGCGTGATCCACACTGGCTGCGTGATACCCACTGGCTGCGTGATCCCCTCCGGCGGCATCATCCCAACCGGACGCCGTCGTGCACATTGTCCTGATCGCCTGGGTGTACGTCATCGGGATGGTGGCGATGACGAACGAGTCGATACCGGGAGGGCTCCTGGTCTTTGTCATCGCCGGACTCGCTCCGGTTCTGCTGTTTGTCGCACTCAAGATACGCCGCCTGCGCGCGGCCCGCGGCGCGGCGGAACCGCCGTCAACCCTCGAGCAGCCCGTGCACGACCGCGATCACCGCGACCCCTAGGCCGATCAGCAGCAGCTGGCGCGCCGTTTCCATTGGATGCGGATGGCGATGCAGGCTCGGAATGAGATCCGCGACCGCGACGTAGAGCAGGCTCGCCGCAGCGATGGCGAGCACCGTCGGCAGCACGCTGTGCATGTCTTCGAGCGCGAAGTAGCCGGCCAGCCCGCCCACCAGGGTGGCGATCCCGGTCGTGACGTTGAAGGCGAACGCCTTGCGTCGGCGGTACCCGGAGTGCAGGAGCACCGCGAAGTCGCCGACCTGTTGCGGTATTGCATGCGCCACCACCGCGACGGTGGTGGCCACGCCGAGCGCGGGGTTCGCGAGAAAGGCGGCGGCGAGCACCACCCCATCGCAGAAGTTGTGCACGCTGTTGCCGATCAGGATCATGAGCCCGGACCGGCCGTGATCGTGATCGCCGGCATAGGCAGCGTGGGCGAGCGCACCGGCCTCGGCGGCGGGCGCGACAGCCTGCTCGCCATGGCTGTGGCGCCATAGCACCAGCTTTTCGAGGAGAAAAAACGCCAGCAATCCGCCCAGGACGGTGACCATCACCTGCTCGGCCGGCGCTTCTTCCAGCGCATGCGGCAGGAGCTCGAGAAAAACCGCGCCGAGCAGCGCCCCGACCGCGAAGCTCACCAGCCGGCCGATCCGCGAAGGCTTGAGCACGAGCGTGCCCGCCGCGGCGAGGGTGGCAAGCACGCCACCGGCGAGGCAGGCGAGGATGATGGCGAGTAGGGGCGTCAACGCAGCACGGGAGCGCGGTCAGGCGCCCGGTTGGCGCGTGGCGATTATACGGAAGCGCCGCAAGCCGGCTCGATCCAGGCGCACGCGGCCATGCGGCCGGACCCATGATCGCGCCGATACGAGAAGAATCGTGCCGCGTCGGTCCTGGTGCACCAGCCCCCGCCGGTCACGGTGCGTACGCCGGCGCGGGCGAGGGCCAGGCGGCCCAGCGTATACAGATCGGCGTGCCACTTGCCGGGCGCACCGGCCACGAACGCGGCCGCCGCGGTTGCCTCGCGTGCGAGGAACGCGTCGCGGACCTCGGGACCGACCTCGAAGGCAGCCGGGCCGATGGCCGGGCCGAGCCACGCGACCTCATCGCGGCTGCCCAGTGCGCGCAAGGCTTCGACCGTCGCCTCGACCACGCCCGCTGCGAGCCCGCGCCACCCGGCGTGCGCCACGCCGACGCAGCGCCCCCGGGCATCGGCGATGAGCACCGGGAGGCAGTCGGCGACCCGCACCACGCATACCGCACCCGGGGTGGCCGTGACCGCCGCATCGGCCTCGGGCCAGGCCGGCGGCGCCGGAGACGTGGCGGCGCCGATCGTGATCACCCGCGTGCCGTGCACCTGGTGCAGCCAGTGCGGGTCCTCCGGCAGGAAGGCGCGAAGGCGCGCGCGATTGACGCGCACCGCATCATCCGGGGCATCGGCACCGCCGAGATCGAGGCTCGACCGGGGTCCGAGTGCGATTCCGCCGCGGCGCGTCGTCATGAGGCCGTGGACGCCCATCGCTGCGGGCCAATCGGGGACGATCCATTCGAGGCCGGCCGCCGTCAGGCGCGCCTGCAGGTCGGAGCGGTCGGACCGTGCGCGCATCGGATTCATCGGGATGATCACGGGGCGGGTTGCCGCAACGTCGCCAGGAGCGCCTGGAGATCGCCTGGCAGCGGTGAGGTCCACGCGCACGCCGCGCCGGTGACGGGATGCATCAGGCCGAGGTGCGCGGCGTGCAGCGCCTGGCGACCGAAGGCGATCGGCTGCCTCTTGCCGTAGGCGGGGTCGCCCACTAGCGGATGTCCGATGGAGGCGAGATGCACGCGGATCTGGTGAGTGCGGCCCGTCTCCAAGCGGCAGCGGAGCAGTGTCGCGCCGACCAGCCGCTCGACGATCTTGAAATGCGTACGCGCCGGCTTGCCGGTGGCGACCACGGCCATCGCCGTGCGCCGGGTCGGGTGCCGGCCGATGGGGGCGTCGACGGTGCCGTCGCGTGCGATCGCGCCGGTGGCGACGGCAACGTACTCGCGCGTCACGCTGCGTGCCTGCAACTGGCGCACGAGCGCGGTCTGCGCTTCGAGTGTCTTGGCCACCACCAGCAGACCGCTCGTATCCTTGTCGAGGCGGTGCACGATGCCGGCGCGGGGCACCTCGCCGAGCGCGGGGGCATGGTGCAGCAGGGCGTTGAGCAGGGTGCCCGCCCAGTTGCCCGTCCCCGGGTGCACCACCAGACCAGCCGGCTTGTCGATGACGATGAGGGCGGCATCCTCGTGGACGACGGCGAGTGCGATCGCCTGCGGCGCGTCGGCCGTTTCGGCAGGATCGGGGCGGGCGCGAACGATCACGGCTTCGCCGCCGCGGACCTTGTAGCGCAACTCGGCCGGAAGGCCATCGACGGTGACGAGGCCCGCGGCGATCCACGCCTGCAACCGGCTGCGCGAGAACTGAGGCAGGGATCGCGCGAGGGCCTGGTCGAAGCGCACGCCCGACCATTCCGGCGCGAGCGTGAGCGCATGGACGTGCTCGCCGGCAACGCTCCCGGCGGCGGCGTCGCCAGGCGCCGGGTCAGGCGCGATGGGACCCGCAACTGGACCCACGATTGGACCCACGATTGGACCCGCGATTGGACCCGCGATTGGACCCGCGATTGGACCCGCGATTGGACCC
>JBDTWB010000201.1:0-7432 GCA_040006895.1 Casimicrobiaceae bacterium | reverse complement strand
GCGCACGACGTTCGGTGGAGTGTGGCGCACGACGTTCGCTCGTCCCTGTCGCACGACGCGCGAGGCGACGTCAGCTGGGTCCGGAACGTCGATCGCGCACCGTTGGCCGTCTGCTCGCCGCGCCGGGAGTCGATGCGGACGCAGTGGCTCACGACATGAGCCACTGCCACGGGTAAGCTTCCGCAATGGATCGCATCGGCTTGCCCGTGACGTCCTGACTCCACCCACGGACGCCGCGCGATGGCCCTGCACCTCACGTTCTCCAATCGTTTCGAGAGCCTGCTCGAGGCCCTGCTCGTGGGCCTTGCCCAGCCGGCCGCCTCGGCGTTCGCACCTGACCGCGTCATCGTCCCCAGCGTCGGCATCCAGCGCCGGATCGAGCTCGCGACCGCGGATGTCTTCGGGATCTGCGCCAACGTCGAGTTCGCGTTCCTGGCGCAGTGGCTGTGGCGGGAGATCGCCGCGGTCGTGCCGGTGGCCGAGACCTCGCCGTTCGCCCCGTCGCGGCTCGCGTGGCGGATCTTCCGCATCCTCGCAGAGCGTGGCTTCGTGCAGGCGCACCCCGCCCTCGCCACCTACCTCGGGCGCGCCGACGAGCCGATGCGGCACGATCTCGCCCAGCGCATCGCCAAGCTCTTCGATCACTACATCACCTACCGGCCGGACTGGCTTGCCGCGTGGAGCGATGGCCGGTCCATCCCGGCAACACGCGGTGACGATCCCGTCTTTGCGCACGAGTCCTGGCAGGCTGCGCTGTGGCGGCGCGTGGCGGCGGAGCTCGGCACCGCGCGACAACATCCGTCGGTTGCGTTCTTAGACGCCCTCGCGGCGGGCAGTTCCGGCGCGACTGCGGACGCCTCCACCGATGCCGTGCACGTGTTCTGCCTGCCGTCGATCCCGCCACTCTACCTGCGCATGCTCGACGCGCTCGGCAAGCGGCGGTCCCTGCATCTCTACGTCCTGAACCCGTCGCAGGCCTACTGGTTCGACATCGTCGATCCACGCCGGCTCGCCTACCTCAAGGCGACCGGGCAGGCGGATCACCACGAGGTCGCCAATACCCTGCTCGCGCAGTGGGGCAAGCAGACCCAGGCTCACATCGATCTGCTGCTCACCACCTGCGCCGACGCCGCCACGGAAGCCGCCGCATTCGTCCCGGCGGAGGGCGAGCACCTGCTCGCGCGCGTGCAGCGTTCCATCCTCGAGCTCGAGCCCCTCGCCCCCGGCGCGTTGCGGGCACACGCGCCAGGCGATCGCAGCATCGAGGTGCACGTGGGTCACTCCCTGGCACGTCAGCTCGAGGTTCTGCACGACCAGCTCCTGGCGATGCTCGTCGCCGACCCGTCGCTGCGGCCGGCCGACGTCCTGGTGGTCGTGCCCCAGCTCGAGGATGCCGCGCCGTTGATCGACGCTGTCTTCGGCAATGCACCGCCGCGGCGGCACCTTCCCTACGCGATCACCGGGCGCGCGCGCAGCAAGGTCAATCCCGCAGCGCGGGCCCTGCTCGACCTGCTGGGATTCGCCACCTCGCGGTTCGAGGCGAGCGCTTTTTTCGAGGTGCTTCAGCAACCCCTGGTTGCGCGCCGCTTCGGGCTCGACACCGCCGGTCTCGACGTCGTACGGCGCTGGATAGGCGAAGCCGGGATCCGCTGGGGTCTCGATGCCGACCATCGCATCGCCCTGGCGCTGCCCGGTGTGGCACGGCACAGCTTCGAGGATGGCATGCAACGGCTGTTCCTGGGCTACGCGCTGCCGTCGGCCACCTCCGCGCCCGTCGATGCACGCCTGCCGGCGGGTGCGGCCGAGGGCAGCGAGGCGCTCGCGCTCGGCGCACTATGGCGCGTGCTGCAGGCGCTGGCGGCACTTCGCCACGAGCTCGCGGAACCGCACTCGGGCGTGGCATGGTTCGACACCCTGATGCGCGCGGTGGACACGTTCCTGCAGCCGGACGACGACGCGCTCGACGCGATGCGCGAGCTCGAGGGCGACCTGCGCGACCTGCGCGACGCCGTCAGCGCCGGTGCCGACGCGACGCCGATCACCGTCGACGTGATCCGCGTGGCGCTTGCCGCGGTCCTGGACGATCCGGCGCGCGGCGGCGTGCCCGGCGGCGGGGTTACGTTCGCCGCCATGACCAGCCTGCGCAACCTGCCGTATCGCGTAATCTGCGCCGTCGGCCTCGACGACGGTGCGTTCCCCGCCATCGACCGACCGCTGGAGTTCGACCTGATCGCCGCCGTGCCACGCCGCGGCGACCGCCAGCGGCGCACCGAGGATCGCACGGTGTTCCTCGATCTCCTCCTCGCCGCGCGCGAACGCTTCTATCTCGCCTATACCGGCCACGACATTCGCGACCATGCGGTGCTGCCGCCATCGGTGCTCATCGCCGACCTGCTCGACGTTCTGATACCCGCCATCGCCCGGGATTCCGACTCCTCCGCAGACTTGAAGGCCGCCCGCGACGGGCTCGTCATCGAGCATCCGCTGCAGGCCTTCTCGAGCGCGGTCTTCCGCCGCGACGGCGATCCTCGCCTGCGCAGTTTCAACGAGGAGTATTGCGACGCGCTGCTGGCGCGCGTGACGACTCCGGTCGAGATCGAGACCCACGAGGTCGCCGCGACCGACGAGACCGCGGAGGCGACGATCGAAAGCCGCGCCCTGGCTTTTTTCGGGACGCCCCTCGATCCGCCCGAGGACGTGTGGCGGGATCTCACCCTGGACCGGCTGCTGCGGTTCTATCGCAATCCCTGTCGATACCTGCTCGGCGAGCGGCTCGGCCTGCAACTCGCCGAAGCGGAAGACGAGCTCGAGGATAGCGAGCCGTTCCTCGCCGATCTGGAGGCGCGCTCCGAGCTCGCGAAGCGCCTGTTGCCGGCGATGCTCGCGAGTGCGGACGCCGCGACCGTGCGCGCGATGGCACAGGCCGGAGTGGAATACCCGCCGGGCCATTACGGCCAGCATCTGCTCGACGGGGAGCTGGCCGCGCTTCACCAGTTCGCCCGTGGTCTGCGGGCCGAGCTCGCACCTCTAGTCCTGCCGGCACGATCCGCACAGGTGGAGTTCGAGATCGATGGCACGCCATGGCGACTGGAAGGTGCGTTCGGCGACCTCCGGCCGACCGGACGGGTGCGCCATCGCTACGACGACGTGCGCGCCTTCGATTATCTGCAAGGCTGGATCGAGCATCTCTTCCTGAACGTGATGCAGGCGGAGGACGTAACGGCGGCGACCCGGTGGCATTCGCGCAACGGCTGCTACACCCTGCCGCCGGTGGCGAGCGCGCGGGCGCACCTGCAGGCGCTGGTCGAGCTCTATGCACGCGGCTTGCGCGCACCGCTGCATTTCTTTCCCAAGTCCGCGTGGAAATATGCGAGCGAGGGCATGGCCGCCGCACGCAAGGCGTGGACGCGCACGTACGGCCGCTGGCCGGGCGAGGATCACCATCCGGCCTACCGCCTGTGCCTGCGCGGCGTCGACGACCCGCTCGACGACGCCTTCATGGCCAACGCCAGGCGGGTCTTCGCGCCGCTGCTGGAATGCATCGACGATCCGAGGCTGCCATGAACAAGACCCTGGTCGCCGCCGGGCACCACCGGCAGACCGCAGGCGGCAAGACCACCCGCTTCGACGTTTTCGGCTGCGATCTCGCGGGCATCAACCTGATCGAGGCCTCGGCCGGCACCGGCAAGACCTGGAACATCTGCGCGCTGTACCTGCGCCTGCTGCTGGAGCGCGGCCACTCCGTGCGCGACGTCCTGGTGGTGACCTTCACCAATGCCGCGACCGCGGAACTGCGCGACCGCGTGCGCCGGGCGGTGGCCGACACCCTCGATCATGTGCTGGCGCGCGGCGCCGGCGGCGCGCAACCGATGGCGACGGCACTCGTCGCCGCCGCCGGGCGCGCCGGCGTGCCCACGCGGGTCATGGTCGAACGTCTCGAGCTCGCCCTGCACGCCTTCGACGAGGCATCGATCCTGACGATCCACGGCTTCTGCCAGCGCGCGCTCGCCGACGCCCCGTTCACCGCAGGCGTGCCCTTCACCCTCGACCTTCTCCCCGACGACCGCGCGATGCACGTCGAGGTCGCGCGCGATTTCTGGCGCCGGCACGTGGCGGCGGGCGATCTCGATCCCGCGGTCGCCCGGTATCTGGTCCGGATGCAGGACGACCCGGACAAGTGGGCCACGATGTTGCGCAAGCGTGCCGGCAAACCGCTCGCCCGGCTGGTGTGGCCCGACGACATCGATGCACCCGTGGCATTCGCCGTCGGTCCGGTTCTCTCGGCCTACGCCGACGCGAAGGTTGCCTGGCAGGAGGCGCGCGCCGAGGTGGCGGACCTTTTGCACGCGGCAGCGCGGACGGTGCTGAACAAGAACACCTACAAGCCGGCGTCGCTCGAGGCGGCGTTCACGGAATGGGATGGCTACTTCCGCGAGGACGATCCGTTCGCACGGCTCGGCGGCCAGGACTCGAAAGCGGATCTCTGCCGCCGCTCGCGCCTGGCCGATGCCGCTCACAAGGGCAAGACCGCGCCGGCGCACCGCTTCTGCGACCACGTCGAAGCACTGTATGCCGCGCGCGAGGCGCTGGACGGCAACCTCGCCCGGGCGCGGCTCCAGTTCATCCGCAAACTCCTCGCCGAAGGACCGGGCGTGCTGCGCGACCGGAAGCGCCAGAAAAGGGTGCTGGCCTACGACGACATCCTGAACGATCTGTACCTGGCCCTGCACCGCCACGAGGAGGGCCCGCGCCTGGCCGCCTCACTGCGCGAACGCTTTCCCGCCGCGCTGATCGACGAATTCCAGGATACCGACCCGGTCCAGTTCGGCATCTTCGCCTCGATCTACGCCGACAGCGACGCGCCCGTGTTTCTGGTGGGCGACCCGAAGCAGGCGATCTACAGCTTCCGCAATGCCGACCTGCACACCTACCTGCGCGCCGGGGCGCTCGCGAAGGCACGGCATTCGCTGGACACCAACCAGCGTTCGACGCCGGATCTGATTGCCGCCGTGAACACGATCTTCGGCGCCAATCCCGCGGCGTTCATGCTTGAGGGGCTCGCCTATCATCCGGTCGAGGCCGGCACCAAGCCGCGCGCGGTGTTGCACGACGACAGCCGCGCGCCGCGCGCCGACTGCACCGTATGGTTGTTGCCGGACGACGGGGCCGGCCAGGCGATCCCGCGCGAGCGCGCCCTCGAAGCGGCCGCCACCGTCACGGCCGGTGAAATCGCGCGCCTGCTGGTCGCCGGACAGACGGGACGAATTCGCCTCGCCGACGTACCGCTCGAGCCCCGCCACGTCGCCGTGCTGGTTCGCAGCCATGCCCAGGGGGCCCGGATCGCCGTGGCCCTGAAGGACGCCGGCATCGGCAGTGTGGAGCTCTCGCAGGAAAGCGTTTTCGCCACTGCCGATGCCGAGGAGATCGAGCGGGTGCTGATCGCGGTGCTGGCGCCGGCCCGAACGGCCCTGCTCAAGGCGGCGCTCGCGACCGAGTTGCTCGGCCACGACGCCGCCCGGCTCGCTGACCTGGGCGACGACGAGACCAGGCTCGCCGCGCACATGGAACGCTTCGCACACTATCGCGAGCTCTGGCTGCAGCAGGGCATCGGCGTGATGTACCGGCGGTTGCTTACCGGTGAAGGCGTGGCCGCACGCATGCTGGCGCGCACCGACGGCGAGCGGCGCCTGACCAACCTGCTGCACATCGGCGAGCGCCTGCACGAAACGGCGCGCCTGGATCCGGCGCCGGATGCCCTGCTACGCTGGCTGCATGCCCAGCGCGGCGAGGAGCGCGCCGACGAGGCCGCCCAGCTGCGCCTGGAATCCGACCGCGACCTGGTGCAGATCGTCACCATCCATGCCGCCAAGGGCCTCGAGTACCCGATCGTGTTCTGCCCGTTCCTATGGGACGGCTACCTCAACACGAACAGCGGCTGGGCCGGGGTGCGCCTGTATCACGACGATGCCGGCGACGCCGTCGTCGACTTTCGCACCATCGCCGATCTCGGCAAGCAGCGGGACAAGGAGATCGCGGAGAGGGTTCGCCTGGAAGCGCTCGCCGAGACCGTGCGGCTTACCTACGTCGCCCTCACCCGCGCCTCGCATCGCTGCTACCTCGTGGCCGGCTGCTACAGCACCAACGCGTATGGCAACGTGTCACTGGCCGAAAGCAGGCGCAGCGTTGCGAACTGGCTGGTGGCCGGCGCCGGTCACTCCCCGGCCGAGTGGCACGAGCAGCGGGGCCCAGTCGCGATGATCGAGGCGCGCTGGCGGGAGCTCGGTTCCGCGCGCGCCTCCGGTTTGGGCGTCACCGAGCTGCCGACCGGCCACGGCCCGCGGGTCGAGTCGCCTCCGCTCGACCCGGCTGCGCTCGGTGCTGCGCAGCCCCCCGCACACATCGCGCCGCCGTGGCGGATCGGCAGCTACAGTGCCCTCAGTCTCGACGTGGCGAGCGATGCCGCGGCCGTCGACCACGATCTCCGGGTGACTTCACCCGCAGACCCACGCACGTCGCCCCAGGATCTGCCACCCGACGATATCCTCGCGTTTCCCCGCGGCCCGATGGCCGGGGAATGCCTGCACGCCGTGCTGGAGAACATCGACTTCACCCGCGAGGCCAGCTGGCCGGATGCGATTGCCCGGGCCCTGGCGATCTTTCCCGTGGGCGGCCATGCTGCGCTGCGCACGCAGCGCACCGCGATGATCGGCAAGCTGCTCCGCGACCTCCTCGCCACCGACTTGCCGGACGGCATCCGCCTCGACCAGGTCGCGCCGACCGAGCGCCTGACGGAGCTCGGCTTTCACTTGCCGTCGCCGCGACTGGCCGCGCAGGCGCTGAACGGCGTGTTGCGCGCCGGAGGCTACCCGATGCCGCGTCTCGCCTTCCCCGATCTCGCCGGCTACCTCAAGGGTTACATCGACCTCGTGTTCACGCACGCGGGGCGCTTCTACATCGTCGATTGGAAATCGAACCATCTCGGCTACGCCCCCGGCGACTATGGTCCGGACGCCATTGCCGCGGCGATGGCCGGACACGGCTATCACCTCCAGCACCTGCTCTACGCCCTGGCCCTGCATCGCTACCTGGGTCGCCGGGTGGCGGGATACACGTTCGAGCGGCACTTCGGCGGTGTGCTGTACCTGTTCGTGCGTGGCGTACGGCCGCAGTGGCGCCTGGCAGACGGCGGGCCCGCGGGGGTGTACTTCCATCGCCTGTCGGTTGCGACCGTCGGTGCGCTCGACGATCTGTTTCCGTTCGCCACCGAGGCCTTCGCCACTGGAGCGCTCGTCCCATGAGTCGCAGCCGTCGCCCGCGCATCCGCTCGGACCAATCGGTCGAGGCGGACCGCCAGGCCAGGCTCGCCTTCGATGCACCAGAGCCGGGGCCGGATGCGCTCCCCGAAGCGATCCCCAGTGCGGCTTCCGATGCG
>JBDTWB010000200.1:0-7531 GCA_040006895.1 Casimicrobiaceae bacterium | reverse complement strand
CGAGGCGCGTCACGCTTCGGGCAGCCGGATGCGAAACCGGTAATCGAGGCGCGCGCCCGCGGCACTCGCTTCCCAACCCAGGCACAGGACCTGCGACTCGAGCACGGGATAGACCGCAGCACCCTCGCGCACCCCGTCCTGCGAGAGCGGCAGCAGCGTCGCCCCGCCGGCGCGAAAGTGGATATCGAAGTGCAGGGGCTCGGTGCTCTCGAAAACGTACTCGATCCGATCTCCGGCCGACACGCGCATGCATTCCTCGTGCACGGCAAAGGCCGACATCCCGTGTCCCTTCACGACCCGGAATTCGCCTGGCGGCGGCGGCTTGGTGACGCAGCCCGCGACACCCACTCCGACGATGAGGGCGACCATGCCGCGGATCACGCGTTGCGCCGGCGTCGGCTGCGCCATTCGTCGGCGAGCATTGCGTAGCGCGCGTGATCGCGCCACCGGCCCGCGACCTTGACATAGCGCAGCGAAAGCCCTTCGCGTCGCATGCCCACGGATTCGACCAGCGCGATCGAGCGCGCGTTGCCCGGCTGGATGTTGGCCTCGACGCGGTGCAGGCGCAGTGTTCCGAAGGCCTGGTCGAGAGCGAGCCAAAGGCCTTCGCGCATGTAGCCCCGACCTTCCATTCCGGCAAACGCGAAATAGCCGAGGTAGGCACTCTGCAACGCGCCGCGCACGATCTCGCTGAAGTTGAACACGCCGGCGAGCGCGCCGGAGCTGCGCTCGCACAGCACCAGGCCGAGGGTTCGGGTGTGCTCGAGGTCGCGCCTGGCGTCGCTGACGAACCGCTTCAGGAATGCCCGGTACGCTTCCGATGTCGCCGGCGGGCGGACCCAGTTGGCATGCATCCGGCGGCTCGCGCTGACCGCGGCGAGAAACACCGACTCGTCGGTGCGCCGGGGCGGCCTCAGCACGACCTGCGGGCCGCGCCGCTCGAGACGATCGCGCGGCGCTGGGGAGGCGGGAGGCATAATCGGCATTTTACCGGTGGCGGCGCGGCGGATGGGCAAATGGGTCGAAGGCAAGGTCGTCGGGCGACGAAACTGGACGCCGAGCCTCTTTTCGTTGCAGATCGACGCGGCCGAGGTCACGTTCGAGGCCGGGCAATTCGCGCGGCTTGCATTGCCGGCCCCGGAAGGTTCGCGCGAGCCGATGCTGGGGCGGCCGTACTCGTTCGTGAACAGCCCCGCTGACGCGCCGCATGAGTTCTACGTGATCGTCGTGCCGGAGGGGCCGCTGTCACCGCGCCTGGCTACCCTTGCGCCCGGCGATCCGGTGTGGCTTCTGCCGCGGGCCAACGGCTTTTTCACGGTAGCGGAGCTCCCCGCCGCCGAGGTGCTCTGGTGCCTTGCGACCGGGACTGGCCTCGGCCCTTACCTGTCGATCCTGCGCACGCCCGAGCCATGGGCCAAGTTCGACCGCTGCGTGCTGGTCCATGCCGTCCGGCACGCCGAGGAGCTCACGTACCGGGACACCATCGATGGCATCGCGGCGGCGCATCCGGGGGCCTTCACGTACGTGCCGATCGTCAGTCGCGCGCCGCACCCGGGCGCGTTGACAGGGCGCATCCCGGCTGCCATCGCCGACCGCCGCCTGGAGATGCGCGCCGGCATCGCGTTGTCACCCGAGAATTCCCACGTGATGCTGTGCGGCAATCCGGCCATGGTCGAGGATACCCAGAAGGTTCTCGAGACGCTCGGCATGCGCCGGCATCGACGCCGCGAGCCGGGACATTATTCGGCCGAGACGTACTGGTAGCGGCACGGACCGCCGCGACGCCGTCATGGATACCCGGATCTTCTGGCCGGTCACTGCGCAGGTGGCGCTGGTGGCGATCATCGCCGGACGCATGCTCGTCACCCGCCTCGCGGAATTGCGTAGTGGCCGCATCGATCCACAGGCGGTGGCGACCAGCCGCAGCGCGGCGGCGACCTATCGCGACCTTAGGGCCGCCGACAACTTTCGGAACCTGTTCGAAGTGCCGGTGCTGTTCTTCGCGGTCTGCGGGGCGCTGGCGATCACCGACAGCGTCACGCCCTTGCAGCTCACGCTGGCGTGGCTATACGTCGGCCTGCGGGCGATTCACAGCGCCATCCACGTCACCTACAACCGCGTCCTGCACCGGTTTGCGGTCTTTGCCGCCAGCACCGTCTGCGTATTCGTGATGTGGGGCGCGTTCGCGGTGACGCTGTGGGGCCGCGGCTGAGCCGGGCGCACGGACGCTCCAGTCGATGCCAAGGGCCTGGAGGAGGCCGGGCGAGGGTGGCGCCGGGCTCGGTGCCGCGTACTATCCCGGCCCCGCCTCCACCGGTGCCAGGTTCCGGCTCACGATCTCCTGCAGGTCCGGCGACGTATCGGCGGCGGCCGCAAGGGTTTCGAGCGCCGTGCGCTGCAGGCTGCGCCGCGGCTCGGCGAACCGCCGCCACTGGTTGTAGGCCGAGGCGAGCGTGGACGAGATGTGCGGATTGACGCGATCGAGGCTCAACACCTGCTCGGCTACGAAGCCATATGCACTGCCGTCGCGTGCATGGAAGGCGCGCCAGTTGCGCAAGGCGAACGAGGCGAGCAGCGACCGCACCCGATTGGGGTTGCGGCTGTTGTAGCCGGGGTGGGCGAGGAGCATCCGCACCCGCGCGAAAGCATCGCCGCAGGGCGCGGTGGCCTGCTGGGAGAACCACTTGTCGAGCACCAGCGGCTCGTCGCGCCATCGTGCCTCGAAGCGGGCGAACAGCGCCTCGCGCTCGCGCGAGACGCCCTGGTTGATTGCCGTGAGCGCGCCGATCGAATCGGTCATGTTGGCGGCGGTGTCGAACTGCGCAACGGCAAGGGCACGGGCCGCGTCGTCGTCGATCATGCCGACATAGCGCAGGCACAGGTTCGCAAGGCCGCGCGGGCCGATCTGGTCCTGGGTGGGGCTGTAGGGTCCGCGCGGGCGGCGGGTCGCGTGCACCGCTTCGAGGCGCTCGCGCAGTGCGACCGCGAGCGCCCGCACGATGCCGTCACGGCCGGCAACGAGCGCGTCGACGTCGATGACGTCGACCAGGCCGGCGAGGTAAGGCAGCTCCGGTGGCGTGAGGGCCAAACGCAATAGCGCCGGATCGGTCGCCGTGTCGTCGAGGAGGTGCGCCGCGAGGCGGGTCAATGTCGCCGGGAGCGTGGGCGACGCGCCGCACGCATGGGCCTCGGCAGCGCGCAGGATGGCCGCGGCATAGACGCGCTGGGCCGCGTCCCAGCGGTTGACCGGATCGCTGTCGTGGGCGGCCAGGAGTGCCAGGTCCGCGTCGTCCTGCGGAAATTCGAGACGTACGGGCGCCGAAAAACCGCGCAGGAGCGATGCGACCGGCGGATGCGCGACATCCACGAAGCGATATTCCTGCCGTTCGGTCATCAGGGGCAGTACCGCCGTCGTGGCGTCCCCGGCGCGCGCGTCGCCATCGAGCCGCAGCGGCAGGTCATTGCCGTCGGGCCCGACCAGACCGACCGCGACGGGAATGTGCAGCGGCAGCTTGTGGGGCTGACCCGGCGTCGGCGGGATCTCCTGGCGGAGCTCCAGGGTGTAGCTTCGCGCGGGCGCATCGTAATGACCCGTCACGCGCACGATCGGGGTGCCGGCCTGCGCGTACCAGCGGCGGAACTGGCCGAGGTCGGGACCGCCTCCTTCGAGGCTCACGTCCTCCATCGCCTGCACGAAGTCGTCGCAGGTGACCGCGCAGCCGTCGTGCCGCGAAAAATAGAGATCCATGCCGCGACGGAAGCACTCCTGCCCGAGCAGGGTGTACTGCATACGGATCACCTCCGCGCCCTTCTCGTAGACGGTGGTGGTGTAGAAATTGTTGATCTCGAGGTACTCGTCGGGACGGACCGGATGCGCCATCGGGCCGGCATCCTCGGGGAACTGGTGGGCGCGCAGGAATGCCACCGCGGCGATGCGCTCCACGGCCCGCGAGTTGAGGTCGCTCGAGAACTCCTGGTCACGGAATACGGTGAGACCCTCCTTGAGGGAAAGCTGGAACCAGTCGCGGCAGGTCACCCGGTTGCCGGACCAGTTGTGAAAGTACTCGTGACCGACGACGCTCTCGATTGCCTGGTAGTCGTCGTCGGTGGCGGTTTCCGGCGCGGCGAGGATGAGCTTGCTGTTGAAGATGTTGAGACCCTTGTTCTCCATTGCCCCCATGTTGAAATCGTCGGCGCAGAAGATCATGAAGGTCTCCAGGTCGTACTCCCGCCCGAAGCGCGTCTCGTCCCAGCGCATCGATCGCTTGAGCGCTCCCATGGCATAGGTGCAGCGGGGAAGGTTCCTGGCGGTCGACCAGATTTCGAGTGCGACCTGCTTGCCGGATGCCGTGACGAAGGTGTCCTCGAGGGCCTCGAGGTCCCCCGCCACGAGCGCGAAAAGATAGGTCGGCTTGGGAAACGGGTCGTGCCACTTCGCGAAGTGCCGCCCATTCGGCAGCGGTCCCCCGGCAACGCGGTTGCCGTTGGCGAGCAGCGTCGGGTAGCGGCGCGCATCGGCGACGATGGTCACGGTGTACCGAGCGAGTACGTCCGGCCGGTCGGGGAAATAGGCGATGCGGCGAAAGCCCTCGGGCTCGCACTGCGTGCAGAACACCCCCGACGAGATATACAGTCCTTCCAGGGCCGAATTGGCGGCCGGATCGATTACCGCGTGCACGGTCACCACGCCCTGGGCCGGCGGGGAAGGCAGGGTGAGCGTTGTCGCGCCGAGGCGGTATTCGCTCGGGGCGAGTGGCCGGCCATCGAGCTCCACGCGGACCTGCCGCTGCGCCTCGCCGTCGAGCACCAGCGCGGCCTGCCCGGATCCGGCTGCGGCGGGATTGCGGCGGAATGCCAGGACCGCGGTGACGGCGGTGGCGTGCGGATCGAGCTCGAGGGTCAGGTCGAGCGTATCGACCAGGAACGCCGGCGGGCAGTACTCCAGCCGCCGGACGGGATGCGGGGCGGCGTCGCGTGGCAGCATCGCGGTCAGCTGCGAATGTCGACGAGCTCGACGTCGAAAAGCAGCGTGGCATTGGGTGGGATGACGCCGCCGGCGCCGCGTGCGCCGTAGCCCATTTCCGGCGGAATGACGAGAGTGCGCTTGCCGCCGACCTTCATGCCGGCGACGCCGTCGTCCCAACCCTTGATCACACGGCCGGCCCCGAGCACGAACCCGAAGGGTTGACCGCGGTCCAGCGAGCTGTCGAACTTCGCGCCGTGATGGTCGGGTGCGTTCTCGTCGTAGAGCCAACCCGTGTAATGCACCAATACGGCCTTGCCGGCGGTCGCTTCGGCGCCGGTTCCTGGCTTAACGTCGATCTTCTGGAGCTCGGTCAATTTGGCACCCTTATTGCTGATCGTAGTCGAGGTGGAGCCACCGGGAGCCGTCGAACCTGCCGTCTCGGCCGTAGCCGACATCGGCAGGGCGAGCGCGAGTGCGAGTGCGACCGGCAGCGCGTGAAGCGTGCCACTGCCACGGGTCGTGCGGAGGCAGAACGGCAGAATCATGGATGAAACCTTTCGTGGAATAGGAGAAGGGCAGCGAGGGTTGCGTGCCTGCCGGGATGGCTAACGAAGGATGCCGCCCGACGCAGGCGAACCAGAATCCGGTATTTTAGCCGAGGTGCCGGCCCTTGCCCTGCGGCAATCCGGGCCGATATAAAACGTAATGCCCCCAATCCTGCGCTGCCCCGCTGCGTCCGGATGCGCCGCTTTTCGCCGGCGTCCGGCCGATCGCCCCGTCGCCCACCGGCGACATGGGGTAGGGCGGCCTTCGTGCAAGGCGGGTGCGGTGTGAGTGCGCTCAACGTGTTCGGGTTCCTGCTTCCCGGCCGGGACGACACGGATCCGCTGCAGAATCCGCGATCGGCTGCCGCCTGGCTGCACGATCTGCCGGCGCTCGACGTCATGGAGCGTCAGCAGCAGGTGATGCAGGCGTTCCACGGCATGCGGCAGAGCCAGAAACCCATCGACCTGCCCCGCATCAATGCCATCGGGTTCCTGGATGCGGCCCTCGGGGCCGATCGCCGCCAGCTCATCAAGCAGTACGTCGAGAACTTCGAGGTTTCGTCGGCGCTTTCGGAACGGCTGTGGCAGGCGATCCAGGAGCTGACCCAGGCATTCATTTATGCCTATCGGACGGCCGTGGATGCGGCCCTGACGCAGGCGTCGGGACCGCGTGCCAAGTCGGCTCTGCCCGCCCTGTTCGCGCGGCTCATCCATTTTCACGGGACGGATGCGAAGCTGCGCGTGTTCCGCTTCGAGCGCTGGATTCCCGCGAAGTGGACGGAGGTTCACGAGCTCTACGAGCGCGCGGTCAGCCTGGGCATCGACAGGACCCCCGCGACGGCCATCGGCGCGGGTCCGAATGCCGCGCAGTGGACGGTCGAGCAGGAGTTCGTCAATGTCCTGCTGATCCACCAGCTCAACACGGGCAACCTCACTCCGGCCGAGCTCGACTGGGCAAGTGCCCAGTTGCGGGGCTGGAGTCGGCGCCTCGCGCTCGATGTCGGACCACGATCGGCGGACGGCTTCTACGTGCGGCTCTCCGGCAAGACCGGATTGGTGCGGCGAAGCGGCAACGAGTCGGGATCGATGTTGCGCTACCTCGACACGACCGAGCTCTCGAACCAGCTGGACGGGGCCATCATCTCGTTACGCCGTGCCGAGCTCGCCGACGACGGCAAGGCGAGCTCGATCAACGTGCAGCGCCTCTCCATCCTCGAGCGCGTCCGACCATCGGTCGCGCCCAATCTCAATGCAGAACTGCGCCGCGACCCCCGCGTGCCGGTGCAGGTCGAAGCCAAGGTTCGCGTCGGTCTGTCGCGCATCTGTCGCGATCTCACCACCGAAAGCGCGGGTGTCCCCATCCAGGCCGATGCCACCGAGCACATCGAGGTGTTTGCGGTCAACGATGGCTCGCGGCCACGCCGGCAGGTGCAGGACGAGCGCGATTCGGTGCTGGCGTCGCTTTCCGCCTTCAGCGAGCCGACTTGGCAGGTCAAGGACCGCAGCACCGCGGGCCTGCGCATCGCCGCCTCGGGCGGCATCGGCCAGAGTCTCGCCTTGGGCACGCTCGTGGCGGTGCGCCCGTCGGATATCGCCGGATGGATGGTGGGCGTGGTGCGCCGTCTCAACAAGGTTTCGAAGGACGACGTCGAGGCCGGCTTGGCGGTGATCGCCGAGCGCATCGTGCCGGTCAGCCTCAACGCCCGGCGCGATGGCAATGGCGGGATGGAAGTCGACGGCCTGGACACGACGACCATCGGCGCACGATTCGACGGCCTCTATCTGCCCCCGCCCTCGCGTCCCGAGAGGCCGTTGTCGGTCAAGACCGTGATCGTGCCGACCACCGAATACGTCGATGGTCGCCGTATTGTGCTGTCCACCGGGCGCTCGGTTTATACCGTGGCGTTGCGTACCCTGATCGAGCAGCGCGCGGACTGGACCTGGTGCGCAATCCAGATCGTCGAGAAGCGACCCCGCGTGCAGTAGGGCTCAAACCGGGCTCAAACCGGGCTCAAACCGG
>JBDTWB010000199.1:0-7613 GCA_040006895.1 Casimicrobiaceae bacterium | reverse complement strand
AACCCCCTCCCGAGGAGGGGGCGAGCGCCTTGGGACGGCCCGGCGGCGCTCCGGGCAACCTCCCCCAGGCTTGCCCACTGCGTGGGCTGCGCACCCCCCCTCCCGAGGAGGGGGCGAGCGCCTTGGGACGGCCCGGCGGCGCTCATGGCGGCAAATTACCGGCGCCGCGTGTCTGCGCGCCCCCCGGCGTTGCCTCGACCCCACGGATCCAACGCGCTGGGTCCCTTTCGCGGCGGGGGGAATGCGCGCGTTGCGGCACCGATGCAGCCATGCCCGTCATCAGCGGCAATTCGGCAGCTCGAGCTTGAATGCCTGGCCGCCCGATTCCTGCAGGGACGTGGACAGTTCCCGTCCGTAGAGCGCTTCGAGCAGGGCCGCATCGACGCGCTCGCGGGGTAAGTCGAACAGCACCTGGCCCGCGCGCACGCCGATCAGCCGATCAAAACGGGCGAGCGCAAGGTCGACGGCGTGCAGGCTGACCACCAGGGTCGCACCCCGTGTGCTGGCCTCGGCCTGGAGGGTCTCGAGCGCGGCCAGCGCGAGCGCCGGATCGAGCATGGAGACGGGCTCGTCGAGCAGGAACAGCCGCGCTTCCGAAAGCAGCAGCCGGGCGAGACCGACCCGCTGGCGCTCGCCGCCGGAAAGGCGGTCGCAGCGCAGGAATAGCTTGTCGGCGACGTCGAAGCGTGCCAGCGCTGCAGCGACTTCGCCGAGGTCGCGCGGGGCGACGAGCGATCCCAGCGCCTGCCACAGCGTCCATTGCGGAAGCCGACCCGCGAGCACGGCGTGCACCACCCGCTGGCGCGGTGGCAACGGCGGTACCTGCGGCGCCAGGAACAACTGCCGGCGGAAGCGATGCAGCACCGCCTGCGGCAACGACCAGGGATCGGTGTTCTGGATGCGCACGCTGCCGCTGCTCGGGCGGATGGCGCAGCCGAGGGTATGCAGGAGCGTCGTCTTGCCGGCCCCGGAAGGACCGATGATCGCGACCTGGGCGGCGGCCGGCAAAGCGAGCGAGATGCCGTCGAGCGCCCGTGCACCTCCGGCGTAGTTGACGACGACCGAGTCGAGCGCGTGAAGGGTGTCCGCCGACGTTGGGGGCGCGACGCGCTCTGCGGTTGCCGCCGTCAAGAGGCCGGCCTCCATCGACCGGCAGCCCGGATCCGCCGGGTCACTTCAACAGTCCTGCGGACTTGGCAGCGGCTTCGATCCCCTTGTAGTTCTCCACCTTGGTCGGGACGAATTTCGTGGCGCGTTGCAGGTCGAGGATCGCGCGATCCGCGGGCTTGGCCGCGTCCAGCGACAGGAACGCATCGCGCAGCTTGGTGATGAGTGCCGGATCGAGGTCGCCGCGCACGGTCCAGTTGTAGTCGTAGTACGGCGGGGTGGTGTAGAACACCCGCAGGCTCGAGGGATCGATCTTCTTCTCGTCGACCATCTTGTTCCACACCGAGATGTTGAGCGCCCCGGCATCGACCTTGCCCCCCTGGACCTGGAAGGCCGTCGCGTCGTGCGCCCCGGAGAAGGCGATGCGCATGTCCTTGTCCGGGTCGATCCCCTGTTCCTTGAGGAAGAACCGCGGCATGAGGTGCCCCGAGGTCGACGACACGGATCCGAACGCGAAGCTCTTGCCCTTGAGGTCGGCGAGGCTCTTGATCGGACTATTCGCCTGCGTGATGAACACCGAGCGGAACTGCTCGTCCTCGGCGCGTTGGACCAGCGGGATCGCCGTGCCGTTGGTGCGCACATACGCTTGCACGAAGGTGAAGCCGCCGTACCAGACCATGTCGAGCTTCCTGGCGGCAAGACCCTCGACCGTCGCGGCGTAGTCGGTGACGGGCGTGAATTGCACCTTCATGCCGGTCTTGGCTTCGAGATACTTGCCCAGCGGCTCGAACTTGCGTTGCAATTCGGTGGGGGCCTCGTCGGGAATGGCCGATACGCGCAGGACGTCCTGCGCTGCGGCGGGTGCGGTCATGCCGATGCCGAGCATCATGACCAGGGTGACGACGGTAGCAAAGCGGGTGAGCACGGATGGTCTCCTATCGATGGAATACTCAGACGACGCGCAGGCGCGGCGACTGTGCCGACGTAATGCGGCCGATGAGGGCTGCGTCCGCAAAGCCGTCGCGGTGAAACACCTCCAGCACGTCCTGCGCCGCCGCCGGGTCGCAGGCGACGAGCAACCCGCCCGAAGTCTGCGGGTCGGTCAGGACGGCGAGTTGCGCGTCGTCGACCGCCTCGCGTCCGACCTCGTCGCCGTAGGCTTCCCAGTTGCGACCGGAGGCGCCGGTGAAAAAACCATCGCGCGCGAGCGCCAGCACCCCCGGCAGGAGCGGCACCTTGGCGAGATCCACTTCTGCGCCGACATCCGAACCGCGACAGATTTCCAGCAGATGGCCGAGCAGGCCGAAACCGGTGACATCGGTCAGCGCGTGCACGGCCGGTAGCTGTCCCAAGGGGATGCCCGGGGTATTGAGTTGAGTGGTGCTGGCGATCATGGCGCGATAGCGTTCCGGCTCGAGACGCTCCTTCTTGAGCGCCGCGCTGTAGATGCCCACCCCAAGTGGCTTCCCCAGCACCAGCACGTCGCCAGGTCGCGCGCCGGCATTGCGCTTCAGGTTCCCGGGGTCGACGATTCCGATGGCGACCAGCCCATAGATCGGCTCGACCGAATCGATGGTGTGGCCGCCGGCGATGGGAATGCCGGCCTTCGCGCAAACCGCCTCGCCGCCTTCGAGCACGCGCCGGATGGTTTCGACCGGCAGTCGATCGACGGGCATCCCGACCAGGGCGAGGGCGAAGAGTGGCGTCGCCCCCATGGCATAGATGTCGGAGATCGCATTGGTCGCGGCGATGGCGCCGAAATCGTACGGATCGTCGACGATGGGCATGAAGAAGTCGGTGGTGGCGACGATCGCCTGGTGCTCGTTGATCTGGTACACCGCGGCGTCGTCGGCAGTCTCGATGCCTACGAGCAATGCCTTGGGCACGATGCTCGGGCCCGTCTTGGCGATGATCTGCTGCAGGACACCCGGGGCGATTTTGCAGCCGCAGCCGCCGCCATGACTGAACTGGGTGAGCCGCAGCGGAAGTTCGTCGGGAGCGTTCATGGGATGTCCTTGGTGGGTGTTGAGGGGATGCGCTCAGGCGCGTTGGCATCGGGTGCACGGACGGCATGTGCGGCGGTGATGGCCGTCCGAAGCGCCGCACGCTCGGCAGCCGGGGCAAAAAGCGGCGCGCGCGCCGTACATTGACGTCCGAGGAAAGCCGCGAAGTCCGGTTCGCCGGCGCAGCGCGCGAGGAGCCGCGCCAACGCGGTCGCATCACCGACCGGGAAATAGCCCGCGTAATCCTCGCCGAGCATCCCGAGGTTGCCCGACATGCAGCTCGCTAGCACTGGCGTCCCGGCGGTGATGGCCTCGACCACGACATTGGCGCCGCCTTCCATGCGCGACGGGCAGATGAGAAGGTCGGCACGCTTGATCGCCTGCCGCGTCCAGGCATGAGGCCGCGCGCCCTGCCATTGTATCCGCGCGTCCCGCGCGGCTGCCGTCATCAGCGCTGCGCCGAGCGCTTTGTCCAGGGCCTCGCCGACCACCGTCAGGCGGATGGCCGCCCCACGATCGAGCACGCGCCACGCAGCCAGCACCGTCTCCGGGTCCTTTTCGGGGCGCAGGTGCGCCACGAACACGCAAATGAGTTGGCCCCCCGCCAGCGTCCGGTCGGTGCGAGGTGTCAGGGTTCGGGCCGACTGGTAGACGACGTGGGTCTTGGACCGATACGGCGCCGGCACCGCCCCGAGGGCATGTTCCTGCAAGACGATCAGGCCATCCGCCGCCGCGAGCGACGCCCACGCATCCGGATCATGTTCCGGGATGTCACGATAGAGATCGGTGCCCGTCAGCGCGACCACTACGGCGCCGTCCCGGCGCTCCATCCGCCAGCGTGCCACCGCGGTTCCACTGCGGCGCGCGTGCAGGGCGATCAGGGTGTCGCAGGCGCGTGGCAGTGGCGCGTCGCTGGCCTGTACAATCACCTCGTAATCCTGCGCAAGGAGCCGCGCCCAGCGGGCCGCGGTGCGCCAGTTGCCGTTGTTGGCCGCGGCCAGGTACGGCGTGGCGATGACCACGCTCGAAGCCGCTCGAGACTTGACCATGACACCCCAAGGGTCGCGTTCGCGCATACCGCGCACGCCGGAAGCGTTGCAACACGCGCTGCGCGAAGCGCGAGAGTATACGTTGTCGATCTACGCGCATCTCGACGCGACCGCGCGGGGCTTTCCGCTCCTGGCAGTCGTCAATCCACCGCTATGGGAACTCGGGCATCTCGCTTGGTTCCAGGAATACTGGTGCGTACGCGGTGGACCCGGCAATGCCAGCCGCGTCCCCGCGCTGTATGCCGATGCCGACGCGCTGTGGAATTCGAGTATGGTCGCCCACGATACCCGCTGGGATCTGCCCCTGCCGGATGGCGAAGCGCTGGCCACCTACATGGACGCCACGCTCGACGCCACGCTCGCGCGCCTGGCCGTCGCGGAGGATCGTTACTTCTTCGAGCTCGTGCTCTATCACGAGGACATGCACGCCGAAGCGCTGCTCATGACCCTGCAGACGCTCGGCCTGCCCGCGCCGCCGTCGCGACGGGCGTCGACGGCGCACGTCGGGGCGCGGGACGACGTGGCCGGGGGCGGCCAGGGCCGTACCGACGTCGTCATCCCTGCCCACGACTTCGTGCGCGGTGCGCGGCGCGAGGACATCGGACGCCGATTCGTGTTCGACAACGAGAAATGGGCGCACCCGGTGCATGTCGATGGGTTCCGGATGGCGTCGTGCGGCGTGACCAACGCCGAGTTCCAGGCGTTCGTCGACGACGACGGCTATCGTCGGACGCAATTCTGGTCGAATGCCGGCCGGGTCTGGCTCGGCACGGCGGCGCGCACCGCGCCCGCGTACTGGTCCCGGGATCCCCGCGGCGCCTGGCAGGTGCAGCGGTTCGCGCGAAACATGCCACTCGCACCGACGGAGCCCGTCCAGCATGTCAACGCCCATGAAGCCGAGGCATGGTGTCGCTGGGCCGGCCGGCGGTTGCCGACCGAGATCGAGTGGGAAGCGGCGGCGCGATGGTTTGCGGCCGCGGGGGGCCGCGAAGGTGAACGCGATGGCGAGAGGCAGCAGCCGGGGGCCGAGCCGTCCCGGGATGCCGCATTCGAAGCTGCGCGCCTCGACGGTCAGGCCCTCGGTCCACGGCCGGTCCAACCGGCCGCGCATCCGACCGACCTCATCGGCAATGTCTGGGAGTGGACGGCATCGCCGTTCGAGCCCTACCCGGGCTTCGCGCCCGATCCGTACGAGGACTACTCCGCGCCGTGGTTCGGCACGCACCGTGTCCTGCGCGGCGGCTCGTGGGCGACACGCGCGCGGCTCGTGCATCCGGGGTTTCGCAATTTTTACACCCCCGACCGACACGATCCCTTCGTCGGCTTTCGCACCTGTGCGATAGGGTGACTCACGCGCGTCCGCTCCGGTCGCAACTGAAGAGTAGCCGTGTACATGGATCTACCCCCTGCGACCGGCCGCGACGGCATGAGTCACGCGGGCGGCCGATTGCCTGCCGCCCTGATCCTGCGTCGCGGCTGTGACGATCACGTCGTGAACGCACCCGCCTGGTAGTCCCGCACGGCCTGCACGATCTCGTCCTGGCTGTTCATCACGAACGGCCCGTACTGCGCGATCGGCTCCCCGAGTGGGGCCCCGGCGATCAGGAGTGCGCGCGTGTCCACCGACGCTTCCAGCACCACCCCATCGCTGCCCGGCTCATTCGCGAGGATGGCCATGCGCTGGATCGCGACGTCGGTGGCGCCGATCCGCAGCGCGCCGCGGAACACATAGACGAAGGCATTGTGCGTGGGCGCCAAAGCCTGTGCAAACCGCGATCCCGCCGGCAGCGCCAGATCCAGATAGAGCGGCTCGGTGACGTCGCGCTGCATCGCGCCGGTGACGCCCTGGCTGGTCCCGGCAATCACCCGCACGCGTACACCCCGGGTCGTGGTGACCTCGGGGATCTCCTCACTCTGGAAGTCGCGGTACCACGGCGTGCGCAGCTTGTCCCTGGCGGGCAGGTTCAGCCACAACTGGAAGCCTTCCATGCGGCCGCCGGCCTGCTCGGGCATCTCGGAATGCACGACACCCCGGCCAGCGGTCATCCACTGCACGCCGCCGTTCTGCAGCAGACCTTCGTGACCCGCGCTGTCACGATGACGCATGCGGCCGTCGATCATGTAGGTCACGGTCTCGAAGCCCCGGTGCGGATGCTCGGGGAATCCGGCGATGTAATCCTCGGGATTCTCGGTCCCGAAGGCATCGAGCAGCAGGAAAGGATCCAGCCGGCGCTGCAACGGCTGCGCCAGCACCCGGGTGAGCTTGACCCCGGCGCCGTCGCTCGTCGGCCGGCCCTCGACGATGCGTTCGACCGCCCGCGGCCGGGCGATTCCGGCCACGGTGTCTCGGACTTCGGATGCGGTGGTCGTCATGCTCGATCTCCGGTAGGCGCGACACGTCCATCGATTGCGCGTCGGTTGGTTGCGAGTGGTTGGTCGATTGCGAGTGTGCGAGTGCGAGTGTGCAAGTGGCTGGGGGCGCGCCGCTGAAGATGGGGACGCCTGCGCCACGTTCCAAGACGACCGGTCGTGCTGAGGACCTCGCGCTGCGGCCACGATCTATCCGAGGGCGGTGCAGGAGGCGTCAGGCTGCCAACATCTGCTCGATCTGCTCGATCTGCTCGATCTGCTCGATCTGCTCGATCTGCTCGATCTGCTCGATCTGGTCGATCTGGTCGATCTGGTCGATCTGCTCGTTGGCGGCGCCGAGTCCCTGGGCTTCGGCGTCGGCGCCCATCGCGAGGCCCTCGGCATACACGAACTGCACGTCGGTCATGCCCAGGAAGCCGAACACCATCTTGAGATACGGCACCTGGGTGTCGGCTGGCGTGTCGCGATAGCGCCCACCGCGGGTCAGGGCGACGTAGACCTTCTTGCCTTTGAGCAAACCCTCCGGCCCCTGTTCAGTGTAGCGAAAGGTCACCCCCGCGCGGCTGATCGCATCGATCCAGTGCTTGAGTGGCGCGGGCACGCCGAAGTTGTACATCGGCACGCCCAGGACGACGACATCGGCTGCCCGAAGATCAGCAATGAGGGCGTCGTCCAGCGCGACCCGCGCCGCCTGGGCCGCCGTGCGTTGCGTCGCCGGCGTGAACAGCGCCTCGAGAGCAGTCGCGTCAATCACCGGATGGGGCGATGCGTCCAGGTCGCGGACCAGCACCCGGGCATCCCGCGCGTTCGCGTGAAGCCGCGCGACGATGCGATTGGCAAGTCGCGTCGACTGGGAGGCCTCGCGGCGCGCACTGGCATTGATCTGCAGAATGTTCATCGAATGCTCCATCGGGTCGGGTTGCGGCATGAGGCTGAATCATAGTTGTTGCTCCGGGGCGTGATAAGGCCGTGAAATGGGTATCATTGTTCCATCGGTGGCACAATATTTGGGGCCGGGCTCGCGCGACTCCGAGTGCCGAGTGCCGAGTGCCGAATGCTCCTCCCCTCGCCCTTGCAGCGATCA
>JBDTWB010000198.1:0-7623 GCA_040006895.1 Casimicrobiaceae bacterium | reverse complement strand
TGCTGCGCGTACGCTGTCAACGTGCGCTTCTCCGGGAGGGCTTGCCATGGGTCATCGTCTCCCGGGCACTCACAGTCGCTGGTCGCACCCGCATCGTTTGTCGCCGGCGATCGCGGATCTCCGGCGTATGAGATGGCTTCCGCGCGAAATTTCACCGCCGGCAGCGGTCGGGTCCGACTTTCCGGGTCCCCGCGGAACCATTTGGCACGGCGGCTGCCGATGCTGAGGCATACCACTGCGCAAAAGGGGAGGGATCATGGGTCGATGCAACTTCAGGACAGGTGTCGCCGCGGCGGCATTCGCGGCTCTGACGGCGCTTACGTTCGTTGCCGGGGCCAAGGACGTTCAACCCAAGACCTCGGCCTCCACCGACTGGTCGGATATCTGGTGGAACCCGGCGGAGTCCGGTTGGGGGATGCAACTCGTGCAGGAATCCGGCACCGTCTTCGCCACCTTGTTCGTCTACGGCGCCGACGGCCGCCCCACGTGGTTCATTGCCGTCCTGACATTGAGCGGCGGCAACGTGTTGAGCGGTCCGCTTTTCGCCACCACGGGCCCCTACTTCGGCGGTGACTTCAATCCCGCGTTTACCACCGTACGACAGGTCGGTACCATGACCTTCGTCGCGTCGTCGATTGCGACCGCTTCCCTCACCTATGTCGTCGACGGCGTAACCGTCGCCAAGTCCATCGAGCGCCAGACCCTCAGTGTCGACAACTACAACGGAGCCTATGTCGTGCTGCTGAACTCCACCTCGTCGGCTTGCAACGACCCGGCCTTCAACGGGTCTTCGACCGACGCCCTGACGATGAGCGTAGCGCAGACACCATCGACCATGAGCATGGTCTGGGACTTCGGCGGCGGTTCGGTGTGTGCCTACAGCGGCGTCTACGCCCAGACCGGGAAATTCGGCCGTTTCTCGGGCACGTACAGCTGCAACAACGGCGATGCCGGCACGATGTCGTTCATCGAGATGACCAACCGGGTCGGAATGCTCAGCGGCCGATTGAGCGGTGCCTCCAGCGCCACGGGTTGTGCACTGACAGGCCGGTTCACCGGGCTCAATCCATCCGTGCCATGAGGGCCGGCGGCAATCCAGCGGAGCAGTGAGCCGGACGACACGGTCCAGCGCCCTCGCGCCCGCGCCGTCGCGCCCTCGCGTGATCCCAGCACCGCAACGCGCACCCCGGGGGCGCACCAACTGCGCAGCGCAAGCCGCGCAGTCTCAGGCCGACGCCGCCCGCGATCGCGCCGCAAGACTCGAGGATCAGCTCAGGGAACTCCAGGCGAAGCCGACCGAGCGTGGCATGGTACTGACTCTCGGCGACGTGCTGTTCGACACCGGTCGTGCGGAACTCAAACCCGGTGCCGATCGCACCATCGACCAGCTCGCGACATTCCTGCGCGAGAATGCGGACCGCACGGTGGAAATCGAGGGCTACACCGACTCGACGGGTGCCGACGCACTCAACCAAGTGTTGTCGGAGCGGCGCGCCATCGCGGTCAAGAATGCGCTGGCGGACCGCGGGATCGCAGCGACCCGCGTCTCGGCGCGAGGTTTCGGCGAAACGAATCCGGTCGCGAGCAACGACAGCGCGGCGGGGCGGCAGCAGAATCGCCGGGTCGAAGTGGTGATTCCCAAGACGTGACACCGGGAGAAGCCACCGGCGCACCGGGACCCCGCATCCGGAGACTGCCCGCCGGATCGGGGTCATCCACATCGCCGACAAGCTGCGGCGCTCGACCGCTCCCGCTGGTTTTGTACTCCATGCAAGTCGGACAAGGCGCCTTCTCCGGCCACCTGGGCCGCTGTCCGGCGGCACGGTGGCCGGCCAGTGAGTCGCGCTAGGCTGCTGGCGACTTCGACATGAACCCCAAGTCGGTCTGGGCAAACGCTCCGATGTTGGGAAACACGTAGTGGAGGTCGGGCTCGCCGATGCCTAACCAACGCGCCAGCGGGGCGCCAAACTGCTCGATCGACGTCGTCGGAATCCAGCGCCCGTCCTGGCCCAGGTCATCGGGTCCGTTGAGCACGGGAGCGGGCACGGTGCCGAAAAAATCGCCTCCGTTGGTAGCGCCGCCGATCACGAACGCGTAATTTCCCCATCCGTGATCGGTCCCCCACGCGCCCGCAGGCTTCAGGGTGCGGCCAAAGTCGGAGAGCGTGAAGGTCGTGACGGCGTCGGCGGTGCCGAGCGCGGCCATGGCGTTCTGGAACGCGTCGATCGCGCGTGAAAAATCCCCCAGCAGCTGCTGGTGAATCCGCATTTGCGCGGCATGGGTGTCATAGCCACCCTGGTTGACGTAAAAGACCTGCCGCCTCAGTCGGATGTGCTCACGACCCTCGATCAGCTGGGCGACCGTCTTCAGTTGACGCGCAATGCTCGAATTGAGACCGTCGAAGAACTGCGGCACGATCGATGCCGGATTCTGCAGGATGGGCAACACCGTTGCGGCGCTGGTGAGACCCTGCTGCGAATACCGGTTCACCGCCTTCTCGTAAACATTACGAGATGGCTGGGTCATGATCTCGCGCATTGCAGCGTCGCGCAGCGCATCGAACGATTGCTGGCCGGGGCCGCTGCCGAGGAGCGTCAACCGCGCGAACTCGGGCACGGTCAAGGGAACCGACATCCGGCCATTGCCGAATGGCCGCGGGCCGCTCGTGGAGACTAGCGGCGGGAACGCGATGCCGCCGTTGAGCACCTCGAGCTTGTCCGCGATTCGACCTCCCCAGCCAATGCGGGTGAAGCCGGAATAGTCGCCACTCTGCAGCTCGAGCTGCTGATCGGCATGGGAAAAGAGGTTGGCGGGCCGCCGGGCGCCCCGGGAAACCAATCCCTCTTTCGTCGACGGTTGCACCAGCATGCCGACGTTCGCGACGACCGCCAGATCTTTCCGCTCGAACAGCTTCTGCAAAGGTCCACACGCGGGATGGAACCCAAACGCTCGGGATAACCGTACCGACTGGATTGGCAGCAAATCGGCGTGCGCGATATTGAGGCCGGAACCAGGAGATCGTATCGCCGCGTAATTGGCGTACGCGCGATTATCGTAGGGAATCAGCGTGTTCTCGCCATCGTTTCCCCCCTGCTGATAGACACACACGAGGGCCCTGTACTCCGGCGCCTTTCGCGGTAGCGCAATGCCCTGCGCCATGGGCGCCATGACACCGGCCGCCGCCAATGCCTGCAGCAGCTGGCGCCGACGTGGGGATGCGGGGGGAAGGGAGTAAGGTCGGTCTGACATGACTCGCTATTTCTGCACCTGGTAGTCGACGGAGGTGAGCGTCAGCTGCACCGCGAGCTTGACCCGGCGCAGCGCCTCGTGGGGTGGGACGCTGCTGACGGCCTGGGCGATGGTCTTGCGCATCCCCGGTCTCATCGTCCCGTGCAGGAAGAGCTTGTCGAGACGGTCGATCAGCTCGTTCACGTTACCCGCGTCCGGTAGCAAGGTGGCAAGCGATGGGCTGCGCGTTCCCAGCGCATTGCGCACGAATGGCTGGGGCGCCCATAGCGACGCGACCTCAGCCGGCGGCTTGTCGACGTTGTAGAGCAGGTCGTTGACGTGATTCGCGCGCGTCAGGAACTCCCCGGTATTGTAGATTCCGAATTCAGGTGCAGGCACCTCGGTTCCGATCAGGGTGTAGTCGGCCGGATAGTAGTTGAAGACCGAGGGCGCCAGGAAAAGCAGCTGCCCGCTCTCTCCGCTCAGGACGTAAGGCGTCATGCCGTCGGTCGTAACGTCGAGCGCCCGGATCATGGCAGTCCAGAACAGCACCGGCTCGCGGAGCCGGCCATACTCCGGATCGATCTTGCGTGGACCACGCGCCTCCGGATCGAGCAGGACGGCACGCGTAACGGCGGCAAGATCGCCATAGACTCCCTCGCCGTTGTCCTTGAATACCTTGGCGACACGGGTAACGTAACCCGGCGTGGGCGAGCTGGTGACGAGTTTCTGGATGAGCTGCCTGCTGATGAAAACCGACGTATTCGGGTGCATGACCAGCGCGTGGATGGCGGCGCGCACATCGGCCATTGCGCCAAGACCCGGGGGAAGGTCGATGCGACCATCCAGGAGACGCTTTGCGCCCCTGTCGTGGTGCTCCTCATACGCAATCATGTCGCCGATATAGTAGTTGGGCGCGGCCCAGCCCCGGGAGGCCCCGGGCATCGGCGAAAAATCGAAGCCGGTCAGCACCCGCGCGAGCGTTTCGATATCCGATTGGACGTAGGTCGGGATCGACTTGCCGTCGGCGTCCAGCCTCACGGCGCCATCTTCATCGAGCTCGTTCACGCCGATCGTGAATAGCTGCATCAGCTCGCGCGCAAAATTTTCGTTAGGCCGAATACCATCGTGCAGCGGGACGTTCTTGAGCCAGGACTGATACTCACCCAGCTGCGGCGACAGCGCGAATGTGAGCAGCAGGTTCTCGAAGGTTCCGAACACGTTGTCCCGCAGGCGCTGGTGAAAGTCGGCGTATGCGTACGTGCCGTTGCCGTCGCTGACCACGAAGATCTGATGCCAGACATGCGCCATGCGCAGTCGCAGCTGGTCGGGCGCCGTTTTCGACTGGCGAAAGAACTCCCAGCCGACCGGCGATGGCGCGATCTTGTACGTGTGGCAATATTTCTGCGGCGAGACGGGAGGGGTCGAATCGTCGTTGCACAACGAGGCGAAGGAGCTGTTCTGTATCCGCTCGGCGTATGGGTACTGTGTATAACGGGTCACGTTCAACGACAACTGCTCGTCGGTCCACTCGGCGATACCTTTGCCTTTGACCTCCTCGACCAATGCTTCGGTGGGACCGAGCGTGCTTTGTTCGAGGAACCGCACGATGTCGGCGTTCTTGTCGGCCTCGGAAATCGGAGCGCACAGTGCAACGCCGGCCGGCATGATCCCAGGTCCCGCCATTCGCGAGTACGCGGTGAGATCGGCCACGAGCCGGTCGTTGACGTTTCCCGATGAATCGGTCACCCGGCTGCGCCATACGGGTTGGGTGCCAGCCGGACAGGTTCCCGCGGTAGGGCCCGCGGCATAGAACTTCACCTTGTCGACGGCCCAGGCAGGATCACCGGATAGCCGAGCACATTCGTCGGCGTCAGTGGTCACCGATCGAGCCTTCGAGCGGCCCTGCGTGGCGATCAACCGGCACACCGACGTGCGACCGATCCAGGGATAGGTGTAGGCGGTGAATTGCCCGCCGGTACGCTCCCAACCATCGAGGGCATCGAGCGTATCGGCCTCTTCCGGCGCGGTCGCGATGAAATACTGGTTGAGGCTGCCGTTGTAGAACTCGACCCCGGTAAGGGTGTTGGTGCGCGCGATCCACGCACCGAGCCCGAGGACTACGACGCCAATCAAAACGGCGGATCTCGTCGCCGAGAGCTCGCGGAAGAACTCACGCAATTTGTCCTGCGGCAATTTGTCCTGCGGCATGTTGGCCCGCGGTGTCATGTGGAGTGGAGCGTATCGGCGCCCGCGAATTGGGGCGTCCCTTCAGCGCGAGAGCCGGTTTCTCGACCGGGTGTCACGACACCGCCATTGGCTGCCGTGATCAAGACCTCGCGGATGATAGATCCGCACCCCATCCCGTACAAGTGTCGTGGCGAGACGACGGTGCCACGCGATCGGAGAAAGATTCTCCGCGGCATGCTCCGCACGGTGATCGCTCGGCGCCGGCCAGCAACATCCAGCCCCACCGATTTGCACTTCTCGCGACTGCAGCGACGCCGCGAAGGACGCCGGCGTCGGGCATCGACGACATTGTCTGGCGACGATCCCGTTGGCACCCTCGGAGAAGACTCCGATTCGTGCTTGCGTGTGCGGTGCTCCCCCACCACCCCCTTTCCCCTGCCTGGCGCGTCTGATTCTCACCAGGCCAACTCGATGAAGCCATTGTCGAACGCGTATTCCCGAGGGTGGCGTGCAGCCATGTGCGCGCTGCTGTTAACGGCCTTCGGCGGCGCTCTGGTCGCGCCGGCTTTGGCCACTGCCGCAACCGCGCTGACCGTGACACCTCAGGATGTGCAGCTTGGCGATGTCCAGGTCAGATAAGTGCGCTACGTGGGGTTGACGGGGCTCAATTCCGGCACGACCGACGTGATGCTCGGTCAAGATCTGCCACTGGGCCCGGACTACCCCGCCGTGCCTTGCCGCGTGGGCGACCTGGACACCTACGAGCTCCATCCCGGCGAGGGCTGCGCGATCGGCATCGTGGTTGCGTACCGCCGGGAAAGTTACGGCCGGACGCTGCTGCCTTCTGCGCGCCGCAATGAAGTCGGTCGGACGCGCGACACCGAATTGCGCGCAGACCGCGCCACAGGCCATCCGGACCACTGCGCCAGCGTTGCGGGAACAGGATGATCGAGGAGGCGAAAATCGGCGGGATCACCCCAGCCATTACCGACGGCTGCGCGGGAGAGCGATGAACCTGCCGGTCGGCGCTACCGTCTCCGTGAATGGCGACAGATACCCGGCTTCGACCGGTGTCGTCGTGTCGCGCGGCGACCCAAGGCCCCGCGCGACGGGATGCTACGCCCGGCTTCGCTTGCGCGCTCAGCCAGGGGAATGCTCAGCGGCTGGCGGCGAGCTCGGCGATGGTCTCGAAGCCGCCCCAGAACATGCGCTTGCCGTCGAAGGGCATGTTCGAGGGATCCATCGATTCCTTGAGCTGCGGATCCTCCATGACCGCCTTGCCGATGCGATCGCGGTCCTCCTTGTTCCGGTACACGACCCACGCCAGGGCGATCACCTCGTCGTCCCGGAGTTGCACGGCCTGGGGAAACGAAGTCACCTTGCCCGGTTGGGCGTCGTCGCTGATCGAGTCGGAGTAGTACAAGGCACCGTGGCGCAGATGGGCGTTGCCCCATTCCTGGGACATGCGCTTGTAGATGTCGAGCTTGGCACGGGGAACCGGGATGACGATGGCGTCGATATAGTGCGACATGGGACCTCCGCTAGGATGAGTCCGTTGGATCGTCCCCGCCGGCCGCCGTTCCGTCCTGGATTCGCCCGGGAATCGGCTCCCAGTAGGCTCCGACGGAGCCCTAAATGCTGCCCGGGGGCTTTCGAGGACAGGCAATTGCGCCAGGAAGATTGGCAGGCCGTGGCAGGCTCGAACTGCCGACCAACGGATCAAAAGGTCGAAACCTAGGTCATTTTAAGCGTGTATTGGCCCGCCCGCCCCCGTAGATGGACGCAGATCGGCCGACACACAGATGCCTCCCGGCTCGGCCAGCGCCTCCAGCCGCGCCGCGACGTTGACGCCATCGCCCGCGATGTCATTGCCGTCAACGATGATGTCACCCAAGTTGATGCCGATGCGGAACTCGGTGCGCTCGTCGGGAGCCTTCGACTGGTTGTCCGCGCTCATCGCGCGCTGCACGTCAATCGCGCAACGCAGCGCGGCGTCCGCACTGCCGAACTCGAGTAGCATCCCGTCACCGGCGGTCTTGACGACCCGGCCGCCGTGTTCGGCAATCTTGGGATCGATGACGCGCCCGCGAATCCCTTGCAGTCGCGCGAACGCTCCAGCCTCATCGCGTTCCATGTGCCGGCTGTAGCCGACTACGTCGGCGATGAGGATCGCGGCGAGTTTGCGGGTGACGGCGCTTCGACTCA
>JBDTWB010000197.1:0-7676 GCA_040006895.1 Casimicrobiaceae bacterium | reverse complement strand
GGCTTCGCCGGCGCGGACCAGCGCCGACGCGAACCTGCCGGCGCACACCAACTAGCTAGAGGAGACGCAATGCCGATGGAGCTCATCTTGTGGCGACACGCCGAAGCGGAAGACGGCGAGCCCGACGCGCGCCGGCAGCTCACGGCCAAAGGGCAGAAGCACGTGGAACGGGTCGGAGGCTGGCTGAACCGGCATTTGCCCGACAACGCGCGGATCCTGGTCTCGCCTGCGGATCGCGCCCAGCAGACGGCCCGCGGTCTCGATCGCAAGTTCAAGACCATGGAAGACCTCGGTCCCGGTGCATCGGTGGCGGCCGTGCTCGCCGCGGCGCACTGGCCGGACGCGCCCGAGCCGGTGGTGATCGTGGGTCACCAACCCTACCTCGGCATGCTCGCGGCGTTCCTGCTCGCCGGCGAGGAAGCGCCCTGGTCGGTCCGCAAGGCGGCCGTGTGGTGGCTCAGCAACCGGGAGAAGAATGAGGGCCCGAGCGTGACCCTGCGCTGCGTGATCGGCCACGATTTCGTCTAGCGGTGACCGTAGCCGGCACGCACCGCGACCGACGGTCGAGTTCAGCCTTCGCCCCCGGCGAGAGCTTCGATCGCGTCCGGCGCAATACCGAGCGTGTGGGCGGCGTCGCGGATCGCCTGCCAGGTCGTCCCATCGACCGGTATGCCCGCGGCGAGGCGGTGCGCACGCATTTCCCGTTCCGGCTCGCCGGCAATGCGGACGCGATCGAAGTCCGGCGCGGGCGATGATTGCCGCAGCCAATCGAGGAAGCTGCGGGCCTGCGCCGCGAACGTCGCGGAGTCGAGTCGCGTGGGATCGATCAGGATGGCGAGCATCCCGTTGACCACGCGGCGGTCGCCTCGCGACATCCCGTTCTCGGTGCCGCTGCCGGTGAGCGCACCGCCGAGGAGCTCGCACGCGATGGCCAGCCCATACCCCTTGTGCTCGCCGAAGGGCATGATCGCGCCGACCGGCGGCACCACGCCGTAGCGCGGATCGGTCGTCGGCCGGCCCTGGTCGTCGATCAGCAACCCGGGCTTCACCGCCTCGCCCTTGTTGTGCGCGACACGCATCTTGCCCTGCGCGACCACGCTGGTCGCGAAGTCGAGGATGAAAGGCGGCTCGCCTGGCAGTGGAATGCCGACGCAGCATGGATTCGTACCGAAGCGCGCATCGCTGCCGCCCCAGGGCGCCACGATCGGTCGCGACAGGACGTTCACGAAATGGATCGACACCAGTCCCGCGGCGACCGCCATTTCCGCGAACTGGCCGATGCGGGCGAGATGGTGGGTGTTGGCAACGGCGAGGACGCAACTGCCGTGCTGCCGCGCGCGCTCGATCGCCCGGGTCATCGCGGCGGCGCCGATCACCTGGCCATAGCCCCGATCGCCGTCGACGGCGAGCATCGTGCCGATGTCGAGGGTCATCCGGGCCGTGCGATTCGGGCGCAAGCCGCCGTCCAGTAGTGCCTCGACGTAGCGCGGCACCATGCCCACGCCGTGGGAATCGTGGCCTCGCAGGTTGGCATCGACCAGCGAGGTCGCGACCTGGCGCGCTTCGCCATCCTGACTGCCGCCGGCCGCGAGGATCGTCGTGACGGCCTGCTCGAGGCCGCGCGCCGGCAGCACGCGGGTGCTGGGGATTTCGTCCACGGGCAGGCCTGGTCGGGCGACGAACTCGAACGCGCGATCGACTCGCGACGGATGCCTGGATCTCAGGCCCGTTGTTGGCGCGCCTTGGGCGTCGACTTTGTCGTCCGCTTCGCGGTCTTGGTCGTCCCGGTCTTGGTCGTGCGCTTCGCGGTCTTGCCCGTCGGCCCACCGGGTTTGGCAGGAGACTTCGCGCGCGACGCACGGCTGGGGCCGGCCCGCACCAGGAGCACGGGCAGCTTCGTCTCCCGCACCACCGCTTCGGCATCGCTGCCCATCACGAGGCGCTTCAGGCCACTGCGGCCGTGGGTGCCCAGCACGATCAGGTCGGCCCGCAGTTTCCTCGCTTCGCGCACGATGATGCCGGCAACGCCGTTGCCACGCGCCTCGACCAGCACGGGGTTGATGGCATGGCCCGCGGCGCTGGCTTCCGCAGCTGCCTTGGCCAGCACCTTGTTGGCGTTCCGGCGCAGGGTCTCGTCCAGTCGGTCGACGTAGTCCTGGGTGATGTAGCCGGCGCCTTCGTAGCCGGTGATGAGTGGCGCGTCATCGAGGATGTGCAGCACGTGCAAAGTCGCGTCCTGCTCCTTGGCCAGGGCGAGGGCTTGCCGAAAGCCGCGCAACGACGTGGCTCCGCCATCGATGGCAACCAGAATCGACTTGAACATGGTCTCACCTCGCGCAGATGGCGCGCCCGGGCGCCGGTTATGGGTAGGGCCTTCCGCGCGACAGGTCAGTCGCCGCGGAGGGAGTCGCGCGCTGCCGCGCGTTTTCCCGCAGCCGGAAAACAGGTCGACGTACCGTGCGCCCGCCTGCAGGCCGCCTTGCGCCATCCTAGCATCGGTCACAGGGCATCGACCCCACAGCGGGCGATAAACCGCCGATGCACGGATGGCGGATGGCGTGCAGGGCGTCGCAAACCGCGCCAGCCGGGCGCGCCGGCGCGAGCTTCGGACGCGGTGCGCTTCAGAACCCGACGTTGGCGCCGCCCTTGAGCTTCAGGATCGCGCGCGCCTCGTCGGGCGTGGCGATCTCCAGCCCCAGGCCCTCGATGATCTGCCGCGCCGCGCGAACCTGCACCGCGTTGGTCTCGGCGAGCTTGCCCGGCCCGATCCACAGCGAATCCTCCAGGCCGACCCGGACGTTGCCGCCGAGGGACACCGACTGGGCCGCGATGGGCAGCTGGTTGCGACCCGCGCCGAGCACGCTCCAGACGTAATCGGTGCCGAACAGCCGGTCGGCCGTGCGCCGCATGTGGGCCACGTCTTCCGGATGCGGGCCGATGCCCCCGAGGATGCCGAACACCGACTGGATGAAGAACGGAGGCTTCACGAGACCGCGATCGGCGAAATGGCGCAGGGTGTAGAGGTGGCCGATGTCGTAGCACTCGATCTCGAAGCGGGTGTCGTTGGCGGCGCAGGTCCTGAGGATGAACTCGATGTCCTTGAAGGTGTTCTTGAAAATGCGGTCCTCGGAACCTTCGAGATAGGGCCGCTCCCAGTCGTGCTTGAATTCCTTGAAGCGGGCGAGCATGGGAAAGAGCCCGAAGTTCATCGACCCCATGTTGAGGGAGGCGACTTCCGGCTTGAAGTGCGCGCAGGGCCCGACCCGCTCGTCGACGGTCATGGTGGGCGCACCGCCGGTGGTAATGTTGACCACCACGTTGCACGCCTTCTTGATGCGCGACAGGAATGGCGCGAACGCTTCCGGACGCTGGTCCGGGCGGCCGTCCTTCGGATCGCGCGCATGCAGGTGGACGACGGCTGCCCCGGCTTCGTGGGCGCCGATGGCGGCTTCGGCGATCTCGTCGGCGGTGATCGGCAGGTACGGCGACATCGACGGGGTGTGGATGGCGCCCGTCACGGCGCAGGTGATGACGACCTTGCGCGGCGATTTGGCGGCTGGCTTCGTTTCCGACATGGAATCTCCTTCGTTTCAATCGGCTTTCGGTTTCGCCGCACGCTTGTGCGCCACGAGAGCCGCGAGACGCTGGTCGCGCCACAGGCTCTTGGCGGCGATGGACTCGGGGGTGGGCGTGCCATTCCACGCCGCGGCGGCCTGTTGCCAGTTCGTATCGTCCCACACGTCCGGGGACGGCAAGTCCGCCATGTAACGGCGAAACCAGCCGACATAGCGGCGGCAATAATCGGGAATTCCGCCGGGTGCGTTGAGCTCGATGGTCTCGAAGGGTCCCATGAACGACCAGCGCAGGCCCAGGCCATCGGCGATCGTGTGGTCGAGATCCGCGGGACTGACATAGCCCTCCTGCACCAGCCGGAAAGCCTCGGTGAGCAGCGCGACCTGCAGGCGGTTCAGGATGAAGCCGTCGATCTCCTTCTTCACCTCGATGGGCACCTGGCCAACGGCGGACATCACCTCCCGGGCGCGCGCCTTGGTCTCGGCCGAGGTCCAGGGCGCGCCGCACAACTCGACCACCGGCACGAGATGCGGCGGATTCACGGGGTGCGCGACGATGCAGCGTGCCCGACCGGCGAGAGCCTCGGTGAAATGCGAGGCAACGATCGCCGACGTCGACGACGCGAGCACCGCCGTGGGCGGCGCAGCAGCATCGAGCAGGGCGAAGGTCGCGCGCTTGGAATCGACCGTCTCCGGGCCGTTCTCCTGCACGTATTCGGCGCGCGCGACCGCCTCCTCGAGCGTCGTGACGACGGTGACCCGCCGGGTGGCCCCGGCGGGGTCACCGACGAGTCCATGCGCGGCGAGCTCGTGCAGCGACTCGCCGATCAGGCGCGCGGCATTGTCGCGCACCGCCGGAACCGGGTCCCACACCTTCACATCCCACCCACCCCGCGCGAAGACGTGCGCCCAGGCGCGGCCGATGAGCCCGGCGCCGACGATGCCTGCAGTGGCCATGCGATGTCCTTTCAAGCTGCCGGCATCGCCGGCGGGTTGCAGATCAGAGCCACAGCACCTGGCGGCGCAGCTCGATGTCGGCCGACAGCGCCTGCGACGGCCCGACGTGCTGCACCTCGCCGCGCTCCAGCGCGACGGTACGGTCGGAGAGGGCCAGGGCGAGATCGAGATGATGGTCCACGATCACGATCGAGACCTCCTGGCGCAGCTTGTCGAAGGCGTCGAAGAGCTCTTCCACGATCGCCGGTGCCAGGCCCTCGAACGGCTCGTCGAGCAGCAGCAGCCGGGTGTCGCCGATGAGTGCGCGCGCCACGGCCACCATCTGCTGCTCGCCCCCGGACAGATAGTCGGCCGGCGAGCGCCAGCGTTCCTTGATGCGGGGAAAGAACGTGAAGATCTTGTCCTGCTCCCAGAAGGTACCTTGGCCGTTGCGCCGCTTCAACCGGCCGAGTTCCAGGTTTTCGGCGACGGTCATGCCGGCGAACAGCCCCCGGCCCTGCGGGACGTACGCGACGCCCCGGCGGGTCACCTCGGCCGACGGTCGCCGCGCCAGCTCGTCGGTGCCGAGGGTGATGCGCCCGGTCGCAGGCGGGGTGATACCGACGATGGTCTTGAGCAGGGTGGACTTGCCCGCGCCATTGCGGCCGAGCAGGGCGACGATCTCGTGCTCGTGCACGGCGAAGCTCACGTCGTGCAGGATGTGGCTCTTGCCGTAGAACGTGTTCACGCCCTCGAGCGTGAGCAGTACGGCGGGCCGGGCAGCACTCTGGCGCTGGACGCCGGCGAGCGCATGCGCGCCCGAGCCGATGTAGACCTCCTGCACCTTCGGCGAGTCGCGGGCATCGGCGACACTGCCGTCGACCAGCACCTCGCCGTTGTTCATGACGGTGATCGCGTCCGCCAGGGCGAAGACCCGGTCGATGTCGTGCTCGACCAGCAGCACGGGCACGTCGGCGGAGATGCTCTTGATCAGCGCGCCGACGCGGTCGCGCTCGGCGGCGGCGAGCCCGGCAAGCGGCTCGTCGAGCAGCAGCACCCGCGGCTTGGTGGCCAGGGCGAGGGACATGTCGAGCAGGCGCTGGCCTCCGTACGACAGCGAGCCCGCCTCGGCGTGCTCCACGCCGCCGAGACCCATGGCGCCGATGATCGCGGCGGCCTCGCCATTGACCCGTTGCAGGGAGGCAGCGTCGATCCAGAACCAGAACCGGTGCGGGTCGCGAGCCTGCACGGCGAGGCGGACATTCTCCTCGACCGACAGCGCGCCGAAGAGGTTGGTGATCTGGAACGAGCGGCCGATGCCGGCCAGGGTGATGCGCTCCGGCGAGAGGCCGGTGATCGACTTGCCGCAGAGCCGGATCGTGCCGGCATCGGGACTGAACATGCCCGACATCAGGTTGAACGCCGTGGTCTTGCCGGCGCCATTCGGACCGATCAGCGCATGCAGCGAGCGATCCCGGACCGTGAACGTGATGTCGCGCACCGCGTGGATGCCGCCGAACGACTTGACCAGGCCTGCGACTTCGATGACCGGGGCGTCGCCGTGGCTCGCGGGCTTGAGGAAATCCGGCAGGGCCACCTCGCCGGCGCGGCGGTTTGCCATCGCGGCGTCGCCGGCCACAGGCTTGCGCCAGCGCCGGGCGACCTGTTCGTAGAGCCCGACCAGACCGTGCGGCGAAAACACGATGAACGCCACGAACAGCAGGCCGAAATAGAGCAGCCAGTTCTCGGTGACCCGCGAGAGGTTGTCGCGGAAGATCACGAAGAACAGGGCGCCGAGCGCCGGTCCGAGGAACGAGCGCATGCCGCCGATGATCACCATCGCCAGCAGCTCGCCGGAAAACGCCACCGAGATCGGCTCGGCAGAGGTCATCCGGTTGTTGAACAGCAGCAGCATGCCGGCGAGACCGGTGAGAGCCGCGGACGCGGTGAAGGCGACCAGCTTGTAGTAGGTGGTGGGATAGCCGACGAAGCGGGCCCGCGGCTCGTTTTCGCGCATTGCGACCAGCACGCTGCCGAGCGGGGAACGGTGGAAGCGCCACAGAAACACGACCGCGACCAGCGCGACCGTGGCCACCAGCATGTAGTAGCGGTCCGAGCTCTCGAACGACAGGCCGCCGTAGGTCGGCCGGGTGATCCCGCCCAGGCCGTTCTCGCCGCCGGTGACCTCGGTCCAGCGGAAGGCGACGGTATAGAGCATTGCCGACAACGCCAGGGTAAGGAGCGAGAAATAGACCCCGCGCCGGCGCAGGATCAGGAACCCGAAGACCAGGGCGAGCACCACGACGGCGGCGAGTCCGGTGAGGATCGGCAGCAGGAACGAACCCTTGAACAACTCGCGCTGGGCGAGTCCCGCGCAGTAGGCGGCGAGACCGAACCATGCGCCATGGCCGAAGGAAACGAGGCCGGTATAGCCCACCAGGATGTTCAGGGCCATGCACGCCATGGCGAAGATCACCACTTCGGTGGCCGACGTGGTGCCGAGGCCGATGACATCCATGGCCAGCGGCAGCAGCAGCAGGGCCGCCACGACGACGATGAGGTCGCGCTTGTGCGGCATGGCTATTCGAAACGCTGGATGCGCTCGCCGAGCAGGCCGCGCGGGCGGACCAGCAGCACGATCAGCATCAGGAGATAGATCGCCGCTTCCGAGTACTGGGGGTAGCCCATCGCCGTGACCACGCCCTTGGTCACGCCGACGATCACCGCCGCGAGCACCACGCCCCAGAATGAACCGATGCCGCCGATCACCACCACCACGAAGGCCGCGGTGATGATGTCGGCGCCCATGGCGGGATGGATCGCGAAGATCGGCGCCAGCATCACCCCGGCAAGACCGGCGAGCCCGATGCCGAGAAAGGCGACCGCGGCCATGTAAGGCTGGAGCGAGATGCCGAGCGCACCGACCATGTCCGGATTCTGCACCCCGGCGCGTACCACCCGCCCGAACGGCGTGCGCTGCAGCAGCAGCCAGAGACCGGCCACGCAGCCCACGGCGACGCCCAGCACGAGCAGCCGATAGCGCGGATAGAAGAAGTCGCCGATGACTACCTGGCCGCGCAACTCCGGTGGAATCGACCAGGAGATCGGCGGGGCGCCGTAGATCATGCGCAGCGCCTGCTCGACCACCATGGCGAGGCCGAAGGTGAG
>JBDTWB010000196.1:0-7693 GCA_040006895.1 Casimicrobiaceae bacterium | reverse complement strand
GGGGCCGCGGTTGCAGGGACCGTATCGCTCGATCCCAAGCTCGCCGCACGAGCGCGTCCGGACGACACCATGTTCGTCTTCGCCCGCGCGGCCGACGGCCCGCGGATGCCGCTTGCGATCCTGAAACGGCAGGTCAAGGACCTTCCGCTCCGATTCAAGCTCGATGATTCGATGGCCATGGCGCCGAATGCCACGCTGTCATCGGCTGCCCAGGTGGTGGTCGGGGCGCGGATCACGAAGTCGGGCGCCGCCATGCCGCAAAGCGGCGATCTCGAGGGCTACTCCGCGGCAATCAAGCCTGGCGCGGCATCGGTCGACATCGTCATCGACCGTGTCGTGCCCTGAAGCCGCTATGTCGCGGGCCGTGCGACCGCGCGAATGTAGTGCGGAACGCTGCCCGCGCCGCTGCCGAAGCACGCCCCGATGGCGGTGACGTCGCCGATGAGCGCAGCCCGGGAGGTGATCGTCATCGGCGCGGGATTGACCGGCCTCGTGACCGCCCATGCACTCACGCGTCGCGGTATGCAGGTCCGGGTCATCGAGGCCAGGGATCGGGTCGGCGGCGTGATCGGCTCGTGCAGCCGCGACGGCGCGCTCTACGAGCTCGGTCCGAATAGTGCGCTCGCGAGCACGCCGCTGATCGACGCGCTGCTCGATCGACTCGACCTTCGCGCCCGGCGCATCGACGCCAGCACCGCGGCGCGCCAGCGGTTCATCGTCCGTAATGGCGTACCCGTGGCGATGCCGCGCACACCGCTGGCGTTTCTGCGCACTCAGGCATTCTCGCTGGGCGCCAAGCTGCGACTGCTGCGCGAGCCGTTCATCGATCCGGCTCCGCCGGAGGGAGACGAGTCGATCGCCGCGTTCGTCCGGCGGCGTCTGGGCGCCGAGTTCGCCGACCGCGCGCTCGATCCGTTCGTGGCCGGCATCTACGCGGGGGACCCGGAAACGATCTCGGTGCGCGCCGCCTTCCCGCGGCTCCATGCGCTCGAGCAGGGCTCCGGCAGCCTGCTCAAAGGGCTGCTCGACGCGCGCCGCACGCGCGACCCGGCGGCAGCACGCACGAGCTTTTCCTTCGACCACGGCATGCAGGTGCTGCCGCAGGCACTCGCCGCGGCACTCCCCGACGTGTTGCTCGCGACCCGCGCCGAGCGTATCGCGGTGGAGCACGACGGTACGTACAGCGTTTGGCTGCGCCACGCCGGCGGCACGCGGAGTCTGCGGGCGCATGGCGTGGTCTGTGCAGTGCCGGCGGCCGCGGCCGCAAGGTTGGTCGAGGCCATCGACGTGGCAGCGCCGGCGGTCGATGTTCTGCGACAGGTTCGATACGCGCCCGTCGCGTCGGTGGCGAGTCTCTACCGACGGGAGGACGTGACGCATGCGCTGGACGGCTTCGGCTTCCTGGCGCCGCGCATCGAGCATCGCCGCATCCTCGGGACGATATTCTCCAGCAGCATGTTCGCGGGCCGTGCGCCGGCGGGGCACGTGTTGCTGACCACGTTCGTCGGCGGCTGTCGCGATCCGGGGATGCTGTCTCGGGACGATGCCGATCTGGGTGCCATCGTCGCAGCCGAGCTCGCTTCGCTGCTCGGCGCACACGGGCGCCCCGTGTGGCAGGCCATCACCCGCTGGCCGGAAGCCATTCCGCAATACAGCCTGGGCCACCTCGACCGGATGCAAACCGTCTCGGCGGTGGAGGCGCGACTGCCCGGACTCTTCTTCGCCGCGAACTACCGCGGCGGCGTGGCGATCGGGGATTGCATCGCGTCGGCCGAGGCGGTGGCCGGGCGCGTTGGCGATCATCTCGACCACACCACGCAGGTGCCCGGCTGAGTTGCCATCCGGGCACGCGCCCGGCGGCGCCGCCGTCCCGTCCTATTCCGGGAAGAGGTACCGGCCGCACTTCCAGCAGACCTCGAAGCTCGGCGGATTGTCCTCGTGGCATTCCGGGCAGGCATTGGCGCCTTCGCGTACCGCGCTCGCTTCGTGGGCCTTCAGCACTGCCTCGGCGCGGGCCAGGTCGCCCTCGTCATCCAGCCAGAGCTGCGGCATCGATCCGTCCGGTGGAACCTCGCCGACGATGCTGGTCGCGTGCTGGTTGAAAACGTGCGCCTTGATCCCGTTCATGCCCAGGATATCGCGGAGCAGGTAGGCCTGGAGACGATCGTGTGGTTGGCGCAGGAGCAGCATGGCGGATCCTTGCGGCATTGTACGCAGCGGTTCAGGGCCGCGTCAGCCTGGACAGACGCGACTGTCCGGTTTTGTCTGACATTCTTGGTCCCGGGGGAATGCTAGCGTGTTGCGCCGATATCCTCGTCGGCTGTGCTTCGCCCACTTCCTCGCCGGCTGTGCGTCGCCCTCTTCCCTCCATTGATCCCCATCGTCCATGTCCTCAGAAGATCCCGATTTCGGTCGCGTCTTGAACCCCGCCACTACCGGTATCGCCGGTCTCGATACCGTGCTGCGGGGAGGCTTCACGCGGGAGCGCGTGTATCTCGTCGACGGCCTGCCCGGCAACGGCAAGACCACGCTTGCCCTGCAGTTCCTGCTGACGGGTCGGGACAATGGCGAGCGTTGCCTGTACGTCACGTTTTCGGAGACCGAAACCGAGCTTCGTGCCGTCGCACACTCGCACGGTTGGGATCTCGCGGGCATCGACATTCTCGAGGTGGTGCCCGCCCAGGAGATGCTCGGTGCCGAGCAGCACTACACTCTCTTTCATCCGGCCGAGGTCGAGCTCTCCGAGACCGCGAACGCCATCCTCGGCGAGATCGACCGCAAGAAACCCCAGCGGGTGATCTTCGATTCCCTTTCCGAGCTGCGGCTGCTCGCGGGCGACACGCTGCAGTACCGGCGCCAGGTAATGGGACTCAAGCAGTTCTTTGCCGGGCGCGGCTGCACGGTGATCCTGCTCGACGATGCCTCGTCGCACATCCAGGTGCAGAGCCTCATGCACGGCGTGCTGCGCCTGGAGTCCACTGCAGAGGACTTCGGCGGCCAGCGCCGCCGTATGCGGGTAGTCAAGTACCGCGGGGTAGGTTTCCATGGCGGCTATCACGACCTCGAGATCCGCCGTGGGGGAATCAAGATCTTCCCGCGTCTTGCCGCTTCACCCAGGCGGACGTATTCCGCGCGCGAGGTAATGAGCACCGGAGTGCCCAGCTTCGATAACCTGCTGGGCGGGGGCATCGAACGCGGCACGAGCACGCTCATCACTGGCGCCGCGGGCTCAGGGAAGTCGACGCTTGCCGCCAAGTTCGCCACGACCGCCGCCGAGCGCGGCCAGCGGGCCGCGCTCTTCCTCTTCGACGAGAGGCTTGACACCCTCGTCGAGCGCTGCGAGGGCCTCGGCATCCCCCTCGCGCGGAACCTCGAGGCCGGCAAGATCGACATCCATCAGGTCGCCCCCGGCGATCTCTCTCCGGGCGAATTCACCGCGATCGTCTGCGGTGCGGTCGACGCGGACAACGCCAGCGTGGTGGTGATCGACAGCCTCAATGGTTATCTGAACTCGATGCCCCACGAGCGGCACCTGCTGGTCCAGCTGCACGAGCTGCTGATGTACCTCGGCCACTCCGGTGTGTCGACGATCCTGGTCGCCGTCCAGCACGGGCTCGTGGGCCAGAGCATGAGTTCGCCCGTCGATACGAGCTACCTCGCCGATTCGGTGGTGTTGCTGCGTTATTTCGAGGCCTTCGGCCAGGTGCGGCAGGCGATTTCGGTGCTGAAGCGGCGCGGCGGTCGACACGAGCGGACGATCCGCGAGTTCAGCCTGGAAACGGGCGAAATCCGCATCGGCGAACCGCTGCGCGAGTTCCAGGGCGTGCTTACCGGTTTGCCCATGTACGTCGGGGCACGGGAGCCGCTGCTCCGGGAGGAGCTCTGATGGCGAATGCGGCCGCCGCCTCCGAGCAGCGGGCCCTCCTGTTGTGCCCGACCGGCCGCGATGCCGAACTCGCCGGGCGCATGCTCGGCCGCTCGGGCATCAACGCGTACGCCTGCCGGTCCATGACCCAGCTACTCGGTGAGCTCGCCACGGGCGCGGGATGCCTGGTGCTCGCCGAGGAAGCGCTGGCCGATGCCGAGATCGGCCAGCTCAAGGTACAGCTCGGCGCCCAGCCGCCGTGGTCCGAGCTGCCCTTGCTGCTGCTGGCACGCCCCGGGGCCGATTCCTGGGCGACGGTGCGGGCCATGGAGCTCCTCGGCAACGTCACCATCCTCGAGCGCCCCGCACGCGTCGCCGTCCTCACCAGCGCGGTGCGTGCAGCGTTGCGCGACCGCGAGCGGCAGTACGCACTGGCCCGGCAGCTCGCCGAGCGGGAGCACACGAGCCGGGTGCTGGCCGAGCGCGACGAATCGCTGCGGATGGCGCTCGCAGCGGGCAACATGGGGGCCTTCGACGTCGATCTCGCTACCGGAGAATCGGTCTGGACCGAGGCGAGCTTCCCGATCCTGGGCTTCGCGCCGGCGCCGGGGTTCCGGGCGAGCTTCGACACGTGGGTTGCATGCATCGATCCCGAGGATCGCGACGCCGTGCTGGAGCAGCATGACCTGGCGAGGCGCAACAAGGCGCGCTACGTACTCGAATACCGCTTCATCCGGCCGCGCGACGGCCGGCGCATCTGGCTCACCGCGGTCGGCCGCTTCATCTACGACCAGCACGACGTCGCATTCCGGTCACTGGGCGTATTTTTCGACAGCACAAGGCGTCGCGAGCTCGAGCAGGATCTGCGCCGCGTCAATGCCAACCTTGCATTGCTCGTCGACGAGCGCACGCGAGAATTGCGCAACCTCTCCCATCACCTGATCGAAGTCGCCGAGAACGAGAAGCGCTCCCTCGCACGGGAATTGCACGACGAGCTCGGAGCGATGCTGACCGCCCTCAGCATGGATCTCGATCTCATTCGCCGCAAAGCCGATGCGCCGGTGGTGCAGGACGTGGCTACGCGGGCGGTGGACCTCGTGCATTCCGCGGCGATGGTCAAGCGCCGCATCATGGAAGGCCTGCGGCCCAGCGTGCTCGACATGATGGGCCTCAATGAGGCATTGAAGAGCCTCGCGGGCGATTTCTCCCGACGCACCGGGATCCCCTGCAGCGTCGACCGGGTCGAGCACGTGCCGGACATCGACCAGCGCATTGCCATCGCGCTCTACCGGATCGTGCAGGAAGCGCTCACCAACGTCGCGCGCTATGCCCGCGCCGCCCACGTCGAGGTATGCCTCGCCCCGCGCGACGGCGGGCTCGCCCTGACGGTAACCGACGACGGGATAGGCGTGCAGGAACCCGCCGCGGGCGGCCGGCGCAGCTATGGCATCGCCGGCATGCGCGAGCGGGTGTCGTCGCTCGGCGGCGAGTTCGCCATCCTGCCCGGCGAGCAGGCCCATGGGACGGTAGTCCGCGTTCACATTCCGCACCGTGGATGGAGCGAAGGAAACGCCTCGGGCAGCGCATCAACGGGTGGATCGGGCGGCGAGCCGGGCAGCGAAGCTGCGAGTCGTAGGTCCGCTCCTACAGAATCTCCGCGCGCGGCCTGACTGCCCCGAATGGCGTGCGCGGCGAAAGTGCGTGCGATGCCTGCTCGAGGGCGACACCGAGACCCAGCCTCATGGAAACGAACACAAGCGCGTGCCATTCTGCTGACGCAATCCATGACCTGGTGCATCTCCCTGCAGTCGCGGATAGTCTCGACGCCGACGGGTCCGACTTCATGCGTAGTTTCGTCGAGCAATACCTGACGTCGCGGGGCTATTCCATAACCTCGCGCAATGCCCGCGTGGTGGTCGCCGCCATCGCCCGTTGCCGACCGCCCGGACTCGACGCTCCGACGCTGGAGGCGTGCATCGATCGGGCGCTCGACCCCGAGCTGCTCCGGCCGGCAGCCTGAACGGGTTTCGCAGACGATCGTCGCTCTATCGCAATCGATGCGACGCAATGCGGGTAGGCGCGGTGATCGGAACACCGGTAGGGTCGAAACCAGGGTTGCCGGTGCGCACCTCGAGCGCGAGCGCTCCGCGTCATTTACCGCAGGGCCAAGGCTGCGCCGCCCGGATCCATGCCCAATCGGACCCGACCGATGAAATCGGGAAGTGCACCTCGGCCGGGCGTCAACGGCGCGGCGCGGGATGAGTCCCGACCAGCAGCCGCAGGACTTCGGCGACACTCCACGCCTGGGCAATGCAACCGCGGGGCGTATAAGGCGCCTCGGCGTCGAACACCTCGGCGATCGAGCCGATCCCGAACTGCGACATGTGATCGACCAGGCCCTCGAGCCAGCGCCGTCCGCCATCGGCATCGTCGGGATGCAGCTTGCGCCATGCGTCCACCCACGGTCCGATCAGCCAGCCCCACACGGTGCCCTGGTGATAGGCGGCATCGCGCTCGCGCAACGAACCGAAATAACGTGGCGCGTAGTGCTCGCTGCCAGGCGCGAGTGACCTCAGCCCGCGCGGCGTGACCAGGCGCTGTTCGACCACGCCGAGCACACTTTCCCAATGCGCGGGATCGAGCACGGCGTGCGGTAGCGAGATCGCGAAGACCTGATTGGGGCGGCACTCGGCGCTGTCGCCGTCGGGGCCGTCGACCACGTCGTACAGATAGCCACCGGAGGCATACCAGAAGCGCGCGTTGAAAGCGTGCTGCGCGCGGCGCGCGTGGCCGCGCCACACTTGGGCCGCATCGCCGCCGTGCACCCGCTCCGTCCAGGCCGCGAGCACCATGAGTGCGTTGTACCAGAGCGCATTGATCTCGACTGCCTTGCCGCGCCGCGGAGTCACCACCCAGCCGTCGCACTTGGCATCCATCCAGGTGAGCTGGTAACCGTCGGCCCCCTGGCGGAGCAGACCGTCGGCCGGGTCGACGCCGATGCCGAAGCGTGTGCCGGCAAGATGCCGCTCCGCAATTCTGGTCATCGTCGGGAGCAGGCGCTCGATGATGGCGTCGTCGCCGGTGATCCGCAAGTAACGATCGAGGGCGTGAAAGAACCAAAGGGTCGCATCGGCGGTGTGGTACAGGCCATCGTTGCTGCCGTCGGGAAACATGTTCGGCAGCAGGCCGTCGCGGACGTAATGGGCGAAGGTGCGCAGGATGCTGCGGGCCTCGCGGACGCGACCGGTCGTCAGGGTCAGCCCTTCCAGGCTGATCATCGTGTCGCGGCCCCAATCCGTGAACCAGTGGTACCCGGCGATCACGCTGCGCAGGTCATCCCCTTCCGCCGTAGCGCGCACCGCGTCGGCGTGGCGGCCCGCGGGCGTGATCACGAACTGGTCCGCGGCGAGAACCAGCTCGGCGGCTGCACCCTGGCGCGCGGCCGGCGGCGCGAGCCGCAACAGGCGCCGGCGGCGCTCCTGCTCCGCCCAAAGCGCTTCGGCGGGCGTCATTGCCAGCATGGTCTCGGTGGGCTCGGTGGACGCGACCAGCGCCGCGTCGCCTCCGGGCGCCAGTCGCACCGAGAACACGCCGGGGCTCCATAGCCGGCCCTCGTGGGCGTAACCCCGCGCCTTCTCGACGCGGTAGTGAAGCTCGGCGTACTCGCAGGCATCCTGCGCGAACGCCGCCTCCGCCCCACAAAGTTTCAGGCGCAACACCGCCGGCGCTTCCGGGCGCGAAATCTCGTAGACCTCGCCCAGGGTGAGGCGGTAGTCCTCCTGCATCTGCGCCGTCACTTCGTGCTCGTAATGCCGGAAGTGGACCGCC
>JBDTWB010000195.1:0-7719 GCA_040006895.1 Casimicrobiaceae bacterium | reverse complement strand
GCGGGGCGGCAGACGCGCACCTGCCTGCGGGTGCGCACCTCGTTTCGTGCCAAGATTGCCGAAACGAGCGCGGATCCGATGCCGTTGGACCCCCCGACCTCCGCGAGCGCAGTCGGTCGGAAAAGTGGAGTCTGATCCCGTTTGGGCCGCGTGCGCGGCGGGTCGGAGGGTCGCCTGACCCGATAAGCCCGGCAGTCATGTCGCCACCTCACCTGGACTCACTCACCCTCGAGGTTCCATGCCGCTTGTCAACATACGCATCGCCCGGCGCGACGTTGCAACCACGACCGAGCAGAAGGCTGCCCTGATCTCCGGCATCACGGAGCTCATGGAAACTGTACTTTCAAAGCGGCGCGAAAGTGTCATCGTGATCATCGAGGAGATTGAGCCGGAGAACTGGGGCGAGGGCGGGGAGCAAGTGACGGCCATCCGCAAACGTCGGAACGCAGCTCAGTGAGACACCAGACGATCGGTCGGTCTGGATCCTCATGACTCCAAAAGAAAATCCGGAAACCTTGACAGACCGATTCGGGAAATCTTCACACAAGCATCTCAACACGCCAAGGCGGGTGGAGGCGTGCTTCGGTCGTATCGGCGCGTCGTCACGCTTGCCCCGGAGCGGTGAGGCCTTACACATGCTCCATGCGCATCATGCCTGACCCGACCATCGCGGGTCACGGGCCGGAGCTGCCGTGGTCGGCGCTTCTGCCGCGGCGCTCGACTTGGACGGCAAGGTCTCTGAGCACTGCAGTGCGGTCCACGTGAACGCGAACCCCCGGGTCGGTCGTGCGCGCGTTTCGCGACGCGGAGAACGTTCGAGAATGGGATGTCCGGGCTTCCGATGTCCCGCGAGATGTCACCTATGCACTGTGGGGCTCCGAACGTGTCACTCGAGGCACGGGCTGACTATGTGCTCGCATGCAACGCGTATATGCCGAGCTGCCCGACTGGCAATTCGAACTCGTGCATGTTGCCAGCGCACCATAGGTGGTCATGGTCGAATTGCGAGCGGCGCGGCACTTCCGCGGCATGCACAATGGTCGTTACTACGAACGCGTTGCCATCGCGCTCTCGGCGCGATGCGCCTTCCAGTTGAACGCGGGGCAGATCACGACCGTGCGCGAGTACGTCGATCGAGATGGCCTCGAACGGCACCTGCAACGGGCGGTGCCCGATGCAGAGGCGTCGGGGGCTGAGCGGCACATCGAGGAAACACGGCGATGATCGAAGGATCCTGTCACTGCGGCGCGGTTCGATGGCAATTCGAGGGCCAGCCCGACGGTGCAACAGCGTGCAACTGCACCGTTTGCCGACGCTATGGCGTGCTCTGGGCGTATGACTACGAGGGAGAAGGCATCAAGGTCTCCGGCGCGACGCGCGCCTATGTCCGCGGCGAGTCGATCGCGTTTCATTTCTGTCCCACCTGCGGCTGTGTGTGTTGGTGGCGCGCCCAGCAGAAGGGGCAGGATGGCCGTCGCCGGATTGCCGTCAACCTGCGACTTGCCGAGCCGGACGCCGTGGCGACAATTCCAATCGATCGTTTCGATGGCCTCGACACGTTCGATGACTTGCCGCGCGACGGGCGTTGCGTCGCCGATTATTGGTTCTAGATCGATCGTGGGGCGTGTGCGCCCGACCCTTCGCGCAGACGGAGCCGCGCCGGCGACCTCGGTCATCGTGAACGGAAGGCGCCCTATGAAGCCACCGGCTGGGGCTGGGGGTCGTCCGAGCGAACCTTCCGAACGGGATCCGGTCACCCAGCCTGCCGGGTTGTTGGATAATCAGGACTGACCCCATTTCAGGAGATCGCCCATGCCAACCGGAACCGTCCGCCTCCATCGCGTGCTTCGCGCCAAGCCGGAGAAGGTCTACCGTGCGTTCCTGGACGCCGCGGCAATGGCCAAGTGGCTGCCGCCCCATGGCTTCACGTGCAAGGTTCATCACCTGGATGCGAAGGTCGGTGGCACCTTCAAGATGTCGTTCGAGAATTTCTCGTCGGGCCACGGCCATTCATTCGGCGGCGAGTATCTGGAGCTCGTGCCGGGCGAGCGCCTCCGCTACACCGACAGGTTCGACGATCCCAACCTGCCGGGCGAGATCCTGGTGACGGTGTCCCTGAAGCCCGTCTCCTGCGGCACCGAAATCGACATCGTGCAGGAAGGACTGCCGGAGGTGATTCCGCTGGAGATGTGCTACCTGGGCTGGCAGGAATCGCTCGCCCAGCTTGCCCATCTGGTCGAGCCTGACATCCCGGGGTAATGGGGTCGGTGTAAGTTATCAGGGCTTCATGTTCACGCGGGCCGACGGCACCGGCAGTGCCACCAGTCCGTTGGGGCGACCGCGCCTGCCGGCTCCGCCGAGCCCATGGGGTACGGGTTCCGCGCCGCCCGCGCGCTGCGCCGATAACTTACACTGACCCCATTATCGCTAGCGTGGCTGGCACACCACGTCGAGCAGCGCGGGCGCGCCGCCCTTCACCACCGCCACCGCCCGTTGCAGGGCCGGCGCGAGCGCAGCAGGGTCGCTGATCGGCCCTTCCGCCCATACCCCGTGCGCCTTGGCGAGCATCGCGAAGTCGATATCGGGATTGGTGAGGGCATTGCCGATCCATGCCTGGTCGGGGCGGCGATCGTGCAACGATGCCATCCGTTGCAGATGCATGACCTCCTGATGGTAGGCGCGGTTGTTGTGCATCACGTACAGGATCGGGATCTTGTGGTGCGCGGCGGTCCACAGCACGCCGGGGGCGTAGAGCAGGTCGCCGTCCGGCTGGAAGGTGACGGTGAAGCGGCCGCGATCGCGGTTGGCTAGCGCCACGCCCAGCGCGCCGCCGACGCCGTAGCCGACGCCCTGGCCCCCGGCACCGCCGAGCATCTGGTGATACTGGGTCGTCGGCCACAGTCGCCGCGCCCAGGGAATGCGGTCGCTCACCGCGAGCGACCAATTCTCGTTCTTGATTGCGTTCCAGGTCTCCATCGCCAGCCGCGGCGTGCTGATCGGGCTGAGGTCCCAACCAATGGCTGCTGCGCTCTTCGCCTGCTGCACCAGCTTCTTCTGGTCCTCGCCCAACTTGGTCGTTCGTGCGGCGAACACGTTCCGGTGGTCGGCGGACGTCTCGCGCCGGACCGCTTCGAGCAACGCGGGCAGCGTGGCCTGAGCGTCGCCGATGATCGGCAGGTCGACCGCCAGGAAGCGCTGGAAGTCCTGGTAGTTGGCGCGAATGTAGGCGTCGGCCATCGAGATGCTGATGATCTTGACATCCTTGCGCGCCAGCCGCCGATGCTCCTTGTGGGGATCGCCAATGGAGTTGAACTGGCCGAACGGGTCGGCGACCTCGAGCAGCAGCACCACGTCGGCCTCACGCACCAGTGTCCGCCGGGCATCGGATTGGCAGAGCGGATGCCGGCTGGGGAAATTCATACGCGATCCGAGGTCGACGACCGGCGCGCCGAGCGCCTCGGCGAGGGCGGTAAGCCGCACCACGCCTTCCTGGTTGCGCACGGCCCGGTCGGCGATGATGACCGGCGACTTGGCGTTCACCAGCCATTTCGCGGCTTCGGCGAGGGCGCCGGCGTCGCCCTGGGGGAACCGGGCTGGCGTGAGCTTGGGGATGGCGAGCTCGCCCGCGTGCTCGAGGCCGTCTTCCTGGAGGTCGATGTCGGCCATGAGCAGCACCGGCTCCATCGGCGGGGTGGTGGCCACCCGATAGGCGCGCACCGCCGACTCGGCAAAATGCTGCAGCGAGGCAGGCTGGTCGTCCCACTTCACGAAGTCGCGCACCATGATTGCTGCATCCTGCACCGAGTGATACCACTCCGTGCCGACGCGGCGCTTGGTGGCATCGAGGCCGTTGCCGGCGACCACGAATATCGGCACGCGATCGCACCACGCGTTGTAGAGGCCCATGGCGGCGTGCTGGAGCCCCACGGTGCCGTGCGCCATCACCATCATCGGTTTGCCGGCGGCCTTCGCATAGCCATGGGCGATCGCCACCGACGACTCCTCATGCAGGCATGTCAGGAGCTCGGGCTTGCGATTGCCGCCGTAGTTCACCACGGACTCGTGCAGGCTGCGAAAGCTCGATCCCGGATTGGCCGCGACATACTCGAGATCAAGGGTCTTGATGACATCGACCATGAAATCCGATCCCGGCCGACCGATGATGGTATCGCCGTGCGCCGGCCTGGCCTTCTTCTCGCCCGCCGGCTCGGCATTGCCCTTGCGCGTTGCGTCCGTGTCGGTGGCCGCAAGACCGGTGGTGGCCATCCCGGCGCTCGCGGCGGCGGCGGTCTTCAGGAACGTACGGCGATCGAGGCCTTGCGCCTGTGCCGGGGCCCATGGTGTGCCGTTGCTGTCGTGTTCACTCATGGTGATTCCTCGGATCAGGGCGCGCTGCGCAAGAGATCGATATCCTTGGCGGCTCGCCAGGGCTTGATCGACTTGAGATAGGCGTGGATGTCGGCGACCTCGGGGTCGCTCACGAATTTCGCGGCGTACCGGGGCATGTCCTGGCGCGGATGTCGCAGCTGTTGCGCGAACGCCTCGAGCGGCCAGGCGCTGGGCGCGACCTGCGGTCCCGAGCCACGCTCCCCGCCCTGGCCGGCCGTTCCGTGGCAGGTGTAGCACATCTTTTCCATGTAGAGCTTGTAGCCGCGCTCGGGCGATCCGTCCTGCGCCGTGGTGCTTGTGGACGCCGCGACCAGCACTGCGGCGAAGCTGACCTGGAACAGCATGCGTGACATCGAATCCCTCCACGAGGCAAGCCCCATCGGGCCGGTTCGGCCTCGGCGGCAATGATCCGGACATGACGCGCCGGGGGGGCGACGATAGTCATGGCGAGTGTGATCCGTCAACGCCGATCGCGCCCGTCCCGGCCCGCGGAACGCGACGATGGCAATCAGGTGCGCAGTCGGCACGTCACTGCACCTTGCTGCGCACGAGCGAGCCGGCGAATAGCAGGGCGCTATTGGCCCAGAACACCGCGAACACGCCGAATCCGGACAGCGATCCGAAGATCACCGGCACGGCGATCTGGGTGACTCGATTGAAGGTGAGGCGCAGTCCGATGGCTTCGCCGACGCGCCCTGCCGGGGCGTGGCGCTGGACGAGTTGCATGGACAGCGGGTGGCCGCAGCCCAGCGCGAGGCCCATGACGAAGGCGACGGCAGCGAGGGTGGCCATCTCGTGGACGAACGGGAACAGGAGATAGGCGGCCCCGGCGACCGCGAGCATCGTGCGCAGTACGGCCGCATCGCCGAGCCGATGCACCAGTCGTGGCAGGAACAGCCGCACCACGAAGGCGGCGGCGGCCTGGGTACTCAGCACGATGCCGATCGACGAGGGCGACAGGCCGAGGGCGCGTCCATAGATCGGCATGTAGAAGCTGAAGAGATCGAGGCCCGTCAGGATCACGGCACTGGTGATGAACGCATGGCGCAAGCCGGGGTTGCGCGTGAGGCGCATGTCGCCCTGCTCGTCATCCGGCTCGGCGCGCCGCTGCCGGGGCAGCGGCCGGTGGCGCAACAGCGTCAGCACGATGGCCGGAATGATGGCTACGGCCGCGAGTGCCGCGTACGTCGCCGTGCGGCCGGCACCTTCCAGCATGTATCCCACGAGGAGCGGACCGATGAACCCCGAGATCGAGCCGCCGAGACTGTACACGGCGAAATTGCGGGTGCGGGCCGGGCCGTCGCTCACCGCGCCGACGGTGTACTGCGCCGAGACCTGGTAGAAGATCGATGCCGAGCCGAGCGCGACCGCGCAGGCGTACAAGCCCCACAACTGGGGGAACGCCACGGGCACGACCAGGCCAACGGCGACGCCGATCGAGCCGAGCACCATGGGCAGGCGCACGCCGCGACGGTCACAGACGCGCCCGGCGTAGAGCGCGAGTTGCATGGGAAACAGCGCATACATGGCGATGAGCAGGCCGATCGCGAACGGGCTCGCATGCAATTCCAGGGCGGTGAGCGCGACCAGCATCTTGCTGCCCTTGGTGGCGATCTGGGTGCACACCGACAGCGCGACCACCGCGTAGATGTTCATCGGCGGTGCGACCGTGATCGTTGCTGCTCGCGGCCACGCACGGTCGTTCGAAGCCGCGCGGCGGGCGGTGTCCATGCGGTCGCCGCCATCGGCGTGGAAACCGGGCGAGCGCGAATGGAGGAAAGGAACGGGTGGTTGGGCATCGTGGCGCGGGGCGACGTAGTGTACTGGGAATCCCGATAAATGGACCGATGTTCCGCGCGCAGGAACGCCATGCGGCGGCGGCCTTCCATGGGATCCCTCATCGGACTGCCATGTCAAAATGCACGATGCCCGGGGGCGTACTGTTCTTCCCCCGGTGCGCCAGGTCCGAATCCGATGAATCCTCCTCCGACGCGCCCCGGCCGCAACGATCCTTGCAGTTGCGGTAGCGGCCGCAAGTACAAGCAATGCTGTGGGGTCGGCCTGGCCGCGATCCCGATCGTCACGGACCCGGCCGCGCCGCGCGCCCAGACCTTGACATCGGCCGCGGCGGCATCGCGCGCCTGTGGCGGCTGCACCGCGTGCTGCCAAGGGTGGGCGGCGGGCGAGATCCGCGGCCATGCCATGTACCCCGGCAAGCACTGCCATTTCCTGGTCGCTGCCAAGTGCACCATCTATGCCGAGCGGCCAGTGTCACCCTGCCGCAACTTCGTGTGCGGCTGGTTGGGCGAGGCCGAATCATTTCCCGACGCCTTCCGGCCGGATCGCCTGGGTGTGATCGTCATCCGCATCAGCTGGCGCGACCAGCCCGCCTACCTCCTGCTCTCCGCCGGACGACAACCCGACGAGACCATGCTGGGGTGGATGCGCGCCTTCAGTGAGCGCACCCGACGGCCATTTTTCTACGAGCACGACGGCGAGAAGGTCGGGTTCGGCCCGCCCGCCTTCCAGCAGGACATGCTCGCGCGACTGGCACGCGGCGACCCCATGTGGTGAGTCGGCGCGTCGAGCGCATTCCGGCGACGCTCCTGGCCGGCTTCCAAGGAGGCGCAACACCACGTTGCTCGCGCGCGCTGCGCGATCCGGGGTTCGGCGATGCCGCGGTGCCGATCAACGAGCTCGGCGCGGTGGGGATCGCCCATCGACTGGCGCGCAGTGCGAGCGAAACACGTGTGCTGGAGAACGGTTGCGTGTGCTGCACCCTGCGCGACGACCTTCCTGCCGCGCTTGCCGACCTCTACTGGGATCGGCTGCACCGGCGCGTTCCACGCTTCGAGCGCGTCATCATCGAGACCACCTGGCTCTCTGATCCGGGTGCGGTACTGCCCATGCCAAGGGAGGCGCGTGAAGGTGTCGGCTGTCCGGCAGCTAACGCACGAGCTTCGCGCCCCGATGTCTGCGCTTAGGCCTCGGCGCTGATCCCCGCGACGAGCGCGGCCGCGTTCTCCACGTTATGGATCAGGTCGACGGCCTCACCGGCCCAGACCAATGCCGTATCGCAATCACCGACGCGGGCGGCCGCCCGATTCAAAGCGTGTTCAGCCTCCAGCGCGACCGCCAGAAACGCTCTCGCAGCCGGCCCAGCGGTCCATGAAACCATTGCGAAGCGCACGCCCGGGGTACGCGCGGGCCATCCGTAGCCGCGTACGGTGTCGAATAAGCGGTTGTGCGCGGTCTCATTGCCGCGCGCAACTGCGATGCGCTGTTTCGCGCTGTCGTGGCCGAGGGCTTCCGGGCTCGCATAAAAGCGCG
>JBDTWB010000194.1:0-7772 GCA_040006895.1 Casimicrobiaceae bacterium | reverse complement strand
GCAGCGGGCACCTGGAGCGGGCGGCAGCGCCACGGGAGACGCGACGACCGCCCGCTTACTCCGCGATTACTTGAGCGACGCCTGCGCTTTCTCGAGGAACGAGTAGTCGACGTACTTGCCGACCCACCCGTCGATATCCTTGACCAGATCCGCGGGGATCTTGCCTTGATCGGCGATGGTCTTCAGCAAAAGACGCGTCGACGGCATGTCGAGCTTGGGATCGGTGAGGATCACGGAGCCCATGGCATTCAGGATTACCGGGATGGCCTTCGGATCGTTCATCTTCTTCGCGACCAGGTCGGCAACCTTCTCCTTCGGCTCCTTACGGATGTACTCGATGCCCCGCAGGGTAGCTTTCACGAAGCGCGCGACGACGTCCGGGTTCTCCTTGAGCATCTTGGCGCTGAACGCCAGTTCGAGACTCTCGGAATTGGGAATCGGCGGCAACTGGGCTATGTAGTGAAGCTTGTCGTTCTGGGCGATGGCCATGGCGGATGCCGGTTCCCAGCCGATGAAGGCTTCGACCTCGCCCTTGTCGATCATGACGGCAATGTCGGTGATCTTGCCGAACACCCGCTCGACCTTGAATCCCATCGTCCGCTCGGCATAACCCAGTACCGCGTCGTGCACGGTGCCGATGCCGGGCGTTCCTACTTTCTTGCCGTCGAGCTGCTTGTAGGACGTGTATTTCTTGAGCCCGACCAGGGCGGCGTTGCCCTTGGTCACCGACATCACCATCTTGAACTCACCCCCGCGGGCGGCGAACTGCATGAACGGCGCGATCGCGGCCATGACCGCGTCGACCGAGCCGCTCGGCATGTCGAGCAAGGCGGCGGGACCGTTGGCGTAGGTCTTGCGGTCGATCTTGATGCCTTCCTGCTCGTAGTAGCCGAGGCCCTCGGCGACCCACACCGCGGCATAGTCGACCTCCGCGCCAGGCTGGTCGCCGAGCCGCACAACCGTCATGGGCTTGCCCTGTGCCACGGCCATCGGGGCGGCGAGTGCCGTTGTCAATGCCGCGACTGCCGTCATGGCTGCGAGCAGCCAGGTCGTCGGACTACGTCGAAATGCGTTCATGGTCCCTCCTCCTCGTTGAACAATCGGGGCGTTACCGCACCCCTCCCCCGCCGTCTTCAGCGCGCCGCTGCGGCGGCCGCGCGATCGGCGGCCTCCTCTTCAGCGGCGGTGCCGGCGTGCAGGTCCTGCAACAAATTCGAGCAATGGGCGCGCAAGGTCGTGAAGTCGGCCGACAATGGATCGCGCGGCCTCGGCAGATCCACCACCATGTCGGCGACGATTCGCGCGGGCTTCGCGGAGAGCATGATCACCCGATCGCCGAGGAACACCGCTTCCTCGAGGTTGTGGGTGACGAAGATGATCGTGCGCTTGCGATGCTCCCAGATCGAGAGCACCTCCCGCTGCATCTTCTCGCGGGTGGGCTGGTCGAGACTCACGAAGGGCTCGTCCATCAGCACAAGATCGGCGTCGGTCGCAAAGGCACGCGCGATCGAGACGCGCTGCTTCATGCCGCCGGAGATCTGGTGCGGGTAGTACTTCTCGAACCCGCGCAGTCCGACCACGCCGATGATGTCGTCGACCTTGCGCTTGACCTCGGCGGCAGGCTGCTTCTTGATCCGCAGGCCGGTGGCGATGTTGTCCCAGACCGTCAGCCACGGCAGCGTCGATGCCTCCTGGAACACGAACGAAATGTTGTGCCGCTTCGGGTCGGCCGGCGTCCCGTCGATCAGCATCTGCCCCTGAGAGGGCTTCAGGATGCCGGCGAAGATGTCGAGCAAGGTTGTCTTGCCGCAGCCGCTCGGCCCGCATACGCACAGGAACTCGTTCTCGTTGACGGAGAGCTTCAGCCCATCGTGCACCAGGAGCTCGCCATAGCGATGGGTGATCTCCGCGCAGACCTTGACGTCCTTGCTCATGTCGACCTCCGTCGCAGGGGAACCCGCCTGGGGATGCTCACAGCGTCACCGACCAGCGCCAGCGGAACATGCGCTTTTCGGCGAGCAGCAGGATCTCGTTCATCAGGAAGCCGAGGGCACCGATCAGCACCATGCCGACCACGATCTCCGGGATCTGCAGGAGCTCCGCGTAGTTGACCATCATCCGGCCGAGGCCGACCGACGTGCCACCGGAGAGCTCGGCGGCGACGATCGTGAGCCACGCGGCTCCGAGGCCGACGCGCATCCCGCCCATGATGTCGGGCAGGACCGTCGGCACCACCACGCGGGTAAGGACATAAAAGCGGCTGGCACCATACACCACCGCGACCTTGCGGTGAATGGGCTCGACCCGCGCCACGCCCACCAGCGTCGCCGTGAAGATGGGGAAGAACGCCCCCAGGAAGATCAGGAACGCGAAGCGGGTGAGACCGGAAAAGAAGATGATGGCCAGCGGAATCCAGGCGATCGGCGGAATGAAGCGAAACGGCTCCACGATCGAGCGCGTCGCCGCATAGAAGCGCGGCGAGAGCCCCATGGCAAGGCCGAGCGGCACGCCGAGGAGCACGCCGGCGGTGAAGCCCACCAGCACGCGGTACAGGCTCGCCCAGGAATGGGCCCACAGCGAATTGCCCATCGTATCGCCCTGCGCCGCGAGCCGGAAGAAGGCGTCGACGATCTTGAGCGGTGGCGGAAAGAACGGCGAGGCCACCAGCACGGCAGCGACGTGCCATACCACCAGGAATGCCACAAGGGACACGATGTTGAGCATGAGCGGGCGCCATGCGCCATCGCCGGACGATCCGGTGGTGGCCACGGCGGTTGCAGCCTTGGGCATCAGTCCTCCTCGACTTCCTGGCGTCAGCTGGTCAGCGACGCGGGGCCAGCCATGGTGTCGTTGTCGTAGACCATGGCGCGCTTCACGCGGCCCGCTCGGTCACCCGTTCTCCGCGGGATCGCAAGCCGAGCATCGCGCGCGCCTCGTCGGGCGAGGCGACCTCTCCGCCCAGGAGTCGCACGATCTCTACCGCCCGCTCGACCAGCGCCGCGTTGCTGGGCGCAAGCACCCCGTGATCGATGTACAGGTTGTCCTCGAGACCGACCCGGACGTGACCGCCGAGCACCACCGCCTGTGCGACCATCGGGAATTCCGTCCTCGAGATGCCGAAGGCCGCCCACAGTGCGTCGCGAGGCAACAGGCTTTTCATGAACACCATGCTTTCCGTGGTGGCCGGTGCCCCCCAGGGAATGCCCAGGCAGATCTGGAACAGCGCCGGCGCGGCGATGTGGCCATCCTCGATCATCCGCTTCGCCAGCAGGATGTGCCCCGGCTCGAACACCTCGAGCTCGGGCTTCACGCCGACATCGGCGATCGCCTTGGCCATGATGCGCAGGTGCCCGGGCGTGTTGACGAACCCGGTCTCGCCGAAATTCATCGAGCCCACATCCAGGCTGCAGATGTCCGGCTCGAGCTCGACCACGTGGCGCACGCGCTCGAGAGGCGCGGTCATGGTGGTACCCGGTCCGCCGAGCTTCGGATTGTCGTCGCTCGGCACGAAGCGCGACCCCGGACCGGTGGTGAGGTTGATCAGGATGTCGCAGCGCGCGGCGCGCAACTGCTCGACGACCTCGCGGTAGTAGCCGACTTCCTGGCTGGCCTTGCCGGTGCGCGGGTCGCGGACGTGGATGTGCGCGATCGTGGCTCCGGCACTGCGCGCGTCGATCACGGCGCGCGCGATCTGTTCGGGGGTCACCGGCACGCCGGGATGCTTGCCCGCGGTGTCGGCGCCGCCGGTTACCGCACAGGAGATAATGGTCTTGGTCATGGCATGTTCCGCTGCAAGGAGTTGGGCACTCAGAAACCCAGAACGTCGTGGACGAATCGGGTGTTGACGTCGCCTGCCCGAAAGCGCTCGTGGGCGAGCAGGAGAAGGTGGAAGGGCGCGGTGGTCTTGACGCCCTCGACCTGCATCTCGGTGAGCGCACGGGTCATCCGCCGTAGCGCCTCGTCGCGGTCGCGACCCCAGCAGATCACCTTTGCCAGGAGCGAGTCGTAGAACGGGGGAACCTCGTAGCCGGCCTCGAGATGGCTGTCGACGCGTACACCAGGCCCGCCCGGAGCGGTGTAGCGCGAGATCGTTCCCGGGCACGGTGCGAAGCCGGCCTCGTGGTCCTCGGCATTGATGCGACATTCGATGGCGTGACCCGACAGCCGCACGTCGCTCTGGCGCAAACCGAGCGGCTCGCCGCCGGCGATCCGGATCTGCGCCTTGACGAGGTCGAAGCCGGTGATCATCTCGGTCACCGGGTGCTCGACCTGGATGCGCGTGTTCATTTCCATGAAGTAGAACGCGCCCGAGTCCTGGTCGAGGATGAACTCGACCGTGCCGGCGCTGGTGTAGTGGATGCGCTCGCAAAGCGTCACCGCCGCCTCGCAGATGGCCTTGCGCATCACCGGATCGAGCACCGGCGAGGGTGCCTCCTCGACAAGCTTCTGGTTGCGCCGCTGGCTCGAACAGTCGCGCTCCCCGAAATGCACCACACGCTTGCCATCGCCGAGCACCTGCACCTCGATGTGGCGGATGTTGGTGAGATAGCGCTCGACGTATACCGCCGGGTCGCCGAACGACGCGGCGGCCTCTCCCATGGCCTCGTTGAGACGCTGCTCGAGCTCCTCGGGACGTTGCACGATCCGCATGCCGCGGCCGCCGCCGCCGGCCGAAGCCTTGAGCAGCAGCGGGAAGCCAATCTCCCTGGCAATCGCAATGGCTTCGGCGCGGTCCGCCACGGCGCCGTCGGATCCAGGGGTCGTGGGAACGCCTGCCGCCTTCGCCGCCCGCTTGGCCTCGATCTTGTCGCCCATCAGGCGGATCATTTCTGCGGTGGGACCGACGAAGGTCACGTTCTCTTCTGCGCAACGCGCAGCGAAGGCCGGCTTCTCCGCCAGGAACCCATAGCCGGGATGGATCGCGTCGGCCTTGAACGCTACTGCAGCGCTCACCAGCGCCTCGATATTCAGGTAGCTTCGCGCCGAAGGCGAGGGGCCGATGCACACCGCGCGATCCGCCAGCCGTACCGGCAGTGCGTCGCGGTCGGCCTCGGAATGCGCGGCGATCACCTCGATATCGAGCTCACGGCAGGCGCGGAGCACCCGCAGCGCAATCTCGCCTCGATTGGCGATCAGCAGCCGACGAATGCGACCGGGGTTGGCCATGGACGGTGTGCTCAACGATCAGGCTCGATGACCAGCAGGACCTGGCCGAAGCCCACCGGCTCGCTGTTGGCGACCCGGATCTCGCGCACCGTCCCGGTCACGTCGGCGTGGATGGTGTTCATGAGTTTCATCACTTCGATGATGCACACCACCGTATCGGGGGCGACGCGATCGCCGACCTCCACGAACGACTTGGCGCCCGGAGCCGGGGACCGGTAGAAGGTGCCGACCATGGGCGCCTTCACCACAGCCATGCCCTCGGCGACCGCATCTGCCGCGCGCGCGCCCTTCGGTGGCGGGACTTGGGCGGGCGAAAACGCCGGTGCCGCCGGCTCGCCCGGGCGCGCCGTTGCGGGCGTGGACGCACCGACCACCGGTCCCGGGCCCGCCGCGCTCACGGCCTCTGCGGCAGTCCCGCCTCCGGAACGCGACACCCGCAACTCGAGATCGCCATACTTGAGGTGAAAGTCGCCGAGGTGCTCGGCCGACTGCACCAGCTTGAGGATCGCCTCGAGGTCCGCGGCGGTGATCTTGGTGGATTCGCTCATGGCCTGACCTCCGCCTCGGCCAGGCTATTCACACTGAGCTCGAAGTCACCCTTGCGTATGTACACCCTGCCCGGCTTGCGCCGCTGCACCAGGCGCTGCACCAGCTCGACGATCGGCGACTGGGCGCTGTAACTCGTGTCCATCGGGCCTGCGGCGAGCATCTCGTCCACCTGGGTACCCGCGAGCATGTAGCGCAACAGACGCTCGTCGTCGCTGGCATGGGGATACTGCTTGCGCAACGCCGGAACTGCAGGCGCCAGCGGCTCGGGCTTCAGCGATATCGACTTGGCGCCGTTGGCGACGATCCGGTCGAGCGCCTCGGGGTCGACCGGGCCCAGCAGCTTGCCGTAATAGCCGAGGGCGTACTTCTTGACCTCGTTGGGCACGATCCGGTAGCGCTCGCCATGCACGACGTTGAGCACCGCCTGGGTGCCGACGAACTGGGAAAACGGCGTGATCATGATCGGATACGCGAGCTCGCGGCGCACCCGCGCGCACTCGCGCAGCAATTCGTCGAACTTGTCGGAGAGGCCGGCGACGGCCAGCTGCGCCCGGAAGTTGCTGAGCATTCCTCCGGGGAGCTGGTGCTCGTAATGAAAGGCGTCGTACTCGATCGGGACGCCGATCGGCTTGCCTTCGCGCTCGGCGATCTGGGCGAAGTGCGCGCCGATCTCGTCGATCAGGGCGTCGTCGATATTGACCCGATACCCTTGCTCGCGCAGGTTGCGCGCGACCGTCTGGACCGCGGGTTGGGCGGCCCCGTTGGCCAGTGGCTTGATCGACAGGTGGAGCTGGTCGCAGCCGAGGCGCGCTCCCTCCAGGTACACAAGGGGCGCGAGACCCGTGAGGCAATGGCTGTGCAGCTCCAGCGGCCGGTTGCCGATGACCTGCCGCAGCGCCGGAACGAGGGTCCGGATCCGGTCGACGGTGAGCAAGCCCCCCGCGTCCTTTAGCATGATGGCGTCGACGTCGGCGCGGTCGATCAGTTCCTTGGCGGTTCGCACGAAGAGCTCGTCGTTGTGCACCGGGCTTTCCGAGTACGCCAACGCGCCGAAGGTATAGGCGCCGTGCGCCTTGGCGCGCCTGAGGCCGCCGACGATATTGTCGACGTCGTTGAGGCCATCGAACGACCCGATGACCCGGAAGCCGTTGGCGTAGAGCCGGTCGACCCACAGATCGATGATGTCGTCGGGCAGGAAGTCGAAGGCGACGATGTTCTTGCTGCGGATCAGCGACCGGAACCGGGTGTTCGGCGCGCCCTGGTGCACCCGCCGCACCCGCTCCCACGGATCCTCCTTCAGGTAACGCACGCACACGTCGAACTGGATGGTTCCCATCAGGTCGACGGACTCGAAGCCGGCGCGATCGAACTTGTCGAGTACGGGCAACATGTGGGACGTGCGCATCCGTGTCGCCCACAGGCACTGGTGCGCATCGCGCAACGTCGTGTCGATGACGCGGATCTCCCGGCCCGCGGACGGGCGGTCGGCCGCCTGGGGGGCCGCGGTTTCGGGACGCTGGGTCGCAGTGCTCGGTCTGGTGCTGGTCATGTTCACTTTCCTCAACCCGCGCGGCGCAGCACGGTGATGGTCATTGCCTCGGGGTCGACCCGCACCAGGTCGCCGGTGCGAACGATCTCGCGGGGGTGGGGATCCCAGCCCTCGGTGATCGTGATCCCCGCGAATATCGCCCCCTGCACCATCACCGGATTGGTGACGCCGAACACGAACGCACGCGGCGCGATCCGCTTCCACTTGATGTCATGGAAAGCCCATCCCGCAGCGATACCTCCCTTGGCGGTCGGAAAGAAGCAGATCTTGTCGACGATGCTGGTGCCCTCGAGCCTGTGTCCTGGCTTGGTGATAAGACCCGACCACCGATCGAGGTCGTAGCGCGGCGAGAAACCTTCTTCCGACATCACCGCCGCGCCCTCCACCACGGACCCGACCGCGCGGGCGACCCGCAGGGTGGGCAACTCGCCAGCCGACCGGCTCATGCGGCGCCCTCCCCCAGGCTTGCCCACGGCGTGGGCTGCGCCAACCCCCTCCCAGGGAGGGG
>JBDTWB010000193.1:0-7774 GCA_040006895.1 Casimicrobiaceae bacterium | reverse complement strand
AGCCCTTGTCGATGATGAAGTGCTCGATCGACTTGATGCCGACGGGGTCGTCGTTGATGTTGAGGGTGCAGGCCGCCTCGCAGGGCGCGGGGCAGATCCGCCCGGTGAACTCGGGAAAGTTGTTGGTCGCGTGCAGGACATCGAGCGCCGTACGCCATTGCGACCGGTACACGAGGTCGTTCCAGTCGGGAATGATGTTGTTCACCGGACATCCGGTCTGGCAGAACGGAATGCCGCAATCCATGCAGCGCGCACCCTGCTTGGACGCGTCGACATCGGCCAGTCGCAGGATGAACTCGCGATAGTTGCGCACCCGCTCCTTGACCGGCAAGGCCGGCTCGGCGATGCGCTCCTGCTCCATGAATCCGGTGATCTTCCCCACGCCGTCTCCCTACCTCACAAAAGTTATCGCTACCCGGTTGCGCGGTGAACGCGCGCGCGGTTCGGGCTTGCCCGGCAGTCTTAGCACGTGCCGTATCCGTACACCCGCAGCATGGGTAGCTCAAGCCGCCCCAATTCGCTCCGTGTGGCGGTGCCCCTTTACACGAAAAGCACCCGGCCGACCCAAGCTCTTCGCCTCATCCCAGATCGTCCGGCGAACTACAGAGCTGCACGCGTCGCCCGCCGCGCTCGGGCCGCCACGCTCGGGCAGCCACGCTCGGGCAGCCACGCTCACGCAGCCACGCTCACGCAGCCACGCTCACGCAGCCACGCTCACGCAGCCACGCTCACGCAGCCGCTTTCTGCCGCGACGCCTTCGCCGTCGGCACGGCGTGCTCCTCGTACATCTCGATGAGTGCCCGGGTGTACTCGTGCGGCAGCACCTTCACGAACTTCCCGAGGGCACTGTTCCAGTCGTCCAGGATGGCCAGCGCGAGGGTGCTGCCGGTGAACCGCAGATGCCTCTCGATCAACTCGCGCAGATGCGGCTCGTCGGCCTGGCCCGCATGGCGAAGCCGGCCCTTGCCGGCCGCCGTCCACTCCTGCTCGAGCTTGGCCTGGTCGATCTCCCGGAGAACCCTGTCGAGTCCCACCATGTTGATGTTGCAGCGGTCGTTGAACGCGCCGTCGGCGTCATAGACATAGGCGACGCCGCCGCTCATGCCGGCGGCGAAGTTACGGCCGGTATGACCGAGAACCACGACCGTGCCACCGGTCATGTATTCGCAGCCGTGGTCGCCGGTGCCCTCCACCACCGCCATCGCGCCCGAGTTGCGCACGCAGAAGCGCTCGCCGGCGACGCCGCGGAAGTAGGCTTCGCCGTCGATGGCGCCATACATCACGGTGTTGCCGACGACGATGTTCTCCTCCGGCTTGGCGGGGCAGGTGGGGTCGGGGTAGACGACGATCCGGCCCCCGGACAGGCCCTTGCCGACGTAGTCGTTGGTGGCGCCCTCGAGCTCGAAGGTCACGCCGCGCGCGAGAAACGCCCCGAAGCTCTGCCCGGCGATGCCCTTGAAGGTCACGTGGATCGTGTCGTCCGGAAGGCCGGCGTGGCCGAACTTGCGTGCCACGGCGCCGGAGAGCATCGCCCCGACCGTGCGGTTGGCGTTCCTGATCTTGTGGGCAAGACGCACCGGCTGCTTCTTGTCCAGCGCCGGCGCGGCCCCCGCGAGCAACTGATGGTCCAGCGCTCGCTCGAGGCCATGATCCTGGCTCTCGCAATGATGCCGCGCCACCTCGGCCGGCATCTTCGGCTGGTAGAAGATGCGCGAGAAATCGAGGCCTCGCGCCTTCCAGTGGGCGATGCCTTGGCGTGTGTCCAGCAGATCGGACCGGCCGATGAGTTCGTCGAAGCGGCGGATGCCCATCCTCGCCATGATCTCGCGGACTTCCTCAGCAACGAAGAAGAAGTAGTTGACCACGTGCTCCGGCGCACCGGAAAACTTCTTGCGCAATTCCGGATCCTGGGTCGCGATGCCCACCGGACAGGTGTTGAGATGGCACTTGCGCATCATGATGCAGCCTTCGACGACCAGCGGCGCCGTGGCGAAGCCGAACTCGTCGGCGCCGAGCAGCGCGCCGACCACCACGTCGCGACCGGTCTTCATCTGGCCGTCGACCTGCACGGCAATGCGTCCGCGCAGGCGATTGAGCACCAGGGTCTGCTGGGTCTCGGCGAGGCCGAGCTCCCACGGCGTCCCTGCGTGCTTGATCGACGACACGGGCGACGCGCCCGTGCCGCCGTCGTGACCGGCGATCGTGACGTGATCGGCTTTGGCCTTCGCCACCCCGGCCGCGACCGTGCCCACGCCAACCTCCGACACGAGCTTCACCGAGATCGACGCGCTCGAGTTGGCGTTCTTGAGATCGTGGATGAGCTGGGCCAGGTCCTCGATCGAGTAGATGTCGTGGTGCGGCGGCGGCGAGATGAGGCCGACGCCAGGCACGGAGAAGCGCAACTTGGCGATGTAGTCCGACACCTTGTGGCCGGGCAGTTGCCCGCCCTCGCCCGGCTTCGCGCCCTGCGCCATCTTGATCTGGATCTGGTCCGCCGAGGCGAGGTACTCCGCGGTGACGCCGAAGCGCCCCGAGGCGACCTGCTTGATGCGCGAGCGCAGCGAGTCGCCTTCCCGCAAGGCGACGTCGGCGACCACGCTGTCGATGCGACTCTGCAGTGATTCGCCCTTGGCGATCGGTACGTAGCGACGCGCATCCTCGCCTCCCTCGCCGGTATTCGACTTGCCACCGATGCGGTTCATGGCCACGGCGAGCGTCGCGTGCGCCTCGGTCGAGATCGAGCCCAGGCTCATCGCGCCCGTGGAGAAACGCCTTACGATCGCGGCTACCGGCTCCACCTCGTCGATCGGCACGGGGTCGGCGGCCTCGTGCAGCGTGAACAGGCCGCGCAGCGTGAGCAGGCGCTCCGACTGGTTGTTGATGAGGTCGGCGTATTCCTTGTATGTGGTGTAGCTGTTGGCGCGGGTCGCGTGCTGCAGCTTCGCGATCGTGTCGGGCGTCCACATGTGATCCTCGCCCTGTACCCGGAAGGCGTACTCGCCGCCGGCGTCGAGCTGCTCGCGCAGGAGCGGGTTGTCGCCGAACGCGAGCCGGTGGAGCCGGGTCGCTTCCTCGGCGACCTCGAACAGCCCGATGCCCTCGATGTTGCTCGACGTCCCCGTGAAGTACTTGTTAATGAACTCCTTCTGCAACCCGACCGCCTCGAAGATCTGCGCACCGCAGTACGACTGGTAGGTCGAGATGCCCATCTTGGACATCACCTTGTAGAGCCCCTTGCAGATCGCCTTGACGTAGCGCTTGGCCGACTCGTACGAGGAGATCTGCGGCGCGACCGTGTTGAGGTCGGCGAGCGTCTCGAGCGCCAAATACGGATGGATCGCCTCGGCGCCGTAGCCGGCGAGCAGTGCGAAGTGGTGGACCTCGCGTGCGGAGCCGGTCTCGCAGACGAGGCCCGTGCTGGTACGCAGGCCATTGCGCACGAGGTGCTGGTGCACCGCCGCCGTCGCGAGCAGCGCGGGGATGGGCATCAGGTCCTTGGACACCTTGCGGTCCGAGACGATGAGGACGTTGTGACCGAGCTTGATCGCATCCTCGGCCTCGGCCGACAACGACGCGAGCGCGGCCTCCATGCCCTTCGCGCCCCATTCGGCCGGGTAGCAAATGTCGAGCTCGTAGGCCTTGAAGGCACCCCCGGTGAACAGCGCGATGTGCCGGATCTTCTCCATCGCCTCGGCGGTGAGGATCGGATGCGGCGCCTCGAGCCGCATCGGCACGTCGGCCGTAGCCTCGAGGTCGACGGCGAGCAGGTTCGGCCGCGGGCCGATGAACGTCACCAGGGACATCACCAGCTCTTCGCGGATCGGGTCGATCGGCGGGTTGGTCACCTGCGCGAACAGCTGCTTGAAATAATTAAACAGGACCTTCGGCCGGGTCGAGAGAACCGGCAGGGCCGAATCGTTACCCATCGAGCCGATGGCTTCCTCGCCGGCCTGGGCCATCGGCGCGAGGATGACCTTGAGATCTTCCTGCGTGTAGCCGAACGCCTGCTGGCGGTCGAGCAACGGCACGGTAGAGCCCTGGGTCGGCGCCGGCTCGGGCAGCGCGTCGAGCGACACCCGCGAGTGCTCGATCCAGTCGCGGTACGGCCGCGCCGTCGCGAGGGTGCTCTTGAGCTCGTCGTCCTCGATGATGCGGCCCTGCTCCATGTCGACCAGCAGCATCTTGCCGGGCTGCAGGCGCCATTTCTGGACGATGCGACGTTCGGGGATGTCGAGCACGCCGACCTCCGAGGCCATCACCACGTAGTCGTCGTCGGTCACGATGAACCGGGCCGGCCGCAGCCCATTGCGGTCCAGGGTCGCGCCGATCTGCCGGCCGTCGGTGAAGGCCATCGCCGCCGGGCCGTCCCACGGCTCCATCAGGGCCGCGTGATACTCGTAGAAAGAGCGGCGGTCCTCGTCCATGAGCGGGTTGCCCGCCCAGGCTTCCGGGATCATCAGCATCATCGCGTGGGCGAGCGGATAACCGCCCATCACCAGCAACTCGAGGGCGTTGTCGAAAGACGCCGAGTCGGACTGGCCGTCGTAGATGAGCGGCCAGATCTTGTCGAGATCCGCGCCCAGTACCTTGCTGGCGATGCCGTGCTGGCGCGCGCGGATCCAGTTGACGTTGCCGCGCAGGGTATTGATCTCGCCGTTGTGGCAGACCAGGCGGAACGGATGAGCCAGGTCCCAAGTCGGGAAGGTGTTGGTCGAGAAGCGCTGGTGGACCATCGCGAGCGCCGACACCATCGTCTCGTCGGTCAGGTCGAGGAAATACTCGCCGACCTGGTGGGCGAGCAGCATGCCCTTGTAGACGAGGGTGCGCGAGGACATCGACGGCACGTAGAACTCCTTGCCGTGGCGCAGCTTCAGGGCCTGGATGGCATGCCCCGCCTTCTTGCGGATGATGTAGAGCTTGCGCTCCAGCGCGTCCTGGTCCATCGCGTTGGTGCCGCGGGCGATGAACACCTGCCGGATGATCGGCTCGACTTCCTTGGTGCGCACCGAGAGCCCGCTGTTGTCGGTCGGGACGTCGCGCCAGCCGAGCAGGATCTGGCCCTCGCTGATGATCGCGCGCTCGATCTCCTGTTCGCAGGCCATCCGCGATGCCGGCTCCTTGGGCAGGAATACCATTCCGACGCCGTACTGCCCGACCGCGGGCAGGGTCAGGCCCGAGCGCCCGCAGGCACGACGCAGGAAAGCGTCGGGGAGCTGGATGAGGATGCCGGCACCATCGCCTTGCAGCGCATCCGCGCCCGTGGCCCCGCGATGGGTGAGGTTCTTCAGGATCTGCAGCGCCTGGGTCACGATGGCGTGGCTTTTATGGCCCTTGATGTGGGCAATGAAGCCGAGGCCGCACGCGTCGTGCTCGTTGGCCGGATCGTACAAACCCTGTCGAACCGGAACGAGTGGCCGTTGATGCACGGAAGCGTCTTTCACAGTGTCCTCGCCTTGGGCGCTGCAGGCCGGTGTGCCTGCTGGGTGTGCAACCCGCCCCCGCAAGGGAGCGGCAAAACCCGCCCCCCGGCCCTGCGGAGGCGAAACCTGTTGATATTACCGACGATGTTGCATTGCGGCAAGGATGGCGCGGGCGCGCAACAGTGAGCCTGGCCGATCCGCCAGCCAACGGCAAAAAGCTTGCACGCGGAACGTCCTAGCCTTACTCTCAACAATATTCGCTAGACGCTTGTTGCAACATTCAAAACACACGAAGTCCGCCGCCGTATTTAGGACAACATCATCAGGATGACCATGGCCCATCACCGTTTCCCTGCCGTCTGGCTGCACCGTTTCGCGAGCCTCCTGGCGCTTCTGGGCGTGCTCGGCCTTTCTGCCTGCGGCGGCGGGAGCGGTGCGCCGAACAACCCCTTCACGCCAGCACCACCGGCCACCCCCGCCCTGGTCGTGCTGCCCTCGACCACGACGGTCTATTCCGGGGTGCCCACGGTCCTTACGATCAGCGGGGGAGTGGCGCCCTACCGGGCGTTCTCCAGCAATGGAACGGTGCTCCCGGTCGCCCAAACCGTCAATGGCAATAGCATCGTGCTGCTCGCCGCCGACGTCGCGGCCGACACCGCGGTATTGGTGACGGTCACCGATGCCGTCGGCCAGAGCGCGCCGGTCAACGTGACCGTTCGCGGGGCCACACTCCTCAACACCTTCAGCGTCACGCCGAACCGCACCGAGTGCGGAAGCACGGCCATCTGCTCCGGTCAGACTGGCGTCGCCAGCGTGGTCGTGCAGGGCCCCGGTGGTGCGCCCATCGCCGGCCGGCAGATCCGCTTCGATGTGGTTTCCGGGCCGTACGGCATCCTCACCAACAACCCGGGCCAGCCGATCGCCGCGACGGTGACCGTCACCTCCGATGCCTCGGGCCTCGCCCAGGTGATCGTCCAGGCGAACGTGGATGCCCCCACCCAGCCCGCGCAGCTCCGCGCGACCGACCTGACGACCGGGCAGCAGCGCACCGCCAGCTTCCTGGTGATCCAGAATACCAATGGCTCGACCATCCTTACCGTGATCCCCGGCGATGCGACGATCACCGGCGCCTACAGCGACGAGTGCTCGGTGGGCGCACGGGTCGACTACTACATCTACGGGGGAACGCCGCCCTATCGGGTCACGCCGTCCTTCCCGCAGGCCGTGACGATCGTCAATGCGACCGTCAACCAGCCCGGGGGATTCTTCGAGGCGATCACCAACGGCACCTGCGTGCAGCCGCTCACGTTCTCGATCCTGGACGCAACGGGCCGGCAGACGACGGCGACGCTGAACAACGTCCCCGGCACGCTGGCCCGTCCCACGCCTCCCGTGGTCATCCCGTCCGCACTCACCATCGCGCCGACATCGCAAAGCGGTACGTGCGCCAGCGCCAACGTGACCTTCTCGATCGTGGTCACCGGAGGCACGCAGTCCTACAACGTGTCAGTGGGCGCGCCCCCGGGCGGCACGGCCATCGTCACCCAGCAGCCCAGCTCGAGCAACAGCTTCGTAGCCAAGATCCAGGTCAACGGCAACGGCTCGCCCGGAACGGCGAACGTGATCGTGCGCGATTCCGGCACGCCGCAGCAGAGCCAGACGGCCACGCTGAACTGTAGTTGAGCCGGGCGCAGCTGCTTGCGCTGTCCCAGGAAACGGCGCCTTCGGGCGCCGTATCCGTTGGGCCCATCGCGCGTCCTGCGAGGATCGCCGTGACGTAGAGACCCGAGCGAGACGGGTGCTCAGGCGGTCCAGGTCTGGTCTGGGTCTGGAGTTCTGCGGCGTCGGTGGCCGGCGTGGCACGACTTCGCCATGCCTTCGATGCCTGGCCGGCCCGGCCATTGCGTGGCAGGCTTAGCCACCTTCCGACCTCCGGGTTTGGTCCGGCGGACGGATTGCGACCGTTGCGCCCATGACCACCGGGGCTGCTGCTGCGTCCCCCGTCACGATCGACGGCCTACGGCAGGATGGAAGCGAGATCCTCGGCGGCGACGTCGCTTGCGACATAGGCAGCACCGATGCCCCGCAGCAGGATGAACCGCATCGTCCCGGCGAGCACCTTCTTGTCGCGTCCCATGAGCTCGCGATAACGCTCGAATCCCAGCGCGGGCGCGTCGACTGGAAGCTGCGCGCGGGCGAGCAACCGCGCGAGGCGCGCGCAATCTTCGGGCGCGAGCTCCCCGCGGCGCACCGAGAGGCGCGCGGCGAGCACCATGCCCGCCGCGACCGCTTCGCCGTGTAGCCACCCCGAATACCCAGTACCGGTCTCGATGGCGGATCGTGAAACCAACGGC
>JBDTWB010000192.1:0-7818 GCA_040006895.1 Casimicrobiaceae bacterium | reverse complement strand
TGTACGCGGACTTGATGCCCGCGAACACAGTGCGCGGGGCCGCCTCGCCGAGGTCCAGGGTCAGCTTCACGAGCTTGTCCGCGCCCTCGACGGCTTCGGCCTGGACGATACGCGCGACCCGCAGGTCGATTTTCATGAAGTCATCGATGCCGATCCTGGCAGGCCCGCCGGCGCCTTCTCCGGCCGCGGGCGCGGCGGTGCCGGCAGCCTGGGCCGCGGCCCCCGCGAGCTTGTCGCCATGGGCCTTGGCGGACGCTGCCTCGGGCAGCGCTCCATCGGCGGTAGCCGGCTCCGGCTTGTTGCCGATGGCGGCCTTGGCGCCCTCAACGAGGGTGTCGATCTGCTTCGGGTCGATGCGGGTCATGAGATGGGTGTAGGGCTCGGTTCGGGTGATCCAGTGGTCGAGGGCGTCCCAGCGCAACGGCAGTGGCAGGCCCAGCATGCGCGCGACGCGCTCGGCCGTCACCGGCAGGATGGGTGCGAGGTAGACGGTGAGCATCGCGAAGGCATTGAGCGTATCGGAGCAGACGTCGTGGAGCTCGTCGCGCGCGGCTTGGTTCTTGGCGAGCTCCCAGGGCTTGGCCTGGTCGAAGCGCTCGTTGGTGCGGTCGGCAACCCGCATCACTTCGCGGACCACCTTCCCGAACTCGCGCTGCGCGTAGAACTGCGCAATCTCGGCGGCGGCAGCACACGCGACCTCCCGCGAGGGAAAGCGCTGGCCCCTGGCGTCCTGGTCGGCGGGTGGCGCCGCCAGCTGGCCGTCGAAATGCCGGGTGATGAACGAAGCCGCCCGGCTCGCGATGTTGACGTACTTGCCGACGAGGTCGCTGTTCACCCGGGCCAGGAAATCGTCGGGATTGAAATCGAGGTCCTCGACCCGGGAATTGAGCTTGGCGGCGATGTAGTAGCGCAGCCACTCGGGATTCAGGCCGAGATCGAGGTAGTCCGCCGGGCTGACTCCGGTGCCGCGCGACTTCGACATCTTCTCGCCCGAGAAGGTGATGAAGCCGTGCACGAACACGTTGTCGGGCACACGGTAGGGCGCGCCCGCGAAGGCGAGCATCGCCGGCCAGAACAAGGTGTGGAAATACACGATGTCCTTGCCGATGAAGTGGTACTGCTCGACGTCGGGACGGGCGAGGAAACCCGCGAAGTCGATCCCTTTGTGGACGAGGTGCGCCTTGAGGCTCGCGAGGTACCCGACCGGGGCGTCGAGCCACACGTAGAAGTACTTGCCCGGCGCATCCGGGATCGGGATGCCGAAGTAGGGAGCATCGCGTGAAATGTCCCAGTCGGCGAGGCCGGTGCCGCCCTCGCCCAGCCATTCGCGTGCCTTGTTCGCGACCTCGGACTGCAGCCGTCCGCTCGCCTGGGTCCACTCGCGCAGGAATGCCACGCACGCCGGATCGGAGAGGCGGAAGAAGAAATGCTCGGAGCTGCGGCGCACGGGCGTCGCGCCGGAGATGGTCGAATACGGGTCGATGAGGTCGGTCGGCGCATACACGGCGCCGCAAACCTCGCACGAATCGCCGTACTGATCCCTGGCCTTGCAGCGCGGGCACGTACCCTTGATGTAGCGGTCGGGCAGGAACATCGCCTTCACCGGATCGAAGAACTGCTCGACGTCGCGGGTGGTGATGAGCGACGGATGACGGTCGCGCAGCCGCCGGTAGATGTCCTGCGACAGCTCGACGTTCTCCGCGGAATCGGTCGAGTGCCAGTGGTCGAAGCTCAGGTGGAAGCCGGCGAGGTGGCGCGGCCGCGTCGCGGCGATGCGGGCGACCAGCGCCTGGGGCGTCACCCCTTCGCTTTCCGCCTTGAGCATGATCGGCGCCCCGTGCGCGTCGTCGGCGCACACGAAATGAACCGTGTTGCCACACAGTCGCTGGAAGCGCACCCAGATGTCGGCCTGGATGTACTCCATGATGTGGCCGATGTGGAACGGCCCGTTGGCATAGGGCAGGGCCGTGGTGACGAACAATTGGCGGCCGGTAGGGGCGGGCGGCATGCGGTTGCTTTGGCCAGATGGAGCGGAATCGGAACGCCGGAGTGCCGGCGCGCGCTGCACGTGCATGCCGATTCTAGCAAACGACGCGCGGCGAGCGCCGGCCCACCGGGGACGCGTGGCCGCGGCTGGTAGAATCGAACGTTTGCGGGCGACGTTCAGGGCGACATTCGTCGCTGCCTGATCCGGGATCCTGGGGGTAAGCAATGGCCATCACCGAAGCCGACGTGCAGGGCCGCCTGCGAAGCGTCATCGATCCCAACACCGGCAAGGACTTCGTGTCCGGCAAGGAGTTGCGCAAGGTCACCGTCGCCGGCCGCGATGTCACGGTCGACGTGCAGCTCGGCTATCCGGCCAAGTCTCAGTTCGACCTTTTGCGGCGGATGGTCACCGAGGCGCTGGCGGAACTGCCCGACGTGGGCAAGGTCACGGTGAACCTGAGCCAGAAGATCGTCTCCCACGCGGTGCAGCGCGGGGTAAAGCTCGTACCCGGGGTCAAGAACATCATCGCCGTAGCCTCCGGCAAGGGCGGCGTGGGCAAGTCGACCACCGCCGTCAACCTGGCGCTCGCGCTGGCGGCCGAAGGTGCGAGCGTGGGCGTGCTCGATGCCGACATCTACGGGCCGTCACAACCGACCATGCTGGGCATTGCCGGCCGGCCGGAGTCCAAGGACGGCAAGACGCTGGAGCCGCTCGAGGCGTATGGCGTGCAGGCCATGTCGATCGGCTTCCTGATCGACGTCGATACGCCGATGGTCTGGCGCGGGCCGATGGTGACCCAGGCGCTCGAGCAGTTGCTGAAGGACACCAACTGGCGGGAGCTCGATTACCTCGTCGTCGACATGCCGCCCGGTACTGGCGACATCCAGCTCACTCTGTCGCAGAAGGTTCCGGTGACCGGCGCGGTCATCGTCACCACGCCACAGGACATCGCGCTGCTCGACGCCCGTAAGGGGCTCAAGATGTTCGAGAAGGTCGGGGTCCCGATCGTGGGCATCGTCGAGAACATGAGCATGCACGTCTGCTCCAGCTGTGGCCATGCCGAGGCGATCTTCGGCGAAGGCGGTGCGCAAAAGATGTGCGCAGAGTACAAGGTGCCGTTCCTCGGCGGCCTGCCGCTCGACATTCGCATTCGCGAGCACGCCGATTCCGGCCGGCCGACGGTGGTTGCCGATCCGGACGGTCCCATCGCGACGATCTACCGGGAGATTGCCCGCAAGACCGCCGTGTTCGTCGCCCAGAAGGCCGAGGACTTCTCGGCGCGGTTTCCGAGCATCAAGGTCCAGAACACCTGACGCGCGACGTCGTCCGGCGCGCAGCGAAGGCGCAGCCATCCCGGCGCCGTCGACCTCCACCGGATGGAGAAGCTCACTTTCACCCGATTCGTCGCGGCCTTCGCGGTCGTGCTGACGCATTTCGGGCGCGACATCCCGTTCATCGACGAGCTGCCCTGGTCGCATTTCCTGCGCCAGGGCTCGTTCATGGTGAGCTACTTCTTCGTGCTCTCCGGCTTCATCATGGCCGCGGTGTACTGGGACCTCGACGGTCGCACCGACCGACGCGCCTACTGGATCGCGCGCTTCGCGCGGATCTACCCGGTGTACCTCCTGGCGCTGGTGTTCATGATGGTGCTCGACACCGAGAACGGACTGCGGCCGCTGGTCTCGTTCGTCCTCAACGCCTCGCTCCTGCAGGCGTGGTTTCCGACCTACGTGATGACGGGCAATCCACCGGGGTGGTCGCTGTCGACCGAGGCATTCTTCTACCTGCTATTCCCCTTCTGCATGCCGGTGTTACGCGCGATGCCGGGACTGTGGCGGCCGCTCGCCGCGATTACCGCCATCTGGCTCGCTTCCCAGGTGGGTTACCACGCCGGCCGGCAATATCTTGAGGTTCACCCCATCGAGGTCGTGCACAACGCGCTCCACTACTTCCCGCCCCTGCATCTCAACTCGTTTCTGGCGGGCATCGCCGCGAACCTGGTGCTGCGCCGGGGTGCCTGGCTCGATTCCGGCAATGCCGGCCGATCGTCGGGGGCCGCCTTGGCGCTGGTCCTTGCGAGTTTTGCCCTCATCCTCGCGGCACTCTGGGTTCTCGGCCGCGGACTCTATGTCGCCGATGCGTTCGTGTCGGCGGCGAACGGCCTGCTTGCACCGCTTTTCGCCCTTTTCATCGCCGCGCTGGCAGTCGACCGCTCGCGCTGGACGCGCTGGCTGGCCTGGGCTCCGCTCGTCGCCATGGGCGAGATGAGCTATGCGGTCTACATCCTGCAGGATCCCGTGCGCGAGGTCGTGTATCGGCTCGGCACCGGGCCGTTGCCGATGACCCCCATATGGCTCTTCTACACCTATCTTGCGACCCTGGTGGCGCTTTCCGCCGTGCTGTGGCGATGGTACGAGCAACCCCTGCGACGCTACCTGCGTAGCCGCCTCGGCGGGCCGGGCGCAGCCCGGGCGCCCCGCGCGGCGGTGGTATGATCGCGGCGATTTCGACAGAGGCAGCATGATCAAGGCCGACCGCTGGATCCGCAGGATGGCCCGTGACTACGGGATGATCGCGCCCTTCGAGCCGGGCCAGGTCCGCGAGGTGGACGGGCGGCGGATCGTGTCCTACGGCACGTCGAGCTACGGGTACGATATCCGCTGCTCGAGCGAGTTCAAGCTCTTCACCAACCTCAACAGCACCATCGTCGACCCGAAGAACTTCGACGACAAGTCGTTCGTCGACGTGACCGGCGATTTCTGCATCATCCCGCCCAACTCGTTCGCGCTGGCGCGCACGGTCGAGTACTTCCGCATACCGCGCAACGTGCTGACCATCTGCCTCGGCAAGTCGACCTATGCACGCTGCGGGATCATCGTCAACGTGACGCCATTCGAGCCCGAGTGGGAAGGCTACGTCACCCTGGAGTTCTCCAACACCACGCCGCTGCCGGCGAAGATCTACGCCAACGAAGGCGTGGCGCAGGTCATCTTCTTCGAGTCCGACGAAGTGTGCGAGACCTCTTACAAGGATCGCGGTGGCAAGTACCAGGGCCAGCAGGGCGTGACGCTGCCCAAGATCTGAGGCGCCGCGTCGTGGCCACGATGCGACCGTCCCGCATCGCGCGCCGGCGCGGCCGCGTCGGGCACGATTCCCCGTGACGGCAGGCCTGCGCGTCCTGAGATCGGTCGCCCTGGCGACGGCGGGGGTGCTGACGCTGAGCACGGTTGCCCTCGGCTGGGCCAATTGGCCGGCGGCCGACGACTACTGCAACGCCATGCTGGTGGCCGACCTAGGTGTCGACGGCGCCCTCGCATGGCTGTATACGCAGTGGAGCGGGCGGCTCGCCACCGGCGCGGTGCTCTATGGCGCGGTTGCGCGGCTCGAGCCGCCGGCGTTGCATTGGGTCAGTGCGCTCGTCGCGGCCGGTGTCGCCCTGACGGCCTGGCAGATCACGGCCTTCGTCCTCGGCCGCGCCCGGTCGGTGCGTCCGATGCTGTTCGCGGCCGTGCTCGCGGCGTTGGTACTCGGCCTTTATCCGTTGCTCGGGCAAACCGTGTACTGGCCGACCGGCGGCGTCGTGTACTGGCTGCCACTGGTGCTGCTGCTGCATTGGCTCAATGGCACGCGGGCACTTGTGAGCGATGGCGTGGAGCGCTTCGGCACTGGCTACGCCTTTGTGTCGAGCGCGATCCTCGGTAACGCCATCGAGTTGGTCGTGCCCATCGCCGTGACGTACCTCGTCGCCATGGGCTGGCGCAGCCGGAACGTGCGCCGCACGACCCAAGCGCTCCTGCTGCGCGCGGGCGGGGTGCTCGTGGGAGCTCTCGTCCTGGTCACTGCGCCCGGTAACTTCCTGCGCGCGCAGGCGACACCAGGATCGCTCGTGCTCGACCCCGCGGTGCTCGGTCCGGCCTATCTCTCCCTGCTGCGGGAAGCGGCCGGCAGCGGCGTGGCGATGCTCGGTATCGTCCTGCTGGTCCTGCTGGTCGGATTCGCGCTGCAGCGCTCGCCGGCGAGCGCGGGATGGGCGCGGCCGGCCGGCGCCTCGCGCCTGGACGAGGCTGCTGCACTCGCGGTCGGGGGGTTGCTGAGTGTCGTGCCGGTCCTCGCGGCGCCCGCGCAGGCGGCGCCGCGCAACACGCTGTACCTCCTGGTGGCGATTCTGGTGGCGAGCCTCCTGGTCGGGGTGCCCCGCGCGGCGGCCCGCTGGTCCACGCCAACCGCGCTCGTCCTGGTCCTGCTGGCCGCGGTGGGATCGGTCATCGCGACAGTGCGCCTGGTCGACGATCGCGCGCTGGCGATGGCGCGCCGCGACGCGCAACTGGAGCGTCACGCACGGCTCGCCGACCCCAGCCAGCGTGGCACCGACGTGGCCGTGCGCCCGATTGCGATCACGGCGCCCGCGACGCTGCATGCGATCGACATCACGGCCGATCCGTCGGCGCTGGTGAACTGGTGCGTCGCCTCGGTCTACCGGCTGCGGTCGGTGCGCATCGACGCGGCCGCCACGCCGTGACGCCCGGTCCGGCACGGCTGCGTCCCAGGGAGTGGCTGGCGTTGGTGGCGGCGCTCGCCATCGGCCACGCCTTTCGTGTCCGCATCGTGCGGTTCCCGTCCGATTTCGACGCCGTCAACTATGTGCAGATCGCGACGGACATCGCGCAGCACGGTCTCTTCCGGCCGTTCTACTACGCCAACATCCGCACCTACGGATACCCACTGGTGCTCGCCGGGCTGGAGCGCATGGCCGCGCGCATCGGTGTCGACTGGCTGTGGCTGGTCTTCGAGGTGCAGCTCTTCGCCTACCTCGCGGCATGCGTCGCGGTGCGCAACGCCGTCGCCCGCCACGATCCCGTGTACGCGCCCTGGGTGCTGGTGACCCTCGCACTGAACGTGTTCGCCCTGTCGTACGCACCCGAGACGCTTACCGAGAGCCTGGCGCTCACGCTGCTGATGCTCTCGGCCGCCATGTGGATCCGGATGCGCGTCCCCGGCGCGGCGCTGCAGGGGCGAGTCCTCGCGGCGGCACTGCTGGGGTCGTTCGCGGTGATGGTGCGACCCGCCTCGCTCTTTGCCCTCATGGCCCTCGCGGTGGCGCTGCTGCTCGTGGTGTTCGAGCGCCGCGTCGGCTGGCGTGCGGGACTGTCGATGGCGGTGATGTTCGTGGTCGGCACCGCCCTCCCCATGGCGCCGCAGGTGATCAACAACCTGCGCAACTATGGCGAGGCGACGCCACTGGTCGTTGCCCGGCTCGGCACCAATCAGCAGATCTGGGGGATCCAGTACCTCAAGTACGCCACCGCGCTGCCGCCGGTGCCGTTGCCGTCGGTCTTCTACGACAACCCCCTGGCGGCGAACCGGCCGATCGATTTCGGGCATCCGCTCGCATGGTATTGGCGCTATCCGTGGGCGGGGGCGCGCACCTTGGCGCTGCACGTGTTCAACATGCTCGACCAGGATCTCTTCTTCACCTATGCGCGGAGCCTGGATCCCTGGTACCGCGTTCCCGTCGCGATCCTGAACCACGCCCTGCTCGGGTTCGCCGTGATCGGCGGCGTGCTGATGGTGGCGCGGCGCCGTCTTGCGGTCACCGCCGTAGCCGTGATTGCATTCCTGGCCGCACACCTCGGGCTGCACGCGACCACGGCGGTGGAGATGCGCTTCGGGCTGCCGCTGCTTGTCCTGGCAGGTCCGCTCGCGGCGTTCGGATGGCAGGTCCTGCACCGCAACGCGGCGCAGCGCGCGTGGCTCGCGGCAGTCATCCTCGTCGCCGCGTGGGTGACGGGTGCGCTGGTGCTGTCGGACTGGGTGCGGGCACAGGCACCGCA
>JBDTWB010000191.1:0-7831 GCA_040006895.1 Casimicrobiaceae bacterium | reverse complement strand
ACGGTGGGAGAGATCGGCCAGGTTTGGCGGGAGGTGTTCGGCGAGTACGTGCCGGAGTCGATCCGATTCTGAGGAAGCGTCGCCGCAAGTGATCGCGGTCATCGGACAACATTCGCAGGTAGTGAGAAAGTGGGGGCCAGCGTGTCCCGGAAAGCGAGCCAATGGATAAGGACCAGCAACGTCCGACGCGGGTGGTGCTCACCAAGGTGGGCCTCGACGGCCACGATCGCGGTGTGAAAGTGATCGCCCAGGCGCTGCGCGACGCGGGAATGGAAGTCGTCTACGCCGGGCTGCGCCGCACGCCCGAGGAGATCGCGCGCATCGTCCTCGAGGAGGATGCCGACGTGCTCGGCCTGTCGATCCTCTCGGGCGCCGTGGCGCCGCTGTCCCGCCGGGTCGTCGAAGCCTTGCGGGCGCACGACCTCGACGATGTGCTGGTGGTCGTCGGCGGCATCGTGCCTCCGGAGATCGCTCCGGAGCTGGAGGCGCTCGGAGTCAAGGGCCGCTTCGGACCGGGCACGCCGATGAGCGAGATCGTCGCGTTCATCCGCGCCAATGCGCCGCGCGAGCGCGCTCTCTAGGAGCCACGATGGGACGCAACGTGTACATCACCGGCGTGGGTTTCCACCCGTTCGGCAAGCATCCGGACCGGACCCTCAAGTCGCTCGCCGCGACCGCGGCGCTGGCCGCGCTCGACGACGCCGGGCTCGATCCGCGCGCGGTCGACGCGGGGTTTTGCGGCAACGCCTATGGGGGGCTGCTCACCGGGCAGGAATCGATCCGCGGACAGACGTGGCTGCGCAGCATCGGTCTCGGCAGCATCCCGATGTTGAACATCGAGAACGCCTGCGCGAGTGGCGGCTCCGCCGCGCATCTCGCCTTCATGGGCGTCGCCTCCGGCAGCTACGACCACGTGCTGGTGATCGGCGCCGAGAAGATGTTCGTCGGCGATACGGCCCGGACCATCCGCGCCCTGGCGTCGTCGGCCGACCTCGAGATGACCGGGGACATCGGCCTGCAGTTCGCCGCCGTCGACGCGATCCGGGTCGCCAAGGTCATGGAGGAGGAGGGCCTCGATGCCTCGGACCTCGAGGACGTCACGGTCAAAAGCCACGACAACGGCGCGCTCAACCCGATCGCCCACTACCAGAAGCGCATGAGCGCCGCGGAGGTGCGCGCGTCACGCATGATCGCCGAGCCGCTGCGCCTCATGATGTGCAGCGCCATTTCCGACGGTGCCGCGGCGGTGGTGCTGTCCGCCACGCCCGGTCCCGGCCGGGTGCGCGTACGGGCATCCGCACTTGCATCCTCGCCGGTGCGCGGTCGGGTCGGGGACCGCACCACCGCGGAACTGGCGGTGGCGCGCGCGTATGCCGACGCAGGCATCGGTCCGCAGGACGTGGATTTCGCCGAGGTGCACGATGCGGTCTCGCCCGCGGAGTTCCTGTACTACCGCGAGCTCGGCTTTTGCGCACCCGGTGACGTGAAGGCGTTCGCGCGCGCGGGGCGCGCCCGGCTGGGAGGCGACAAGCCGGTCAATCCGAGTGGCGGGCTCAATTCGCGCGGTCATCCCGTGGCGGCGACCGGAATCGCCCAACTCGCGGAAGCGACCCTGCAGTTGCGCGGCACTGCCGGCGCGCGCCAGGTCGAGGGGGCTCGCATCGGACTCACCCACAACGCCGGCGGCTGGATCGACCGTGATCCGGCCATCTGTGCCATTCATATCCTCGAGCGCGAGGCCTGAACCCATGCGCAGCAGCAACCCCCATCTTTTCTCCCCCGACTCGGAGCGCGAGACCGGCGCTCTGCGCGGCACCCGCTGTCGTGCGTGCGCGACATACACCCTCATGGGCCTGGCGGTATGCCCGGTGTGCTTCTCGCGCGACGTGGAGCAGGTCGGCATCGGCCGGCGTGCGACCCTCGAGCACTGGTCGGTCGTGCACCACGGTGCCGACGGCTTTCCCGCGCCGTACATCATCGCCGAGATCAGAACCGACGAAGGCCCGGTGGCATTTGCACCGTTGGTCGCCGATCCCGCCCGCCTCGCCAGGGGCGCGCGGCTGGCGTTCCAGTTGCGGCCCCTGGCCGACGGCGAGCGGGTGGGCTTTGCGTACGCGCTTGCGGAGGACGTCTCGTGAACGTAGCCGATGCGCTCCGCCGGGCCGTGGACCTGCACGCCGGTCGCGTGCTCGTGGTCTGCGGCGACGAGCAACGCACCTACGCGGAAATCGGCACGCGGACCGACCAGCTCGCCAACGCCCTGCGCGCACGCGGCATCGCCCCCGGCGATCGGGTCGCCACGCTGCTGGTCAATTCCATCCGCTGTGTCGAGACCGATTTCGCGTTCGCCAAGGCGGGCATCGTGCGAGTCTCGATCAACCCGAAGCTCACGGGACGTGAAGCCGAGTACATCCTGGGCGACAGCGATGCCCGGGTGCTGGTCTACGACGCGTCCTTCGATGTCATGCTGGCCGAGTTGCGCCCGCGCCTGCCGAAGGCACTGGCGCTGGTGCGCGTCGGCGGCGCGGAGGACGGCGCCGAGGATTACGAAGCCATGCTCGCAGCGGCCGATCCCGCGCCGCATGGCATCGCGATCGATCCCGAGGCGATCTACTGCCTCTTCTACACCTCGGGCACCACGGGTCGTCCGAAGGGCGTGATGCTATCGCATCGCTCCATCCTGCACGTCTCCTGGAACCTGCTCATGGAGATCGGCCCGCTCGTGACCGGCGAGAAGATCCTGCTGATGCAGGCGATGAGCCACGGCGCAGGCTTCTTCGTGCTGCCCTACGTCATGAAAGGTGGCACGGCGATCATCATGCGCGACTTCGATCCCGCCGAAGTGGTCGAGCTCGCGACCCGTCACGCGGTCGAGGTCATCAAGCTCGTCCCGACGATGCTGCAGCGCATGCTCCGGCTGCCGGGTATCCATACGGTGCAGTTCCCGCACCTGCGCGCGATCGTCTACGGGGCGAGCCCGATGCCCGCCGAGCCGTTGCGCAAGGCCATCGAGATCTTCGGGTCACGGCTGGTGCAGATCTATGGCCAGAGCGAGTGCCCCGTCACCCTGACGGTTCTTCCGGCCGACGAGCATCGCCCCGATACCGCGCACCCCGAGCGACTGACCTCCGCCGGACGTCCGTGGAGCAATGTCGAGATCCGCATTGCCGACGAGGACGGCGACGACGTCGCGACCGGCGCGATCGGCGAGGTGGTGCTGCGCGGTCCGCATCTGATGAGCGGCTACTGGAAACGACCCGAGCAGAGTGCGGCCGCCGTGCGCGACGGCTGGCTGCGCACCAACGACATGGGTCGCATCGATGCGGCCGGCATGGTCTACCTGCTGGGACGCAAGGACGAGATGATCGTCAGCGGCGGCTACAACATCGCCCCGCGCGAGGTCGAGGACGTCCTTTACGAGAACGCACCGGTCGTGGAGGCGGCGGTGGTGGGCGAGGCCGATGACGAATGGGGACAGGCCGTCGTCGCCTACGTCGTGCTGCGCGACCCTGACGCGCCGCTCGAGCCGCTCATGGCGCACGCCAGGAGCGCGCTCGGCTTCAAGCGTCCCAAGCGCATCCACGTCATCCCCGACATGCCGAAGAACAGTGCCGGCAAGATCCAGAAGCGCGCGCTCGTCCCGACCCTCGCGGTACGTTCGCTCGGCACGGTGGAGCCGGCGACATGATTGCCGCCCTCGCGGAGCGCCTGCTGGAAGCACGCTTCCGGACGTTGAGCGATGCCGCGCAAAGAGCGCTGCTCCTCAGCCTGCTCGCGAACCTGTCGGTGGCCGTCGCCGGACCGGCTGGCACGCGCCTGCCCGAGCCAGCGGCCGCTTCCGAAGGACACCTGCTGTTCAGCGGCCGCAGGACCCGCGACGCGCGCGCGGCAGCATTCTGGAACGCCGCGGCGATGCATGCACGCACCCAGGATGATTTCCATCCGATCGGCAACCTGCATGTCGGCACCGTCGTCATCCCGGTGGCGCTTGCCGGCGCCGAACAAGCGGACGCCAGCGGCGAAAGCCTGCTGGATGCCCTTATCCGTGGGTATACCGCGGCGGCGGCGCTGTCGCGCAGCGTGTCGGCCCACACCACGCCGCGCGGCCTGCGCTCGACGGGCCTCTATTCGCCCTTCGGCGCCACGACCACCGCGGCGTCGCTACGGTCGCACGACGCACGGCGTCTGGGCAACGCCCTGGCGCTGACCGCGTCGATGGCGTCGGGCACCACCCAGTGCTGGGTGGACGGCAGCGACGAATGGCAATTGCACGTGGCCCGCGCCGCCGACGCCGGCATGCTGGCGGTGGAACTCACCGACCACGGTGTACGCGGAGGTTCGCATCAGCTCGACGGTCCCGCCGGGTTCTTTCATGCCCTGGCCGGATTCGTGCCGTCGACCGAGGCGATCGTAGCCGATGCCGATCCGGAGGCCGCCATCCTGGAGACGGTGCTGAAGCGCTACCCGGTGAGCGGCATCTGCCAGCCCGTGGTGCTGGCGGCCGAGCGCCTCGCGCATCGTGTCGGTCGCGACCCCGCCAAGGTGCGCAAGCTGACCGTCGCAATGACACCGTTCGAGATGCGCTATCCCGGCACCCTCAACAAGGGTCCGTTCCGGTCGTTCTCAGACGTGCTGATGAGCGCGGCGTTCTGCGCGGCCAGCGTGCTCGAGCAGGGTCGGCTGGTGTTCGAGGACCTCAATCGGTTCGAGAGCCCGTCCCGCGATGCGCTCATCGCCCGCACCGAGATCGTGCCCGACGACGCCTTGGGCACCCTGTCGTGCCGTGTGACCATCAGTCTCGACGATGGCATGGAATACGTCGAAGCGGTCCACGACGGCGGCAAGGCACTCGCGCTCGACTGGACGACGGTGGACGACTGGGCGGGAGCACTGTGGGAAGAGGGCGGCCGGACCCGGACCCACTACGCGCGAACTCGCGACACCGTGCTAGCGCTTGCCGACCGTCCTGCGCGTGACCTGATCGCCGCGCTGGCGGTCGGATAGCGCGCGCCGACGGGGGGGCGCTGCGGGTCCGGCGGCCGACGGTCCGGGCCTGGGGTCGCGGTCGCCAACTCAGCCGCCAGGCGAAACCGCGGTTGTCGTCACCACCCGCCGAGCAGGACGCCGATCCCCACGCCGAGCATCACCGCGCCGGCGACGCGCCCCACCACAAGCCCTCGCGGCGTTGCCTTCTCGACGAGGACCAGCAGCGCCAAGGCCGCGACCCACAGCAGGTTCATCACCCCGGCCACGAAGAGCAGCGCCATCAGGGCCCAGCAACAGCCGAGACAGTACCCGCCGTGGCGCAGGCCCATGCCGAGCGCACCCAGGGGGCCGTCGCGCCAGCGCGAGAGCAGGAATCCGAGCGGGCTGCGGCAGTGGGTGAGGCACATGCGCTTCAGCGGCGTGAACTGGTAGGCACCGGCGGCACACAGCAGCACGCCGCCGAGGATGGGGCTCGACGCGGCGAGTGTTGGCGAGAGCAGCGCGGCGTGATGCAGCAGCCACTGTGCAAGGGTGGCCACGCCGCTGAATGCCGTCCAGGCGAGCGCATAGCCCGATGCGAACCATAACGTCGGCCCGACCGGCGAGCGGCCGCGTCCCGCCTGCGCCCTGGCATAGAGGTGCAGCACGGGCGCCGCCGCGGGCGCCATCATGCCGATCATCATCACCACCCACATGAGCAGCGTGAACCCCAGATCGCGGACGCTCCACGGCCGCGACACATCGGCCATGGCCACGCCGTTGGCGAGCATCGTCTGCATGTGCGCGTCCATCAGGACGAGATAGCCCCACGACAGGGCGACGATCGCGAGGAGTGCGCCGCCGAGGATGAGGCGGGCGCGCGGCGCCAGGACACCGATGCCAAGGCTGCGCGTCGGCTCGGCGGCATCCATCTTCAGCCTATGCATCAAGGCAGCATGCCAGGACCCTTGCGGTGCGCGGCGCGATGTCGACCACCTGCCTAAGCGCCGCGCGGTGCGCCGCGCTTAGGCTCCTTGCCAGCTGAAGGGCGCGTACTGGCCGTTGTTCCGGCCACCGGTGTCGTCCCAATCCATGCCGAGCGCGTGCACATGGCTGTGACTCGCGCGGGCGAGCGCAAAGCGGTTCGCGGCGGGATGACCAGTGTTTTCGAACATCATCGGCTCCTTGGCCTCGGGGTCGATGCCCATCGCCCCTTCGGCGGCCATGTCCACGAGATTGCCCGCCGACACCGACCACTTCACGCCATTGCGCTCGAACTGGATGGGCGCGGATTCCATCCCCGCGAACGAGCCGACGAGACCGGAAAGAGCGGCCATGGGGCCGCCTGCGGCCCCCGAGGCGATGCCCTTGATGGCCTCGCGCTGCGCGTCGTCGGCACGCTCGTCGGCAATGACCCCGACCGACCAGTTGCCGTCGCCCATCGCGCCGGGGGTGTGGCCCAGCACCAGGAAGCCGAGGCCGTCGAGGGTGACGTCACCGAAGCGCCCCTGGTCGATCTTGAACGCCATCGCGAAGTTGCACGCGCCCTTGGTGGGCTTGACCGCCATCTGCCCGGGGACGCAGGGACAGAGGAAATCGCAGTTGCAGGTCTCGAAGTACTGGCCGCTCACGTTCCATTTCGACGATGCCATGGTCTGCCTTTTAGGATTAGTCTTAGGTCGACTGGGTTGTGGTCATGCGCCGTGCCTCGTGGGCGGCGCACAGCACCGGATGCTCAATATAGTGTGCCGAGCCTGCCCGCGGCAAGTTAGCCGCGCGACGCCTTACGCGCGGGCCGTGACGTGCGTCCCGACGGAAGGGGCGGCTCGTCCACGATCGTGGCCGGCGTGGCCTGCTCGAAGCAAGCGGCCAACGCATCGAGGAAAACCCGTGTCCGCGCCGGCATGAGACGCCGCCCGGGAAACACAGCCCACGCGCTGACCGGCGCGGGCTGCCAGCCCTGCAGCACCGGCACGAGCTCGCCGCGCTGCACGTATGGTAACGCGAAGCTGTCGTGCACGATGGTGATGCCGACGCCGCGCAGGGCCATGCGCATGAGGAAGTCCGGCGAGTTCGCGATGCTGCGGGCCGGGGGCACGCCTTGCCAACGCGCATCGCCGCGATGCAGCACCCATGGCGCCGCCTCCTGTGCACCCACCAGGATGCGCAAGGCATCGTGTTCGAGCAGCGCCGACGGCGTCGCCGGCGTACCGCGCCGCGCCAGATAGACAGGCGCCGCATACAGGCTGCTGGTGAACACGGCGAGCCGTCTCGCCGCGAGCGAGGCATCGTCGCGCAGATGGCCCATGCGCACTGCGACGTCGAAGTTCTCGCCCACGAGATCGACAAACCGGGCCGAGAGGTCGACGACCAGAGTAATCGCCGGGTAGCGCAGGATGAACTCGGCGAGCAGGGGCGCGAGCACGAGATTGGCCAGGTCTCCCGGCATCGACACGTGCAACCGGCCGCTCGGCTCGATCTGCCGGTGCTGCGCGAGGGCGGCGGTCGCCATGACGTCGTCGACCACGGCATGGGCATGGCCCAGCACGGCCATGCCGAAGTCGGTCACGGTGAGCTTCCGGGTGGTGCGCAGCAGCAGCCGCTCGCCGAGCTCGCGCTCGAGCGCGGCGACCCGTCGCGACACGGTCGACTTCGGTAATCCGAGCCGGTCCGCAGCGCGGGTGAAACTGCCTTCATCGACGACTCGGGCGAAGAGTACGAGGTCGTTGGGCTGCAGGTCCATTGGGTAGCTCCGGATACGGTGAAAAAGGGTGGGCGGAGGGCGGGCCGGATGGTGAACCGCCGCCTACTTGATCGCTGCAAGGGCGAGGGGAGGAGCATTCGGCACTCGGCACTCGGCACTCGG
>JBDTWB010000190.1:0-7837 GCA_040006895.1 Casimicrobiaceae bacterium | reverse complement strand
CGCTTGGCGATGACCACGCCCTCGTACGCCTGCACCCGCTTGCGCTCCCCCTCGACCACGCTGACGTTGACGATGACGGTGTCACCCGGCGCGAACGTCGGGATGGTCTTGCCCAGCCGGGCGATCTCTTCTTTTTCGATCTCTGCGATGATGTTCACGTGCGTTCTCCGGTTGCGATGGCCGTTGGCCTTGCGTGCAGCGCAGGGCGCCCCCTGATGCGCGCGTTTGATGTCATGCGGAATCACCATCTCCGCGTTCCCGCCCGTGGCGATAGGCCGCGAGCAGATTTGCCTCTTCCTGCGAGAGCGGCCGACCGGCCATGAGATCCGGCCGCCGCTCCCAAGTCCTGCCCAGCGACTGCTGCAAGCGCCAGCGGCGGATGGCCGCATGGTCGCCCGACAGCAGCACCGCCGGTACCGCCTCGTCGCCGTCCCGCTCGGGCCGCGTGTAATGCGGGCAATCGAGCAAGCCGTCCACGAATGACTCCTGTTCCGCCGACTCGGCGTCGTTCAAAACCCCGGGTCGCTGCCGCACGACCGCGTCGATCAACATCAGTGCCGGCAACTCGCCGCCCGACACCACGAAATCACCGATCCCGACCTCCTCGTCGACGGCGCGCCCGAGGAAGCGCTCGTCGACGCCCTCGTAACGCCCGGCGAGGATGACGTAGCCCACCTCCGTCGTCGCGGCGATCTCCGCCACCCGGCGATGCGTGAGCGGCGCGCCCGCAGGGGACATATAGATCACGTGCGTCCGCGTCATCCCGGCTTCGCGCTGCGCGCCCTGCGCCGCGGCCAGCGCCTTACGCAGGGGCCCCGCCAGCATCACCATCCCCGGTCCGCCACCATAGGGACGGTCGTCGATCGCCCGGTAGTTCCCCGTGGCGAAATCGCGCGGATTCCACACGCCCAATCGCCACAGGCCTCGCTCCAGCGCGCGTCCGGTGACGCCGAATCCTGCCGCTTGCTGCACGAGCTCCGGGAAAATGGTGAGCACGTCTATGCGCAGGATGCCCGCCATGGTGCCCTCGATACGTCCCCGACTCGATACGCCTTAACACGCGCCGGCGGGCGCTCGCCACGCCTCTGCGTGATTCGCGCTAGCCCCGCACAGCAATCCCACTCCGACACGCGCCTGCCGGCGCTTTCCGGTCGTCTGCGTGAGGCGCGAGGCTCCGCAGCGATACCCCCCAACATGCGCCGTCCGGCACTTGCGCGTCCTCTGCGCGGCGCGGTCAGTAATCCTCACCCCAATCGACCTCGATGCGTCGACCCGCGAGGTCGACGGCATCGATCACCGCGGGCACGTACGGGATCAGGCGATCGCGCTCAGCGCCTGCCCCCGTCGGGCGTCGTTCTCCACGATCGTCCACCGTCGCACCCTGCCCCGTCGCGCGCTGTCCACCGGCAGCGCGACGGTCCGATCCATGTTCCCTGGTCGCGTTTTGCGCCGCGCCGCCGCGCCGTGCTTCTGTCGTTCCGCCTTCGACCTTTCGCGTCAGGTCGCCCACCACCTGCAGCAACGGGTGCGCCGAGTGGGCGGTGACGCCACGCACGTGTCCCAGGCACTGGCCTTGTCGATTCACGACCATCAGGCCGACCAGGTCTGCCCAGTAGATCTCGCCCCGCTCGACCGGTGGCAGCGCAGAGCGCGGCACGGCCACCTCGCTACCCTTGAGATCCAGGGCCGCGTCGCGATCGGTGACGCCCTCGATCTGCGCAACGACCGTATCGCCCTGCAGCCGACCCGCCACGCGGGTTCTCGCCTGCCAGCACGTTCCGCCCGGGGATCGCAACCACCAGGTACCGTATTGGAGCAAACCCGTATCGGTCTCGGTATAGGGCACGACCTTGACCCAGCCCGCAACGCCGTACGCACCCTGCACGTGGCCCAGCACGACCATGACGTGCGGGTCGCCAGGCGCATGTGGCGCGGTCCCGTCAAGCCCGTCGGACGTACCGCCGGTGTCGTGGGGCGTGCCTTCCGCTCCGTTGGGCGCCCGTGCCAGCCCATCGGGCGGCCCCTCCTCCGGGTGGCCGGATGGCATCAAGCGCCGGTCACTGCCGTGCGCGTTCGTTGCTCCCGGCGATCAGGCCGCTGCCGGAACAGCGGCCGGCGCCGCCGCCGTCTTGGACGATTTCTTCACCAGGCCCGCCACCGTGTCGGACAGCCGCGCGCCGCGCTGCCGCCAGAAGTCGATGCGGTCCATCGCAAGGCGCAGCGCCTCGTCGGACTCGCGGGCAATCGGGTTGTAGAAGCCGACGCGCTCGATGAAACGGCCGTCGCGACGGTTGCGCGAATCGGCGACGACGATGTTGTAGAAGGGGCGCTTCTTGGCGCCGCCCCGGGCAAGACGGATCACGACCATGGCAAAGGTTTCCGCAGAGAAGATGAAAGCGTTGGGGGCAGGAAAAAGACTCTGATTATACGACGGAAAGCGTATTCCGGACAAGACGGTGGCATGGTCCCTGCCCCGTCCCGCGGCCGGCGCTTCCCGGACGCGTCGGGCCGGCCGGTCGCCCCGGAGGTGGGCTCACCGCGGCCTGGCCAACCGCGTCGCCCTCCGATCCGGGCCCGGACGCGCCCCTACCGCAGCCCTGGAAGCATGCCTTTCATGCCGCGCATCATCTTCTGCATGCCGCCCTTGGCCATCATCTTCATCATCTTCTGGGTCTGCTCGAATTGGGCGAGGAGCTGGTTCACCTCCTGCACCGACACCCCGGCACCGGCGGCGATCCGGCGCTTGCGCGACGCCTTGAGGATTTCCGGCTTGGTTCGCTCCGCAGGGGTCATGGCATTGATGATGCCCTCGATCCGGGCGATCTTTTTCTCGCTCACCGCCGATCCCTGCGCGGCCCGGGCGAGTTCCGCCGGCAGCTTGTCCATGAGGCCGGCGAGGCCGCCCATCTTGCGCATCTGGCCGATCTGCGCCTTGAAATCCTCGAGATCGAAGCCCTTGCCCGTCTTGACCTTGCGGGCGAGCTTCTGCGCCTCCTCGATATCGACGGTGCGGTGCGCTTCCTCGATCAGCGACAGCACGTCGCCCATGCCGAGGATGCGCGAGGCCATGCGCTCGGGATGGAAGACCTCGAGGCCGTCGATCTTTTCCGCGACCCCGACGAACTTGATCGGTGCGCCGGTGACGTGTCGCACCGAAAGCGCGGCGCCGCCGCGTGAATCGCCGTCGAGCTTGGTCAGCACGACACCGGTGAGTGGCAGCGCCTCGCGAAAGGCGCGCGCGGTGTTGACCGCGTCCTGGCCCTGCATGGCATCCACCACGAACAACGTCTCGATCGGCTTCACGGCCGCGTGCAGCTCGCTGATCTCGCGCATCATGTCGGCGTCGATGGCGAGTCGTCCTGCGGTATCGACGATCAGCACATCGTGATAATGGCGGCGTGCCCAGTCGACCGCGTCCCGCGCGATCTGCACCGGTTTCTGCTCCGGCGTGGACGGGAACCAGTCGACCGCGACCTGGGTCGCGAGGGTGCGCAACTGCTCGATGGCCGCGGGGCGATACACGTCGGCGCTCACCAGCAACACTTTCTTCCTGCCTTCGCGCAGCAGTCGAGCGAGCTTGGCGGCGGTGGTGGTCTTGCCGGCACCCTGGAGGCCGGCGAGGAGAATGACCGCAGGCGGCTGGGTGGCCAGGTCGAGCGGCGCTGCCGCTCCACCCATGAGGCCGGTCAGCTCGCGATGCACCACGCCGATGAGTGCCTGACCCGGCGTGAGCGAGCCGACAACCTCCGCGCCCAGCGCTTTGGTGCGCACCGCCGCGATGAAATCCTTGACGACCGGCAGCGCGACGTCGGCTTCGAGAAGCGCCAGGCGAACCTCCCGCAGCGCATCCTGGATATTGGCTTCGGTCAGCCGCGCCTCGCCGCGCAGCTGCTTGACCACGCGCCCGAGGCGCTGGGTGAGATTGTCGAACATGGCTTCCGGAGGTTGCGCGTGCGCTACGGCTCGGGGCTCGTTGCCGACGGGCCGCGCAAGGCGCTGGGGTAAACTGGGTAACTGCGAATGTGCGTCGACCGACCTGGCCGGAACGGCGCCGAAACCGATGATTTTACTCCACCTGGTGCTCACTGCCCTCTATGGGTTCGCCGCGTGGGCGATGTGGCCGGCGCCGGCCCATGCGCCTGCCGGAACCGCCGCTACGAGTGGCGTTCACGGGTCCGGCGCGAACCGGTGGTTGATTCCCCTTGCCCTCGTGCTGCATGCCTGGCTGGTCGCTGGCGATGTCGCCAAGCCCGGCGGACTGGACCTGAGCTTCGGCAACGCGCTGTCGATGGTGGCCGGCCTGACTGCGCTGGTGGCGTGGATCACGGGCCAGATGCGCACCCTCCCGATCATCGGCGCCGTGGTGCTGCCGATGGCGGGCATATTCGCGCTGCTTCCGGTCCTCTTCCCCAATCCGCACACCTTTGCGTACGCGGAAGCGCCCTGGGCGGCGGCGCATGTCGCGGTCGCCCTCACCGCCTATGCGCTGTTCCTGGTGGCGGCGGCGGAGGCAGTCGTGCTGATGTGGCTGGAAAAGCGGCTGCACCGCGGCATCGCCGACGCATCGACCGTCGAACTGCCGCCGCTGCTCACGCTGGAACGATTGCTGTTCCGCCTCCTCGGCCTTGGCTTCGTGCTCCTGACCCTGACGCTGGTGAGCGGGATCTTCTTTTCGGAGGAGGTCTTCGGTCGGCCGCTCACCTTCAATCACAAGACTGTCTTCTCCATCCTCGCCTGGTTCGTGTTCGGCGGGCTGCTGCTCGGCCGCCGACAGTATGGCTGGCGCGGACGCGTCGCACTGCGCTGGATCCTCACCGGCACGACGCTGCTCTTCCTCGCGTATCTCGGCAGCAAGTTCGTGCTGGAAGTCGTGCTGCATCGCTAGCGGCTGCACGCCGCATGGCGCCGCCGTCCTGTCGCCGCGGGTGCGGCCCGGACGGGCGCGCCGCCGGCGCAGGCCTGTGGCGGGTGCGGCGACGGTACCGGGCAACCGGCACTCGATCCATTTCAAGAAGAAGGGAACCCACACCCCATGGCAGGCGAGTCGCACCGCTGGAAATTCATCCGCTCCGGCGGCGTCGACCAGGTCGTCATCCGCAGCGGCGCCGATATCGTCAATCTCGAGCATCTCGACCAGAAGCTGTGGGTCGCGCTCGCCTGTCCGACGCGCGGGGTCCACTTCGATCCGCGCACCCTGGACCTGATCGACGCCGACGATGACGGTCGCATTCGTGCGCCCGAGCTGATCGCGGTCAGTCATTGGGTGCGCGATCACTTCGCCGACCCCGACGTGCTGATGGGAGGCGGCGACAGCGTGCCGCTGGCCGCCATCAACGAAGCCACGGCGTCCGGCAAGACCCTGGCCGCAGACGCGCGCGCCTTGTTGAACCTGGTCGGCAAGCCGGACGCATCGGCGATCGCTCTTGCCGATCTAGAGGAACGCCTGGATCGCCTTGCCAAGGTCGGCTTGAACGGTGATGGCATCGTGCCGGAAGCGGCCGCCGACGATCCCGACACGGCCAAGCTCATTGCCCTCATCATCGACACGGTAGGCGGCATCGACGACCGCACCGGCAAGCCCGGCGTCGACCAGGAGCACGTCAACACCTTCTTCACCCAGGCGGAGACGCTCGACGCGTGGCGGGCCACCGCGAAGGGGAGCGCCGAGATCGAGCCGCTGGGCGCGGATTCGAGGGCCGCAGCCGAAGCGCTCGCCGCCGTGAAGGCGAAGATCGACGACTACTTCGCCCGCTGCGAGCTCGCCGCGTACGACGCATCGGCAACCGCCCCCCTCAATCCGGATGTCGATGACTATCGCAAGCTCGGCGGCGATGTCCTGACCAACGAGACCGACGCGATCGCCCGGTTGCCGCTTGCCACCGCAGGGCCCCGCCAGCCCCTGCCGTTGCGCGACAACGTCAATCCCGCATGGGCCGCGCGGATCGACACCTTCAGGATCAAGACCGCCGAGCCGCTCCTTGGCAGTGCCCCGCGCGGCGGCGCCCTTGACTCCCTGACCGAATCCGACTGGAGGAACCTCGAGGCACGCCTGGCGCCCTGCCGCAAATGGCTCGACGCGCGCCCCGACACGAAGCTCGATGCCATTCCGCCCGCCGAGTTGCAGGCGCTGCTCGCCGACGAGAGCAAGGCCAGGATCGAGGCGTTGATCGCCCGTGACGCCGAAGCCGGACCGTCGAACGACCGCATCGACGAACTGGAACGCTTGATGCGCTTCAAGCGCGACCTCGTACATCTGCTCAACAACTTCGTCTCGTTCTCCGAGTTCTACAGTCGCGAGGGCGCGATCTTCCAGGCCGGGACACTCTACCTCGACGCGCGCAGCTGCGACCTCGCGGTGGCCGTCAACGACATCGCGCAGCATGCCAAGCTCGCAGGCCTATCCAAGGTCTATCTCGCGTACTGCGAATGCACCCGACCGGGCCAGAAACGGACCATCGCGGCGGCCTTCACCGCGGGCGACGTCGACTACCTGCTGGTGGGGCGCAACGGCATCTTCTACGATCGCGAGGGCAAGGACTGGGACGCGACGATCACCAAGGTCATCGAGAGTCCGCTGAGCATTCGCCAGGCCTTTTTCCTGCCGTACAAGAAATTCCTGCGCATGATCGAGGAGCAGGTTGCCAAGCGTGCCGCGGCCAGCGACCAGCGTGCCCAGGGAACGCTGACCCGGCTGGCCACCCAGGCCAGCGAGGCGGGCCCGGTGCGGCCTTCGCCGGCCGAAGCCGCGTTGCGCGACCGGCAGCGGCGCATCGACGTCGGGACGGTGGCGGCCCTGGGCGTTGCGCTCGGCAGCATCAGCGCGGTCCTGGTCGGCGTCTTCGCCAAATTCGTCGAGCTCGGGTGGTGGATCCCGGTCGCGCTGCTCGGCATCATCCTGGCGATCTCGGGCCCGAGCATGCTCATCGCGTGGCTGAAGCTGCGCCAGCGCAGCCTCGGCCCGCTGCTCGACGCCGGAGGCTGGGCGATCAACGGGCGGATGCGCATCAACGTGCCGCTCGGCGGCGCGCTGACCCAGACCGCGCACGTGCCGCCCAGCGCCGAGCGCCGCATGCGCGACCCCTTTCGGCAAAGTCGCGCGGGCCGCTACGCGGTCGTGCTCCTGCTGGTGGTCGCCGCGATCGCCATCACCGCATGGCGCATGGGGTTGATCGGCGGCGTGCCCATGCCCGGTGCGGGCTGAGGGCACTTATTTTAGTGAGCGTATCCGGCGCCCTGCGAAAAATGACGTCCTTTGGAGAGTTGGAGGCCTGTGGGGACGCTTAGGACGCTTCGGAAACGGGGCGAATCATGCCGCCTCCCCTTCACCCGTACTACCGCGATCTCAGCGGCCTGTCGGACAGACAATGTTGACCGGGGCTTCGCCACGCAGGTACTGCCCCTCCTCCTCGGTCGTCGCCGCCCTCACGTCGACGAGCCGGGCCCGCTCGCCGTACAGGTCATGGAGCGCAGCGGCCATTGCCGCACGCACATCCGTCTGCGGCGGAAACGCGCGCAGCCAGCGCCGCGGGCTGCCTTCATACTGGAAATCGACGGCCCAGATGCCGGAGGTTTTAAAGAATTCAGCCATGTCTCGCCACAGCGTCTCGAGCTTCACCTGCCAGTGTACCGCCCACGCGCGACGGCACCTGGTGGGTGCGACCTGCCCCGCGGGCCGCGCAGCGCCCGTGCCCGACGCCGGTGCGGCGCTCGCGGGAATAGACTGCCGGCATGCCGTCACCGGCCCGAGGCATGAGCGACCCTGCCGCGGCGCGGCCGGCATGATGCCCTCTGCCCTCTGCCCTCTGCCCTCTGCCCTCTGCCCTCTGCCCTCTGCCCT
>JBDTWB010000189.1:0-7850 GCA_040006895.1 Casimicrobiaceae bacterium | reverse complement strand
ACGGCACCAACATCATCGCCGGCCTCGGCGTGTCGATGCGCTCGACCGCGTGGCCGGTGCTCTTCGTGTGCCTCGCGATCACCGTCTCGTACTGGCTCGCCGGCCTCTTCGGCATCGCCGTCGCCGCGACCGCGATGCTGAGCATGGCCGGCATCGTCGTCGCGCTCGACGCCTACGGCCCGATCACCGACAACGCCGGCGGCATCGCCGAGATGGCGGACCTGCCGGCGAGCGTTCGCGACGTCACCGACCCGCTCGACGCCGTCGGCAACACGACCAAGGCGGTGACCAAGGGCTACGCGATCGGCTCGGCCGGACTCGCCGCGCTCGTCCTGTTCGCCGACTACACCCACTCGCTCGCCGGTCGCGGCATGAACGTCTCGTTCGACTTGAGCGAGCCGCGCGTCATCGTCGGCCTGTTCATCGGCGGCCTGATTCCCTACCTGTTCGGCGCGATGGCGATGGAAGCGGTCGGCCGCGCCGCGGGCGCGGTCGTGGTCGAAGTGCGCCGGCAGTTCAAGGAGATCAAGGGCATCATGGAAGGCACGGCCAAGCCGGAATACGGCGTTGCGGTCGACATGCTGACCAAGGCGGCGATCCGCGAAATGATCATTCCTTCGCTGTTGCCGGTGCTCGTTCCCGTCGTCGTCGGCCTGGTGCTCGGCCCGGTGGCGCTCGGCGGGTTGCTCATGGGCACCATCGTCACCGGCTTGTTCGTCGCGATTTCGATGACGACCGGTGGCGGTGCCTGGGACAACGCCAAGAAATACATCGAGGACGGCCATCACGGCGGCAAGGGCTCGGACGCACACAAGGCAGCAGTGACGGGCGATACCGTGGGTGATCCGTACAAGGACACTGCTGGTCCGGCGGTGAATCCCCTCATCAAGATCATCAACATCGTTGCGTTGATGATCGTGCCGCTGCTGGCCCACGTGAAGTAAGGTCCGACCGGGGCCGGATCCCCGGATTGATCGCAAAAGCAAAAGGGCAACCCGCGGGTTGCCCTTTTGCTTGGTCGCGAAACCGAGCGCGATCAGTCGTTGCCGGGCGCGTGGAGCGACGTCTGCTCGACCAGCACCGGGTCGGCGATCGGATTGAAGTCGACCCAATCGCCGTTCACCCATTGACCTTCGGCGCGCTCGATGTTGTCGGCGCCGCAGGCATGGAGAACGCGCACGGCGTCCGATTCCCGCGCACCGTCGCCGACGTCGACCGCCACCATCACCCCGGCCGGCCGGCGGTGCGGCGGCCCATCCTCGTCTTCGGTCGCCTGACCGGTCCCGGCGAGCGAGCCGACGTACGCGCCTACGCCGGCGATCGCGAGCGCCGCCGGCCCCGCAGCCAGCCCCGCGACAAGGCCCACCCCCGCGCCGACGGCCGCGCCGCCCGCAGCGCCCTTGCCTGCGTCCTGCGCCTGGGGATCTTTGTCCTCGTCCCCACCGGTCGGGATCTCCGCGTGCTGGCCGGGTGCGTTGTTGAAGAAACTGCAGACATCACCGGCACCGAAGCCGGCTTCGGCGAGCGCCTCGCGGGTGCGCTCCGCCTCGGTGAATGTCTCGAAAACGCCTGCAATGATTCGTGTCATGGGATATCCCGAATTGTCGTTTCTGATGCGGGCGCGGCTGCGAAAACAAGTAACCACCAAGGCAGTCAGCATGGCCCTCTTGGTCGACCCGGCCACCGGACGCAGGTAGCCCGCCCATGCATGCAAGCGGCATGGTGTAAGCAAGCCGTGTTCCCGAAAGCCGCCCGGATTGACACGGATGTCGTCGGGCGGCCAGCCGCTCGCCAGGCGCGCGCAGAACCGATTACATCCACCCGGTAAAAACTTACGGCCTGGCGGTCGGCTAACGCCGGAAGCCGCCGCCCGCGTGCGGCACGGAATCTGCATGGCCAGCGGGTCTGTCGACGGAGGTAACCATGGCCAAGTGTGAAGTGTGTGGCAACGATTATGCGCGTTCGTTCGAAGTCACCATGCAGGGTTCCACGCACATCTTCGACAGCTTCGAATGCGCTGCACATCTCTTGGCACCCGCATGTGCCCATTGCGGGTGCAAGGTCATCGGCCACGGCATCGATGCCGGCGGGCAGGTCTATTGCTGCGCACACTGCGCACGTCACGCCGGCGTGACCGACGTGCGCGACCACTCGCAGCAGGCCGAGCAGCGCCGCTCCTGATCGGGTCGAGTGCGGGGGGCGCCGGGGGCTGGGGCGGGCGAACGGTCGGGTACACTGCGCGGAACTTGACACTCCCGCCGCGTCTGCAGTGGCGACCGTGCCCGCATGCCCTCGCCACGTCCGGTCAGTGCCCCGCGTATTCCGCCCCGCACGCAGGTGTCCGCGGACGCGCTGCTCGCGTTCGGCAATCGCCTCCACAAGAACTTCCGGCACTGGTCGCGCTGGGCGCGGCGCCGGGACCTCGGCGCCTATCGCTTCTACGACCGCGACCTGCCGGAATTTCCCCTGGCCATCGATGCCTACGTGCCGGCGGAGCACCCGGGCCTGCGGGTTCACGTCGCTGAACTCGACACCGGGTGGGCCCAGGAGCCGGCCGAGTATGCGTCATGGCTCGAAGCCGTCACGGCCACGATCGCGACCACGGTCGGGGAACCGCCGTCCCGGCTCGTGGTGAAGCGCCGCGCCCGGCGCCGCGGCGGCGCGCAGCACGTGCCCACCGGTCGACGCGGTGCGCCATTTCTGGTGGTCGAGAACGGCCTGCGCTTCTGGGTCGATCTCGAGTCCTACGTCGACACCGGCCTCTTCCTCGACCATCGGGCCATGCGCGACCTTGTCCGGTCGCGCGCCGCGGGGCGACGGATGCTCAATCTCTTCGCCTATACGGGTAGCTTCACGGTGTATGCCGCCGCCGGCGGGGCCGTCGCAACGGACACCGTCGACCTCTCCAATGTCTACCTTGCCTGGGCCGAGCGCAATTTCCGGGCAAACGGCCTGGATGGCGCCGCGCATCGGCTGGTGCGCAGCGATGTGCTGCGCTGGCTCGACGATGCGCGGTTGCGACGGGAGCGCTACGATCTGATCGTGCTCGATCCGCCGTCCTTTTCCAACTCCAAGGCGATGACCGACGTCCTGGACGTGCAGCGCGACCATCGTGTTCTGATCGAGGCGTGCCTCGAGCTGCTCGGCGACTGCGGTGAGTTGTATTTCTCCACCAACCTGCGCTCGTTCATCCTCGACGCGGACCTCGCGTCGGGCGGTCGCGACATCGGCGCGGAGACGCGCGCCGAGGACTTCCGCGATCCGCGGGTGCACCACGCGTACCGCTTCGCCGTGCCGCGATGACCGACGCTCGCGCGACGACAGCCGGCCACGCCGCGGCGAAGCGCGAACCCGCTTCGCGCACCAAAAGGTCCGCGCATCGGCTGGTCATCGTCGGCGGCGGCGCGGGCGGCTTGCCGCTCGCCACCGAGCTGGGCGATTCGCTCGGCAAGGCAGGGCGCCTCGATGTGATCCTGGTCGATCGATCGGCGACCCATCTGTGGAAGCCGCTTCTCCACGAGATCGCCGCCGGGCGCATGGACGCCGATGCCCACGACGTCAGCTACCTGGCGCTCGCCCATTGGCATGGATTCAAGTTTCACCAGGGTGCGGTGGCCGGTCTCGATCGATCAGCACATCGGCTGAAGCTCGCGGCGCTGATCGACGACGAGGGTGAGGAGATCCTTCCGGCGCGCGCCATTGCCTACGACACGCTGATCTTCTGCGTCGGGAGCGTCGGCAACGATTTCGGCATCGCGGGCGTCGCCGCGCACGCCATCTCGCTCGACACCCCCGCCGACGCGGAGCGCTTTCACCGACGCCTCCTGTCCGCGTGCGTGCGCGCCGACGGGGAGATCGCACGCAGCGAGGGCACTGGCAAGGTCGACATCGTGATCATCGGTGCGGGCGCCACGGGCGTCGAGCTCGCGGCGGAAATCCGCCAGACCACGCGCGCTCACGCCGGCTACGGGCTCGAGCACCTCGTGCCTGCCGACGACATCGACATCACGGTAGTCGAGGCTGCACCACGCATCCTGCCGCCGTTGCCGGAACGCATCGCCGTCGCGGCTACCGGCCTGCTCCACAAACTGCGGGTCGCGGTGCGCACCGGGACCAAGGTCGTCGCCATCGGGCCCGAGGGCGTGCGGCTCGCGGGCGACGAGACCCTGCGTGCCGACCTGGTGGTGTGGGCAGCCGGCATCCAGGCGCCGGCGTGGCAGCACGACCTCGATGGTCTCGAAGTCAACCGTGCGAACCAGCTGGTGGTGGATGTGCATCTGCAGACCACCCGCGACCCCGACATCTTCGCCCTTGGCGATTGCGCCGCGTGTCCGTGGCCGGACAGTGGCAATCCCGGGGCGATCGTGCCGCCGCGGGCGCAGGCCGCGCATCAGCAGGCGAGCCTGCTGGTGAAGACCATGCACGCCCGACTTGCCGGGCGGACCTTGCCGGCCTTTCGCTTTCGGGACTTCGGGTCGCTGGTGTCGCTCGGCGAGGTGTCGGCGGTGGGTAATCTGATGGGGCGCCTCATCGGCGGCAGCCTGCTCATCCAGGGCCTGATCGCACGCTGGATGTACGCCATGCTCTACAAGCTCCACCAGGTGTCCATCCACGGCTACTGGCGGGTCGCGCTCGACACCGCCGGCCGATTCCTGCGGCGGCGGCTCGAGCCCCGGGTGAAGCTGCACTGAGTTGGGCGTGTTAGCGCGCGGGTCGCCACCGACCGCGCGCTCCTGGAGCCCGTTCGACTCATGCCGCCGGCGGCCGAGCCGGGTCACCCAGTGCGCAATGCACGGGGCGCACTCCGAGCCGTTTTCCGCCGAGAGGCGTGGGTTACCAGATGCGCACCCGCTTGCCGGGCGGCAGATACATGGCGTCGCCGGGCTTCACATCGAACGCGGTATAGAACGCATCGAGATTGGCGAGCGAGCCGTTGCAGCGGAATTTGTCGGGCGCGTGGGTGTCCGACTTGAGGTAGACAATGGTTTGCTCCGGCCGCGTCTTGTCGCGCCAGCCCTGGGCGTAGCTCAGGAAGAAGCGCTGGTCGCCGGTCATGTCGTCGATCACCGGGGCCTCCTTGCCGTCCAGCGATAGCCGATATGCCTCGTAGGCGATTTCCAGCCCGGAGTTGTCGGCGATGTTCTCCCCGAGCGTCAGGGCGCCATTGATGGTGTAACCCGGCAGCGGCGAGTAGCCGTTGTACTGGGTGACCAGCACCCTGGTCTTGGCCGCGAACCGCTGGTGATCCGCCTTCGTCCACCAGTTCCGCAGGTTGCCGTCGCCGTCGAACTGCGAGCCGGTGTCGTCGAACCCGTGGCTGATCTCGTGGCCGATGGTCGCTCCCACGCCGCCATAGTTGGCGGCATCGTCGGCGTCGGGATAGAAATACGGTGGCTGCAGGTAGGCCGCAGGGAATACGATCTCGTTCATGCTCGGGTTGTAGTAGGCGTTGACGGTCTGCGGCGTCATGAACCATTCGTCGCGGTCGATGGGCGTGCCGAGCTTGCTCACGTTGCGCTGGTACTCGAAGTTGACCGCGCGCATGACGTTGCCCGCGAGATCGTCGCGACGGATCTCGAGCGCGGTGTAGTCGCGCCAGGTGCTCGGATAGCCGATCTTGGTGGTGAGCTTGTCGAGCTTGGCCTCGGCTTCACGACGGGTCTGCGGACCCATCCAGTCGAGGGTACGGATGCTGCGGCGATAGGCTTCCCGCAGATTGGCGACGAGGGTTTCCATCCGCGCCTTGCTTTCCGGCGGGAAGTGCCGCGCGACATAGAGCTTGCCCACCGCGAAGCCCATCGACGTCTCGACCGCACCGACCCCGCGTTTCCAGCGTGGCCGGTTCTCCGGAATGCCGCGCAGCACCGGTCCCTCGAATGCAAAGGCCGCATCGACGAAGCGCTGGTCGAGATATCGCGCGTAGGTCCGCAGCAGCTGCCAGCGGAAGTAAGCCTTCCACACCGGCAGCGGCGTGTCGGCGAGGACCTTGGCGAAGCCGCGCAGGTAGCTCGGCTGGCTCACGATGACGGTGCGCACCCGGCCGTCGAGCCCGCTCGCCTTGAGGTAGGCCCGCCATTCGAATCCGGGTGCCAAGGTCGCCAGGTCGGCGATGGCAACCTTGTTGTAGGTCTTGACCGGATCGCGGTTGGCGACCTTGGTCCACTGGGCGCGAGCCAGCGCCGTTTCCAGGGCCAGGATGGCCCGGGCGTTCGCCGCGGCGGCGCGGTCACCCGAGAGGCCGAGCAGGCGTTCGATGTAGGCCTGGTAGCCGGCGCGGATGGCGGCGAGCTTGCGGTCCTTGGTCGACAGGTAGTATTCGCGATCGGGCATGCCCAGCCCCGACTGGTAGAGCCCCGCGGCGTACTCGGTCGAGCGCCGGGAATCCTGGTCGATCGAGAGCTCGAACGGCACGGTCACGCCGACGCGCTCCAGCGTGACCAGGAGGCGCGCGAGCTCGCGCTTGCCGGCGACCGCGTCGACCCGGTCGAGTAGCGGCTGCAAAGGGCGAAGGCCGAGATCGGCGAGCCGTGCCTCGTCCATGTAGCTCGCATAAAGGTCGCCGATCTTGCGGGTATCGGGATCAGGGGAGCCGGTATCGCCGGCCGCGGCCTCGATGATGGCCCGCAAGTGCTCCTGAGCCTGGTCGATCAGCGCGTACGCCGGGCCGTAGCCGCCCTTGTCGGGCGGAATCTCTGTCGTCGCGAGCCACTTGCCGTTCACGTACTGATAGAAATCGTTCTGCGGACGGGTCGCGGGATCGAAGTACTGGGTCTCGATTCCCGATACGGTCCCCGGCGCGGGCGCAGCACCGGTCAGCGCGGCGCTGCCGAGGCCGGGGACAAGGACAAGGATAAGGACGAACAAGACTAGAAGTCGGTGCACGAGATGCCTCGAAAAGGCTTTCGGTTGGAGGGACGCGCAAGGTACAGGGCAGGGTGCAGCCAGGGCGACCGATGGGATGCGCAAGGTACAGGGCACGGCGCAGCCAGGGTGGCCGATGCGTGGCGGGTGCGTCGCGAAGCAAGGTCGCGCCAGCGCCGATGCGGACGATATACTCCGCCCGCCCCGTTGCAAACGTTGCCTGCCGCCATGGATGCCGACCTCTTTTCCGCCACCATCCTGCTGCTGCTCGTGATCGATCCGTTCGGCAACGTGCCACTGGTCGTGGCGATGTTGCGCGAGGTGCCTGCGGGGCGCCGGACGCGGGTGGTGCTGCGGGAGTGCCTGTTCGCCTTCGCGATCCTGGCGGCATTCATGGTGGGTGGAAAGGGCTTCCTGGCCCTGCTGCATTTGTCGGAGACCTCCCTTTCGATCGCCGGGGGCATCGTCTTGTTCCTGATCGCCCTGCGGATGATCTTTCGAGCCGCCGACGAGGTGTTCGGGGATGGGTCGGAAGGAGAGCCGTTTCTGGTGCCGCTGGCCGTCCCGGCGATCGCGGGACCTTCCGCCCTGGCCACGGTGATGCTGCTCGCGTCCCGCGAGCCCGAGCATATCGGGGTCTGGGCTCTGGCGCTGTCGCTCGCCATGATCGTGACCACCGTGGTTCTGGCGACGGCCAACGGCTTGCAGCGCCTGCTCGGCGCGCGGCTGGTGCTGGCGCTGCAGCGCCTCACCGGCTTGGTGCTGACGGCGCTGGCGGTGGAAATGCTGCTCGCCGGCGTGCGCACTTTTGTCGCTGAACTCGTCCAGCGCTAGCGATTCCAAGCGTCTCCCACCTCTCCAGGAGCCCGATCCCGTGCCAGCCGACGATCCACGAATCCATCCGACTGCATGCGACGCGGCGACCGTCCCCGTCCGGGTATGGGACTCGCCCGTGCGCTTGTTCCACTGGGCGCTCGCCGCGCTGCTGG
>JBDTWB010000188.1:0-7889 GCA_040006895.1 Casimicrobiaceae bacterium | reverse complement strand
AGGTCGCGATGAGTTGCAGAAGTTCCGGCGCGCTGTAGATCGGCTTCAGCAGGCCGCGCTCGAGCAGACCGCCGAGCAAACCGACGAGTACCGTGGCCATGGCGACGCCACCCCAGAATCCCAGCGCGGTGCCAGCCGACATCTCGACGGCGGAATACGCCACATAGGCCCCGAGCATATACAGCGACCCATGCGCAAAATTGACCACGCGGGTGACCCCGAAGATGAGGGTCAGGCCGGCCGCAACGATGAAGAGCGAGGACGCTTGCGCGAGGCCGGTGACGAGCTGGGCGAAGAGTGCGCCGGGCGAGAAGCTGGACACGATGGATGGACGCGGCGCCTGCGGCGTGCGCGCCCGTTGGATCGGAAGGTCGCGATTCTAGCCTGCGGCCCGGCGCCGGCTGCGTGACCGGCCGGCCGCGCGGCGGCTCGGGAACGCGGTCAGGGGCCGCCGTTCATGCCGCGCGACGTCAGCGGGTCGGGCGCAACCGGTTCACGACCTCGTCGCTCGGCAGGTAGTCCTTGCCGTCGGCATAGCGCCAGTCGACCATCATGCCCTTGCCGTCGCGCACTGCTGTCCGGCCGACAAAGGCGCCCATCGTCGACTGGTGATCGATCGCGCGGAACATGATCTTGCCGAACGGTGTGTCGAAGGTGAGTCCGCTGAACGCGTCGACGAGTTTCTCGGTGTCGGTGCTGCCGGCCTTGGCAAGCGCCGCGGCCGCGGCCTTCACCGCGCTGTAGCCGACCACGGAGCCCAGGCGTGGGTAGTCGTTATAGCGGGCTTCGTACGCCTTGCGAAAGCGGGTATGCTCGGGCGTGTCGATACCGTACCACGGGTATCCCGTGACCCACCAGCCGACCGGCGCCTCGTCCTTGAGCGGGTCGAGATACTCGGGCTCGCCGCCCAGAAGGTTGAGGACCGGCCGATCCTTGAACAGGCCGCGGAGTTGTCCTTCGCGCACGAAACGGGCGAGATCGGGCCCGAACAGCGACGAGAACACGGCATCCGGCCTGGCGTCGACCAGGGCCTGCACCACCGGCCCGGCCTCGATCTTGCCGAGGGTCACGGCCTGTTCGACGAACTCGACGCCAGGCTGGAGTGCCGCGAGCTGCTGCTTGAACGTGGCGGTGGCGGCCTGCCCGTATTCATAGTTCGGATAGACGATGGCCCAGCGGCGCTTGTTGAGACGCGCCGCTTCGGGTACGAGCATCGCCGTCTGCATGTAGGTCGAGGCGCGGAGGCGGAAGGTGTAGCGGTTGCCATCCTGCCAGACGATCTTGTCGGTGAGCGGTTCGGCTGCGAGGAACACCGTCTTGCGCTGCCTCGCGAGATCGGCGACGGCGAGACCGACGTTGGAGGCGAAGGTGCCCATCAGCATGGCGACGCGCTCCCGCGTCAGGAGCTCCTCCGCGACCCGCACCGCGTCGCCCGGACTGCCGTTGTCGTCGCGGGAAACGATCTCCAGCGGGCGCCCGAGCACCCCCCCGGCGGCGTTGATCTCCTCGACCGCCAAGTCCATGCCCTTCCGGTACGGCTCCAGGAAAGCCGGGAATTGCTTGTAGCTGTTGAGCTCGCCGAGCTTGATCGGCTGGTTCGACTGGGCGCCGGCCGTCGTCGACAGCATCGCGAGGAAGAGCCCGATACATAACGCCGCCCACGTGCCTTGCATGTTGCACTTCATGTCGTCTCCCTCGCCTCGATGCCGCGCCCGGCAACCGAGTAGGCCTAAACGCGTGGCGACGCGCGGCGTTGACGTCCTGCCGCGATGGGCTGCGCGACCAGCCAGGACGGCATGACCATAGAATCAATCCGCCTGAGTCGGTTCGCGTGCCACCGGTAGAATCAACGGGCTTGTCCGTTCCGCGAACGCCTTTCCCCAACTCAGTCTGTCGAACCGCAGGCTGCCTCCATGGTCATGCCCCTCGATTCCACGCCAGCATTATCCCTGGCCTTCGATCTGCCATTCGCAGCGCTTTACACGACCGAGGGCGCCGCGCGCGTCGACGGTCTCTTCGTCGACCATTTGCGCGGCGTCGACCACGCGCTCGCGGCACGACTCGATGACGCGCGGCGCGCGCCCGAGGCGTTGGCCGCGCGCGACGAGGCGGACCTGCTGATCGCCATCGGACCGCATCTCGAGGACTTCCTGGGCGAGCTCTTCGGCATTGCCGCCGAGGTTCGCGCGCTCGAGGCCGCACACCATGCGCTTGCCCCGCTGTTTGTGGTGAAGCGCCAGTTCGTGCAGCGCAAGGCGATGAACACCTATCGCGCCGAGATCGCCGAGACGCTCGACGGGCCGGTGCTGGCGGCGAAGCTCGACGCGCTCGTGCAATCCGGCTTCACCGAGCTCGACTTCGCCACGGCGGTGACCCGCTGGCTCGAGGATGGCGAGGCCCATGCCGAAGCGCTCGACGTAGCCATGCGCTACGCAGCCTGGGCGGCCCATACGCCCGCCGGCAGGCGCGCCACGCATCGCGGCGTGCTCTTCCGCGCTCCCAGGAAGCTCGACGCCCTGCGTCTCGTTCCCGTCGAGTCGGTCCGGGTCGCCGACGTCGACGCCTGGCAGCTGGCCGGGGCGAAGCTGCGCCCGCGCAACGGCTTTGCGCTCACCGATCCTGGCACGGACTTCGTCGGAGGGCTCGACCAGGCCCACTATTGCATCTGGTGCCACGAGCAGGGCAAGGACTCCTGTGCCCGCGGATTGCCCGAAAAGAAGACGGCGGATCAGGACCACGCGGGGGATCGATTCAGGAAGAGCCCGTTCGGGGTGACGCTCGCCGGGTGTCCGCTCGAGGAGCGCATCTCCGAGTTCCACAAGCTGCGGGCGCAGGGCTGGGCGCTGGCGGCGCTCGCCATGATCTGCATCGATAACCCCATGGCCGCAGGCACGGGTCATCGAATCTGCAACGACTGCATGAAATCGTGCATCTACCAGAAGCAGGAGCCGGTCGACATTCCCCAGGCCGAGACGAGGATTCTCAAGGACGTCCTCGAGTTGCCGTGGGGGTTCGAGATCTACAGCCTGCTCACGCGCTGGAATCCGTTGCACCTTCGCCGCCCCATTCCGCGGCAGGCAAGCGGGCGGCGGGTTCTGGTGGTCGGCATGGGGCCGGCCGGAGTGACCCTCGCGCATCACCTCCTGAACGACGGTCATGTGGTGGTGGGCGTCGATGGGCTCAAGATCGAGCCTCTCGATCCGTCGCTCTCCGGCGTCACGCCGCTCGGCATGCGCACGGCGTTCGCCCCGGTCCGGGACATCGGCACATTGCGCGAGCCCCTCGACGAGCGCGTCATGGCGGGCTTCGGCGGCGTTGCCGAGTACGGCATCACGGTCCGATGGGACAAGAACTTCCTCAAGGTCCTGCGCCTGCTCCTCGAACGGCGCGAGGCGTTCGCGCTCTTCGGCGGTGTCCGCTTCGGAGGCACGCTGACCCTGGACGACGCGCTGGAGATGGGCTTCGACCACGTCGCCCTCGCTGCGGGCGCCGGCCGGCCCACCGTGCTCGCCTTGCCGAATGGGCTCGTGCCGGGAGTGCGGACCGCATCGGATTTCCTGATGGCCCTGCAGCTTACCGGCGCCGCCAAGCGCGACTCGATCGCGAACGTGCAGGTGCGCCTGCCGGTCGTGGTGATCGGCGGCGGGCTCACCGCTATCGATACGGCCACCGAAGCGTTGGCGTACTACCCGGTGCAGGTCGAGAAATTTCTGGGGCGCTACGAGGCGCTGGTGTCCGAGCGCGGCCAGGCGGCGGTCGAAGCGGGATGGACTGCCGCCGAGCGTGCCGTCGCCGACGAATTCATCGACCACGGTCGCGCGCTGCGGGTCGAGCGCGCCGCCGCGGCTGCCGCCGGCCGCGTGGCGCGCATCGCTGAGTTGCTGCAGGCATGGGGCGGCGCCACCATCGCCTATCGGCGCCGACTGGTCGACAGTCCCGCGTACACCCTCAATCACGAAGAGGTGGAAAAGGCACTGGAGGAGGGCATCCGCTTCGCGGAGGGCTTGGTGCCCATGGCCATCGAGACCGACGCCGCGGGCAACGCGGCCGCGCTCGCCGTGTCGGTGCAGCGTCTCGACGCGGATGGACGCTGGGACGAAGCGCGGCGCACGCTTCTGCCGGCGCGCACGATCCTGATTGCCGCGGGCACGCAGCCCAATACCGTGCTGGCACGTGAGGACCCGGTTCACTTCGCCGTCGACGGGAAGTACTTCCGGCTGCTCGACGAGGCCGGTCACCCGGTGCAGCCCATCCGCGGCCTCGCGAAGCCGGCGGTGCCCGCGGTGCTCACGGCGTTGCACCACGATGGTCGCGCCATTACGTTCTTCGGCGACCTTCATCCCTCGTACCACGGCAACGTGGTCAAGGCGATGGCGAGCGCGAAGCAGGGTTACCCGATCGTGTCCCGCCTGCTCGCGGCAGTGCGACCCGCCTCGCAGGCCAGCGATCCGGCGTTTCTCCACACCTTGAACGACATGCTGCGCGCCACCGTGCTACGGGTCGAGCGCCTCACCCCCACGATCGTCGAGGTGGTGGTCCGGGCACCGGCCGCCGCGCGGCGCTTCCAGCCCGGCCAGTTCTATCGCCTGCAGAATTTCGAGAGTCTCGCGCCCGAGGTCGATGGCACGCGTCTCGCGATGGAGGGCCTGGCACTGACCGGTGCCTGGGTCGACCGCGACGCTGGTGTGGTCTCGACCATCGTCCTGGAGATGGGCGGCTCGTCCAGCCTGTGCGCCGCACTTCGACCGGGCGAGCCGGTGGTGCTGATGGGGCCCACAGGTGCCCCCACCGAGATCGAGCCCGGCGAGACGGTCGTGCTCGTCGGGGGCGGGCTGGGCAACGCCGTGCTGTTCTCGATCGGCCAGGCGCTTCGCCGGGTGGGTTCGCGCGTGCTTTATTTCGCGGGCTACAAGAAGATGATCGACCGCTACAAGACGGCCGAGATCGAGGCGGCGGCGGACGTCGTCGTATGGTGCTGCGACGAGGCTCCGGGCTTTGTCCCGGAGCGAGCGCAGGATCGCGCGTACGTCGGCAACATCGTCGCGGCGATGCATGCCTATGGGCGTGGCGAGCTCGGCGCGCCGGAGGTCAAGCTCGACGCCGGTGATCGTATCCTGGCGATCGGCTCCGATCGCATGATGGCGGCGGTGGCGGCGGCGCGTCACGGCGTGCTCGCGCCGTATCTCAAGCCCGCACACCGTGCCCTCGGTTCGATCAACTCGCCCATGCAATGCATGATGAAGGAGATCTGTGCGCAGTGCCTGCAGCCGCAGCGCGACCCGGTGAGCGGCGAGGTGCGCTACGTGTTCTCGTGCTTCAACCAGGACCAGCCGCTCGACGCGGTGGACTTCGGCGCGCTCGACGGTCGACTGCGCCAGAACCGCGTCCAGGAGAAGCTCACCGCGCAGTGGCTGGCGCGCTGTCTCCACCCGACGACGCTCCAAAGCCTTCTCTAAACGGCTGCCGCTGCATGGGTGGGTGTCACCCCGACGATGCACGCCCGATGCGAAAAATTTACACGAGCAGGTCGCCTCGCCGGCCAAGCTGAGGGGGGGCTGTCAACGAGACGGCACGGCATGGCGTTTGCTGCTGTGACAACACAAGACTGATGGCGGTGGCTTTCGACGTCGAGGGCTCCTGTCGCGATCGCGCGACGTCCGGCCTTCGGTCCATCCCTAAAGTCATTTCCTATCGGTCGGGGCCGCTTCGGCAAACCCCCTCCGTTGCAAGGAGGTCGCATGCAAACATCCGTCGCCGCCAGGATCCTCGCGCTCCTGACCGGTTTTCTCGTCGCCGTGCTCTCGCTCCCGGCGTTTGCCGATCCGCCGGCCCGCGTCATGCGGCTGAGCTACACGACGGGAAGCGTGAGCTTTTCGCCGGCAGCAGAGCCTGACCGCTGGGTCGAGGCGCGCCGCAATCGGCCACTCTTCATCGGCGACCGGTTGTGGGCGGACGCAGGCGCGCGGGCGGAGCTCGACCTCGGCACCGCGGTCGTGTACGCAGCGCCACGCACCAGCGTCACGGTGCTCAACATCGACGAGAACATCACCCAGCTGGAGCTCCTCGAAGGCCGGATGAACGTGCGGGTGCGCGCCCTGGGCAAGGGCGAGACGTTCGAGATCGACACGCCGAATCTTGCGTTCGTCATCACCGCGCCCGGCCTCTACCACGTCGACGTGGACAATCGTGGTGAGAGCACGGTCGTGTCGATTCGCGATGGACGCGGCGAAGCCTACGGCGAAGGACGTTCCTACCTGATCGACCGGGGACAATGGTTCCGCTTCTATGGAACGGCACTGGAGAACGATTACGCCCGCTTGGGGCCGCAGGACGAGTTCGACCGCTGGGTCGCCGTCCGCGACGCACGTTACGACCGTGCGGGCAGCGGGCGCTACGTGTCGCGCTCGATGATCGGCTATGCCGATCTCGACGAGTACGGCACGTGGTCGAGCGTCGCCGAATACGGCAACGTGTGGTTCCCGCGCACTGTCCCTGCCGACTGGGCACCCTATCGGACAGGCCACTGGTCGTTTGTCGAGCCCTGGGGATGGACGTGGGTCGATGATGCGCCTTGGGGCTTCGCCCCCTTTCACTACGGGCGCTGGGCGCGCGTGCAGGAGCGCTGGGGCTGGGTGCCCGGTCCGGTCAACACACGTCCGGTCTACGCCCCTGCGCTCGTGGCGTTCGTGGGCGGCGAGAACTTCAACCTGAGCGTGGCCAGCGCCCCGGCTCGTGGCATCGGCTGGTTCCCGCTTGCACCCGGCGAGGTGTATCGACCGCCATATCAGGTTAGCCGCAATTACTTCACCCAGGTCAACGTCACCAACACCCGCGTCGAGAACACGACCGTGGTGAACGTGTACAACAACCCGACCGCCGTGCGCGAGGTCAACTATCGGTACCGGGAAGCGCCTGCTGCGGTGACCGCGGTGGCGGTCAATGCCTTCATCGAATCGAGGCCGGTGGCGCGGTCGGCCCTGCCCGCGCGCGACGTCTCGCGAGTGGCGCAGGCGGCGCCGGTAATCGTGGCACCGCCGGTCGCTCCCGATCGCGCAAGTGTCGTCGGTGCGTCGGCACCTTCGGCGGTGAAGCCACCTGAGCCGGTGCAGCGGCGGCAGGCGGTCGCACGCTCGGCGCCCCCGGCGGCGCCACCCGCGTTTGCCGCTTCGGACCGCAACGCCGCGGGAATGCCGTCCCAAGGGGTTGGCGTTCCGGCGGCCAATGCGGGCGAGGCGAATCCTGGACGCACCCAAGCGTTGCGACCCCGCGACCGCGTACGGGTGGTGAGCCCGGGCCAGCCCGCATCGCCAGGCGCTTCGGCAGAGCACCGGGGCGGCAAGGATGGTCAGGCGGAGGGTCGGGATGGCGAAGTCGCGAAGCCTGGCCAACGCGGACCCGGTTCGACCCCGCCCGTCGCGCCGCCCACCGCGACAGGACCGGCTACGGAAGGCGGTCGTCGTGGAGTTGGAGCCGCGGCCGGTCGCGACGGTGCCGAAGCGGGTCGCCGGCCTAACGCCGCTCCGGAATCGGGCAATGTGTCGGCGCCCCCGCCCGCGGCGGCCGGTGCCAATGCATCCCCGCCTGCGGACGGTCGCGATCGTCGGCCGGCGGAAGGTCAGAGCGCTCCGGACCGTAACCGGGGAGGAAGGCCCGGAGCTTCCCCCGGGCAGCCTGGAGAGGCGAATGGCGGGTCCGTAGCACCCCAGACGCGACCGGGTGCGAATGATCGCACGCGTCCGGCTGAAGCCACACCTCCGGCACCCGCCGAAGATGCCCGCGCACGAGGCGGCAACCGCAATCGGCCTGCTGGCGCCGATACACCGCCAAGCACCGCAACGCCGTCGGCAGCGCCATCAGCGGCGCCATCAGCGGCGCCATCAGCAGCGCCA
>JBDTWB010000187.1:0-7937 GCA_040006895.1 Casimicrobiaceae bacterium | reverse complement strand
CTCGGTCATGACGACTCCGACCGGACCACCGACGGCTCCGACCGGACCACCGACGACTCCGACCGGACCACCGACGACTCCGACCGGACCACCGACGGCTCCGACCGGACCACCGACGTGCGCGCCGGCGTACGGACGCGCGCCGCGCGGTCGGCGCCCCGGCATTCGCGGCGCGCCCACCAAGGTGCGGCCATGGCGGGCGGTAGAACGGGGGATGCCGGAAGGCCCGCACCTCCAATCACCGCGTTCGCACCGCGGCCGTTCCGGACAATTGCGATCATTTCAGCAGGCGCCGCCGCGTCAGCACCAGGGCGACCAGGAATCCACCCACGGCGTATGTCGCGAGCACCGCGAGATGCAACGGCACATTGGACGGAATGACTCCGGCGAGGAGCGGCCGGGCGAGGTCGATCGCATGTTTGAGGGGCAGGAACTGGGACACCATGGCCAGTGGCCCGGGCAGCTGGTCGGCCGGAAAGTACACCCCGGACAGCAGGAGCATCGGCGTCAACACCAGGGTGAAGAAATAGGTGAAGAACTCGTAGCTCGGTGCCAGCGCCGTCATGATGAGCCCGAACGCACCGAAGGTGAGGCCGATGAGCAGCCCGAGCGGGATGATCCACAGCGCATACCAGGTGTGTCCGTAGCCCAGCAGTATCAGCACGCCGAGGATCGCCGTGGTGCTGATCACCGCCTTGCTGGCGGCCCAGATCCATTCGGCGAACACGACGTCGTCCAGCGAGATCGGGGCATTGATGATGGCATCCCAGGTGCGCTGCACGAACATTCGCGAGAACGCCGAATACATGCCTTCGAAACTGGCGGTGAACATCGCGCTTTGGCAGACCATCCCGGTGCCGATGAAGGCGATGTACGGCATGCCGCCGACGTCGCCGACGATTGCACCGATGCCGAAGCCGAGCGCCAGCATGTAGAACAGCGGATCGGCGATGTTGCCGAGCACACTGGCAATCGCGAGCTTGCGCCAGACGAGCAGGTTGCGCCGCCACACCGGCGTCCAGCGCAGGGAAAGCTCGGGAAACCGCAGCATTGCAGCACTCGTCATGGCGTTCTCTCGATGGTGGGCTGCGGTTGCGGGGGGCCGGGGAATTCGCGATAGGCCCGGGCGGCTGCGCGGGGCCGCGACGTCAGTCGCGCAGCTCGCGCCCGGTGAGCTTGATGAACAGGTCCTCGAGGTTTGCCGGGCGGTGCAGGTAACGCACGCCGGGCACGGCCGCCAGGGCATCGATGAGGGGCTTGGGATCGTCGGCGTAGCAGAAGGCGGTCTCGCCCGCGACTTCCGTCCGCTTGGCGAGGCCGCGGCCCACGGTCTCCGCCCATATCCTGGCATCGTCGCCGTAGATCTCGATGACCTCGGGCTCGACGTGGGCACGCAGCAGAGCGCGTGGCGTGTCCGAGGCGATCATCCGGCCGTGATCGATGACGGCGAGCCGGTTCGCGAGTCGCTCGGCCTCGTCCATGAAGTGCGTCGTCAGCAGGATCGTCTTGCCCTGGGTGAGGAGCTGGCGCAGGCCGTTCCAGATGAGATGCCGTGCCTGCGGATCGAGGCCCGTGGTGGGCTCGTCGAGAATCAGCAATTCGGGATCGTTGATCAGCGCCCGGGCCAGGGTCAGCCGCCGCTTCATGCCGCCCGACAGGGTGCGGATGCCCACCGTGCCCTTGCTCGCGAGACCGGCGAACTCGAGCAGCTTCGGGATTCGGGCCTGCACGGTGGCGCGGGCAATGCCGAAATAACGGCCGTAGATCTCGAGATTCTCGGTGACCGTAAAGTCCGGGTCGAGATTGTCCATCTGGGGCACGATGCCGACCCGCGTGCGGGCGCGTCGCGCGTCCTTCGGCACCCGCTCGCCGACGAGCTCGATCTCGCCACCGTCGGGGTCGATGAGCCCAAGGCAACAGCGTAACGTCGTGGTCTTGCCAGCGCCGTTCGGGCCGAGCAGGCCGAAGCATTCGCCGCGGCGAATCGAGAAGTCGAGGCCACGCACGACTTCGGTGTCGCCGTACGACTTGGTAAGCCCCTGCACCCGTAGCACGACCTCGGCCGTCGGCGCGGGCCGGGACGGGCCGGGTGGGACCGCAACGAGACCGGATACGTCGGCCGGCACGGGAGGGCTGCGGGTCACGCGCCGCGCCGATTCAGACCGCGGACGCGGCGGCGGCGGTCGGCCGGGCGTGCCACATGCCGGTGACCACGCGCTGGAGTTGCGGCAGCCGGCCGTGGAAGAAATGGCCGCAGCCTGGAAATACGACCACGGGCAGCTCCTGGGGGCGTGCCCAGTCGAGCACGTGGGTCAGCGGCACCACGTCGTCCGCTTCGCCATGCACGACGATCGTCCCTGGGGCGACGGTCTCGACGGCGAAGCGCTTGACCGCCGGCCCGACCAGCACCAGACCCTCGATCTGGACCTGCTTGGCAACGCGGGTCTGCACGTACGCGCCGAACGAGAATCCAGCGAGCGCAATGGGCACCGAACCGAAGCGCGATTGCGCGTACGCGAGGGCGGCGAGCATGTCGTCGGTCTCGCCGAGGCCTTGATCGAACGTGCCCCCGGAAAGCCCCACGCCGCGGAAGTTGAGCCGCACGGTGGCGTAGCCCAGCACAAAGAAGGTCTTGGCGAGGGTCTGCGCCACCTTGTTGTCCATGGTGCCCCCTTGCTCGGGGTTCGGATGGGCGACCATGGCGATGCCGACCGGCGCGTCGGGTGGCACGGCGATGGCAATCTCGAGGTCGCCGGCGGGACCGCCTATGGTCAGCCGCTCGGTATTGCGGGGGGTCAAATGCGCAACCTCTCGACGATCTCGCCACCCACAACGTGCCGGTCGATGATCTCGTCGATGTCGGCACGATCGATGTAGGTGTACCAGACTTCCTCGGGATACACGACCAGCACGGGACCCTCCTCGCAGCGGTCGAGACAGCCGGCGCGATTCATCCGGACCTTGCCGGCACCGGACAGTCCGAGCGCCTTGATCCGCTGCTTCGCGTACTGGTGCATCTCATCCGCACCACGGCTGGCGCAGCACGCTTCCGGCGCCTCGCGCTGGTTGCAACAGAAGAATACGTGGTGCTGGTAGTAACTCATCGTTCGACCTTCCCAAGGCAAGCCCGTCGCGCGGACAGCGCGTTGCCCCCTCGCGCTGCGGCGAGCGCCCTCCAGGAGCCATGGCCCGCACCGCGCGGCGGTTGGGCGCTTACGCGGATCGGGATGCAGGGAACCCGCAATTATAGCGAACGTGCCGGATCATCCCGGCGCACCCCAGCGCGGGCGTCCGGCGAGGACGAACAGGAAGCCGCAGGCGACCAGCGGCCAGAGCAGCAGCACCGCGTGGGTGAGGCCGTTGAAATTGAGGAGCTGGCCATACGACCAGTTGAACATGGCCACCGGGGCGCGACTCCACAGGAGCTCGGGGGTGAGCAGCGTCGCCAACAGCGACGACAGCAGCGCGACGGTCGCGACGGCCACCTGCACCGGTCGAGGCAGCCACACGGCGATCATGAGCAGCAGCGTGCCCATGGCCACTCCGGCCATCACGCCGGGCCGCAGCCATTGCTGCAGCGCCACCGGCGTGAGCAGCAGGGCTGCGGCGAACGTCTTCACCACGATGGCGGCCGCGAGCAACGCGAGGACGGCCACGCCCACTACGCGCCGGTCGCGCAGCAGCAAGGCCAGGAACAGGCCCACGCCGAGGATCTGGAAGGCGCTGTGCGCGGCCTCGATGAGAAGGGCCGCGACGTCCGGATCGGCGTTCGGCGGGTGAGCGGCAACCTGCGGCAAGGCGCCGGCAGGATCGAACATGGTGGCGAACAGGGGTATGGCCGGGTTCACCTGGACCACCAGCCAGACCACCAGCAGGGTGAGGCCGATGTCGCCGAACGTGCCGTCGAGCAGCCAGCGATGGCGTGCCCTTCGCACGGCGCCGCGGGCCCGCGGCGCGTTGGCGAACATGACGCCGAATGCGCCCCCGAAGGCTGCACCGACGGTGTTGCTCAACACGTCCATGATGCTCGCGTCGCGCGAAGGCAGCAGCATCTGCAGGCTCTCCAGGAGGAACGAGAGCAGCGCTCCGCCGGCGAGTGCACCCGCGAACCGTCCCCAGGGCAACTGGTCCCGCCGCACCAGCGAGAGGAAGAAGCCCAACGGCACGTAGGCGAGGACGTTGGCGAGGATGTCGAAGCGGGTGAACCGGGGCAGTGAGGGCGCGAGGACGAAGAATGCCGTGCCGCGCGGGGGGGCCATCCACGGGCCGAACGGTTGCAGGCTGGCATAGGCGATGGCGAGGCTGTAGATGACCGCGAGGGCATGCGGCAACACCGTCGGACGGACGCTGGTCATGTCGCCGGAGGCGCCACTGACGCCGGTGGCTCCAGGGCGCGGGTCATCACGATCATGTTCGGCCCCGTGCCGGTGGCCGTGAAGCCGGTCTCCAAAAACAGGGCATGGGGACCGTGATAATGCGCATCCGGTGAGGCGTCGCTGCCCGCGGTGAACGGAAACGCCAGCACCCGCCGGATGCCGCGAGCCGCAAACGCGTCGAGCGCGCCCCGCAGCAGGGCGCGGGCCACCCCGCGCCGGCGCCAGGGGGGCGCGATCACGAAACAGACGATCGCGGCGGTGGATGCCGCGGGCGCGTCGACAGCCGGTGGCGGGATGCCGAGCCGGCCCCAGCAATGCGGCAGCTTGTGCAAGGGCTGGGCGTTGAGCCAGCCGACCACCCGGCTGAGGCTCGGGCTTACCTCATCGGCCGCGTAGGCGAGAAATCCCTCCATCTCGCCGACGTCGATGCGCGCCGTCATGGCGATACGGTTCGCGGGGCCGTCGAAGGCGTCCCAGTCGAGCGTCTTCGGGACGTGATAGTAGTGGCAGTAGCACTTCGCCCAGCCCGGGTTGTCGGCGAAAGCCGGACCCCGCTCGTGGTCGAAGAAGCGTACGAAGTCGTCGCGATGCCGGGGGCCGATGAGCTCGACGCGAATGGGTGGGCTCATGGCCGCGATGATCGCACGAGACCCGGGTACCCAAGTCGGCGGTCCGAGCGCTCCCGCGCGGCGCACCCCGCCGGGACGTCGGCGTCACCGCGGATCGGCGGGTGGGAACGCCATCAAGTATTGCGCGGCGGCGACGTTAAGGCTTAAGTGTCATTCCCTCGTGCGGCCCAGCAGTTCGCGAAGTCGGGTAAGGCGTCCGCGGCCAGGTGGATACCGGGGGCCGGCCGGTTGCAGCCCGCCATTGGGGCGGCGGCCGGTTGTCAGGACGCGAATGCCCGGCCTAGGCCATTGGCAAGGGGGCGCAACGGTTGCGCGGGAGTTGCGGATGTGACAAAACAGCACCTTGCAGCGTCAGCTCCGCGTGCCTTGCGAGCCGCGACATAGTAGAGTGCAGCCATGCCCATCCCACCCAAGCCCGGCCGTTTCCTCGACCAGCTGCGCAAGCAGTCGGAGTCGGTGCGCGAGACCGAAGGTGAGCCGCAGCGGCCGATGGAGGACGTGCTGCGCGCGATGGACGGCCAGCTCTGGGCCGGGTTCCGTTGGCTGGAGGAGGCCCTGCGCCACCTCGAGGTGATTCGGCCCCGGGTGCAGCATGCCTTCACCCTACTCGGGGTGCTGACCATCACGGCGCCGCGATACGAGCGCGGGTTCGTGTCGTACCGCCGCCGGCCCGTTGCGGGCATGGATTTGCTCGAGCATCTCGAGCTTTTCTATCGTCTCGTCGGCGACGGTCCGGTCACGGTAAAGGTCCAGCCGGGGAGCGCCGGAGGCATCGAGGAGCGGCTGCGCAGTGCACACCTCCAGTACCGCTACGAGACGGAGCTCGACGAATACCGCACCGTCCGCAGCGGCACGTTCACGGTCACCCCCGAGATCAGCGCGTCGGTACGCATCGAGCCGGACTACCGTCGCCAGCGCTTCGACGTCACGTTGCGCAACATCGACCGCTTCGAGTCGGTGATGCTCGATTTCGCCGGCGACGGACTGTCCGAACCGGCGCTCGAGGACCTCGTGCATTTCATCCTCGGCGAGCACAACCATTTCCTGCGGCGTGCGCCGCTGGCCGGCATGGGCGCGCGGCGGCAGGATGCGGCATTGGCTCGCACGGCGCGGACGCTGTCGTCGCGCTCCGCCGCCTGAACCTGCCCTAGAACAGGTACAGCGCGAACAGCGCCACGCCCGTTCCCAGCAGCACCACGATTATCGTCAGCAGTCGGTTGCGCTGCCGCTCGGCTCGTGCGAGCTCGCGATAGCGTGCATCCATGTCGCCCGGCAGCATCAGCAGCCGCTGGTGCACCAGACGCGGCAACTCCGGCAGGTGGTTGACGATGTACGGCGCCTCCGCCAGCAACCGGCGCTTGAGTCCCCGCCAGCCGATCTGATCACGCATCCAGCGCTCGAGGAACGGCTTGGCCGTAATCCACAGGTCGAGCTCCGGGTCGAGGTACCGACCGAGGCCTTCGATGTTGAGCAGCGTCTTCTGCAGAAGCACGAGCTGCGGCTGGATCTCGACGTTGAAGCGGCGTGACGCCCGGAAGAGCTGCATCAGGAGCTTGCCGAGGGAGATGTACTTGAGCGGCTGGTCGAAGATCGGCTCGCACACGGCACGGATCTCCGCTTCCAGCTCGTCGATACGGGTGTCCGGCGGGACCCAGCCCGATTCGAGGTGGGCGGCTGCGACGCGGTGGTAGTCACGGCGGAAGAACGCCAGGAAGTTCTGGGCGAGGTAGCTCTGGTCACGTGGCGAGAGCGTGCCGACGATGCCGAAATCGAGGGCGACGTACTTGCCGAAGTGCTCGGGATCCACCGCGACGAAGATGTTGCCCGGATGCATGTCGGCATGGAAGAAGCCGTCGCGAAACACCTGCGTGAAGAAGAGCTCCACGCCGGCTCGTGCCAGCCGCTTGATGTCGACGCCGGATTCACGGAGCCGCTCGACCTGGGCGATGGGGATGCCGGCCATCCGCTCCATCACCATGACTTGCGGCGTGCAGAAGTCCCAGTAGACGTCGGGGATCCTGATCAGCGGCGAGTTGCGGAAGTTGTAGCGCAGCTGCGAGCAGTTCGCGGCCTCGCGCGTGAGATCGAGCTCGTCGTGCAGCGAGCGCGCGAACTCGGCTACGACCTCGCGGGGCCGCAGCCGGCGGCCGTCGGACCAGAGCTTCTCGACCAGCATCGCCCCGGAATCGAGGAGCGAGAGGTCCTTGTCGATGATCGCGTCGATGCCCGGCCGGAGCACCTTAACCGCGACCGGCGTGCCGTTCGGCAGTTCGGCGAAGTGCACCTGCGCGACCGATGCGCTCGCGACCGGCACGCGATCGAACGCGTGAAACACCGCATCGACGGGACGTCCGTAATTGCGTTCGAGGATGGTCAGCACCTGCTCCGACGGAAACGGCGGAACCCGGTCCTGCAGGCGGGCGAGCTCGTCGGCGATGTCCGGCGGCATGAGATCACGCCGCGTCGAGAGCAGCTGCCCGAACTTGACGAAGATGGGCCCGAGCGCCTCGAGCGCGAGGCGCAGCCGTACGGCGCGGGGGGTCGTGAAGTCGCGGCCGAGCCGGAGAAACCGGACCATCGGACGGATCGCGCGAAAGCGCTCATGGCCCAGCAGGAATTCGTCGAGGCCGTAGCGCAGCGCGACGAAAAGAATGCGGGCGAGGCGGGTCGAGCGCATGGGGTCGTGGGCGTGCGAACGGATTGTACGGGAACGCCGGTACGCGACCTGCGGCACCCCTCGCCCGGAGAGCGCGGCTGTGCGCCTAGCTCCTCGAGTTGGTTGGCAACCCGGGAGGCCGCTACCCCCGGTCCGTTGCAGGTGGTGCGGGCGCCGCCGTGGCGGTCATGGGTTGACGTCCGCCGCGGCAATCGCCCCGGTGCTCAGCGCACTGCGCTGCGCTAGCGAATGCAACGCCCAAGCCATTGATTGACA
>JBDTWB010000186.1:0-7966 GCA_040006895.1 Casimicrobiaceae bacterium | reverse complement strand
GCGTCGGTGCGTCGGTGCGTCGGTGCGTCGGTGCGTCGGTGCGTCGGTGCGTCGGTGCGTCGGCCAATCGAGACCCGTGGCGCCCTGACCTGGGTCCCGCGCAGCGGCGGCCGGCGCGTAGCGTGCTCAGTCACGCCGGGCGGCGCGACGCCGCGAGGAAGCCAACCCGCGTCGAACGATCTCCTGCGCCGCCCGCGTCGTGGCCGGCGGCATCGCCCGGTGTCCGGCAATGTGCGCGGCAACGAGCGCAGGAATGCGCACCCGCAGCAACCGGCCGCCGACGTCGTCCATCAACCGGAGCCGGATCAAACCGGAAATGAACACGAGCGTGCTGGTCGCAGCCAGAGTGGGACTGAGATCGACGCGCAGGAGCTTGGCCCGCGCCGCCTCGCGATACGCGCGGCCGAGCGCACGGGCGACCTCGGCATGCATGGCGCACGTCGCGACCAGCTCGCCCTGGAACTCGTCTACGTATTCGCACTTGAAGGTCATGATCTCGAACGTGCTCCGCACGTCCGGGCAGGCCACCAGCGCATTCATCAACCCGCGGACGAAGAGCTCGATGCGCGCCAGCGGATCCGCGGTCTCGCGCGACAGGAGCTCGAGATGCAGGCGATCCATCAGGGGCAGCGCGACCTGGTCGCGCACTGCATAGAACACCGCGGTCTTGTTCGCGAAATGGAAGTACACCGCGCCGCGGGTGACCCCCGCCGCGTCGGCAATCTGCTCCATCGTGGTGCGGGTCACGCCATGGCGATGGAAGGTTGCGCGCGCGGCGGCAATGATTGCACTGCGGGTACGCGCGGACTCTTCCTTGGTTCGACGGGGCATGGTGGAGGCGCCCGGGCAGGAATGCGATCCGGCAGGCTGCTTGGTTATGGCCGATAGGTTACGTACATGGTTGATTGTATATAATTGCGGGCTTTGCTTCCACTCGACCAGACTCATGCCCACGACCACCTCGCCCGATCGACGGGCACCGCACGTTCCACGCCGCGGCGTCGCGCGCGCAATGATCGCCGCCGCGCTCGGCGCCGTGCTGATCGCCGGTTGCGGAAAATCGGATCCTCCGGACAAGGCCAAGGGTCCCGCGGGCGCGGGTGGCGGCGCCATGATGGCGCTCCCGGTCAGCGTGATCGAAGCGAAGAAGGAACGCATCCCGGTGCTGGTCGAGGCGGTGGGCCAGGCCGAGGGCTCCAAGGAGGTCGAGGTACGGGCGCGCGTTGGCGGCATCCTCGTCAAGCAGGCCTTCAAGGAAGGCGATCGAGTGCAGGCGGGGGCGGTGCTCTACACCGTCGACCGCGCACCGTTCGATATCGCGCTTGCGCAGGCCGAGGCCGCTCTTGCCCAGCAAAAGGCCCTCATCGAGAAGGCTCAGCGTGAAGCCGCCCGTCTCAAGCCGCTGGTGCAGGAGCGCGCGATCAGCGCCCGCGAGTACGACGACGCCACCTCTGCAGTGGAAACGAACCAGGCGCAGCTCGCCGCCAGCGAATCGAAGGTGAAGGAGGCGCGGCTCAACCTTTCCTATACCAACGTGACGGCGCCGATCAGCGGGGTGACGGGACGCTCGCAACGGTCCGAAGGCAGCTTGGTCGCAGCCGGCACCGACCTGCTCACGACCATCAGCGTCACCGATCCGATCTGGGCGCGTTTCTCGCTCTCCGAGGCGGAGACATTGCAGTTGCGCAAGGCGCCGCAAAGCGCGACGGTGCGGCTGGTGCTGTCGGATGGCAGCCTTTACGACCGTACCGGCAAGCTCAACTTCGCCGCGTCGACGGTCGATCTCAAGACGGGCCTCGTACCGCTGCGCGCCGAATTTCCGAATCCGCGGCTCATCATCCTTCCCGGGCAGTTCGCGCGCGTGCAGATCACGCTCGGCAGCCGCGAAGGCGTGCTCGTACCCAAGCCGGCGATATCGCAGAGCGATCGGGGCAACGCTGCGTTCGTCGTCGGCCCGGACAACAAGGTGGTGCCGCGGCCCGTGGAAACCGACGGCTGGTCCGGCGACAACTGGGTCGTCACCAAGGGCCTCGAGAACGGCGACAAGGTGATCGTCGATAACTTGATGAAGCTGCGTCCCGGCGCACCCGTGGCGCCGCACCCGGTCGGTCAGGCGCCCGCGGGATCGCCCTCGCCGGGCGCGCCGGGTGCTCAACCCAAGGACGCAGCGGGCAGCAAGGGCACCGGCCCCGCCGACAAGGCCCCCGCTGCACCGGGCGGCAGCGCCGCGCCGGCGGACGGCAAGGGTGCCGGCGGCGCGACTGCACCGGGCAAGAAGTAGTCCCGCGAACGCCCTCCGCGCTCCACGCGCCACGTCGGCCTCCGGTCGGCGTGCCATGCACCGGAAACGATACTCATGTCCAAGTTCTTCATCGAGCGGCCCATCTTCGCGACGGTGCTGGCGATCATCATCGTGCTCGCCGGTCTCGCGGCGGCCAAGATCCTGCCGATCGCCCAGTATCCCCAGATCGCACCGCCGACAGTCACCATTACCGCGGTCTACCCGGGAGCCTCCGCCGAAACGCTCGCCAAGACGGTGGCCGCGCCGATCGAGGAGCAGCTCTCCGGGGTCGAGAATCTGCTTTATTTCAACTCCAGCTCGGCCTCGAACGGCGTCACCAACATCACCGCCACTTTCGAGGTCGGCACCGACATCGACAAGGCGACGTTCAACGTCAACAACCGCGTGCAGCTCGCCACGCCGCGCCTGCCGGACGAGGTCCGGCGCAACGGCATCACGGTCGCCAAGCGCTCGCAGAACATCCTGCTGGTGGTGGCGCTCAACTCCCCCAACAGCACCTACGACGCGCTCTTCCTGTCGAACTTCGCGACCCAGAACGTCGTCGACGACCTGAAGCGAATCGAAGGCGCGGCCGACGTCTCGATCTTCGGTGCCCGCGATTACTCCATGCGGGTGTGGCTCAATCCCGACCGGATGGCGCAGCTGGGGGTCACGACCTCGGACATCACGGCCGCGATCAACGCCCAGAATGCCCAGTTCGCGGCCGGCAAGATCGGCGCCGACCCGGCCCCGCCGGGGCAGTCGCTGGTCTATACCGTCACCGCCCGCGGCCGGCTCGTCGAGGCCGAGCAATTCGGCGAGATCATCCTGCGCTCGACCGGGCCGGGCGGGGTTCTGCGGCTGAAGGACGTGGCCCGCATCGAGCTCGGCGCGCAGAGCTACGACGCCGCCAACAGCGTCAACGGCCAGCCGGCCATCGCGCTCGCCGTCTTCCTGCAATCCGGCGCCAACGCGCTGGACGTCGCCGATGCGGTGCGCGCCCGGATGGTCGAGCTGAAGCGCGACCGGTTCCCGCAGGACGTCGACTACCTCATTCCGTACGACACCACCCGGTTCGTGTCGGCCTCGATCCGCGAGGTGCTGCTCACCATCGGCGAAGCCGCCCTGATCGTGCTGCTGGTGGTGTTCGTGTTCCTGCAGACCTGGCGCGCCACGCTGATCCCGATGCTCGCGGTTCCCGTGTCGCTGATCGGAACCTTCGCCGGGCTGTGGCTGTTCGGCTTCTCGATCAACACCCTCACCTTGTTCGCCATGGTGCTGGCGATCGGCATCGTGGTGGACGACGCGATCATCGTCCTGGAGAACGTCGAGCGGCTGATCCGCGAGGAGAACATGTCGCCGTTCGACGCCGCCTTGGAGGCGATGCGCGAGGTGCAGGGTGCGATCATCGGCATCGTGCTGGTCCTGTGCGCGGTGTTCATACCGGTCGCATTTCTCGGCGGCATCGCCGGCCAGCTGTACCGCCAGTTCGCGGTGACAGTGGCGATCGCCGTGGTGCTTTCCGGAGTGGTGGCGCTGACCCTCACGCCGGCGCTGTGCGCCATCCTGCTCAAGCCCGGCGCGCACGACGAAGGCCTTCTCGGCCGCCTTTTCAGGCCGTTCAACCGGGGTTTCTCCTGGGCGACGCGGCGCTTCCTCGGCACCGTTGATCTGGCGCTCGGCCATCGCCTGCTGGCGCTGCTGCTCTTCGCCGGCGTGCTCGGGCTGGTCGCGGTGCTGTTCTGGCGCATACCCGGCAGCTTCGCGCCGGCGGAAGACCAGGGATACATCATCGCCGCCGTGGCGCTGCCCGATGGCGCGACCCTGGAGCGCACCGGGCGTACCACCGAGCAGTTGCGGGCGATGATGAAGGACAACCAGGCCATCGAGAACTTTTTCATCGTCAACGGCTTCGACCTGATCGGTGGCGGCAACAAGTCCAATGCCGCGACCATCTTCATGCCGTTGAAGGCCTGGGAGGATCGCAAGCAGACGGCGCCCGACCTCGCCAAGGAAGTGAGCGGCAAGGGCTTCGCGCTTTCCGACGGCATTGCCTTCGCCTTCAATCCCCCCGCGATCCAGGGCCTCGGCGCGACCGGTGGCTTCGAGGTCTACGTGCAGGGCCGCACCGAGGCCGATCCCCAGCGCCTCGCCCAGGTGACCAACGACTTCATCGCAGCCCTCCAGCAGCATCCGGCGCTCGCCGAGGCGCGCACGTTCTACCGTCCTACCGTGCCGCAACTGCTGGTCGAGGTCGATCGGGAGAAGGCGCTCGCCCTGGGGGTTCCGGTGAGCGACGTCTTTGCCGGACTGCAGGCGCAGATGGGGTCGCTGTACGTCAACGACTTCAACAAGTCCGGGCGTACCTATCGGGTGACCATCCAGGCCGACGCCCCGTATCGATCCAAGCCCGAGGACCTGGGCAAGATCTACGTGCGCTCGACCACCACCGGGACAATGGTTCCGCTCAAGGCCGTGATCACCGTCACCAATGTCATCGGGCCCGAGCAGATCGAGCGTTACAACGGCTATATCTCGGCCAAGGTCCTGGGCGGCGCCAAGCCCGGATTCAGTTCGGGAGAGGCGATCAGCGCAGTGGAGGCGGTGGCGAAGCAGCATCTACCCGGCGGCTACAGCATCGCCTGGACCGGCCAGGCCTATCAGGAGCAGCGCACCGGCAACGCCTCGATCTTCGCCTTCGGCTTCGCGCTCATCATGGTGTATCTCATCCTGTCGGCGCTCTACGAGCGGTGGGGGGTGCCCATGGCCGTCGTGCTCGCAGTGCCGTTCGCGCTCCTCGGCGCGCTGGGTTTCGTGTTCCTGCGCGGCATGGAGAACGACATCTATTTCCAGATCGGCCTCGTGGTGCTTATCGGCCTCGCTGCGAAGAACGCCATCCTGATCTCCGAGTTCGCGATGCAGGGCATGGAAGCAGGCATGACGGCCGCCGAGGCCGCGCGCGAGGCCGCCCGGCTGCGTTACCGGCCGATCGTGATGACCTCGCTCGCGTTCGTGTTCGGGGTGGTGCCTCTCGTCACGGCGACCGGGGCAGGCGCGGCCGCGCGCCAGTCGATGGGGTCGGGCGTGTTCGGCGGCATGATCATCGCAACGTTCATCGCACCCATCTTCATCCCGCTGTTTTTCACCCTGCTCGCGCGGAAGCCCCGGCCGCAGCACTCCCACAAGCACGCGGTGTCCCCGGCTCACCCCACTGCGGAGGATCCATCATGACCCTCGACTCGATGCCCCTGCGCACGCTCGCCGCCATCCTCGTGGCCGGCATGCTTGCCGGCTGCGCCGCCGTCGGCCCGGACTACCGGCGGCCCGAGGTCGAGTTGCCGGCGACGTTCGCGGGGCAGGCTGCCGTCAGCGACGCGCCCGCGATCCCCGCCGAGTGGTGGACGCTGTACGGCGATCCGGTGCTGACCGGGCTCGTCGCCGCGACGCTGCGCAACAACGTCGACCTCGCCCGCGCCGTAGCCCAGATCGAGGAGGCCGAAGCACTGCTCGCCGAGGTCGGATCGAACCTGCTCCCCGAGTTCGACCTCTCCGCCGGTGCGTCGCGCTCGCGGTCGAGCACCCAGAACGCCCAGCAATTGCCGCCGGGCACTCCTGTCATCACCAACTCGCGGCGGGTCGCCATCTCCACGTCGTTCGAGATCGATTTCTGGGGCAAATTCCGGCGCGCGACCGAGGGGGCGCGTGCCCAGCTGATCGCCACGCGCTACGGCCGCGATGTCGTCGCGCTGACGCTGGTTGCCACGACCGTGCAGTCCTACTTCACAGCGCGCTCGCTCGATGCCCAGATCGCGGTGACCCGCGACATCCTCACGATCCGCGACGATGCGCTCACCGTCGCCGGCAACCGCGCCCGAGGCGGCCTCGCCTCCGATCTCGACGTCAACCAGGCGCAGGGCGCGCGCGCGGACGCCGCCCTCCAACTCGTCGAACTCGAGCGCCAGCGCGCCCAGGTCGAGCATCAGCTCGGCACACTCACCGGCAATCTCGACCTCGCGCTCGCGCCGGGCGATCTCGCCGGATTGCCCGTACCCGCGACACCGCCGCCGGGACTGCCGTCGTCGCTCGTCGAACGCCGACCCGACGTGCGCCAGGCCGAGGAAGCGGTCGTGTCCGCCAACGCCCAGATCGGCGTGGCGCGCGCGGCGGAGCTGCCGACCTTTTCCCTCACGGGCAGCCTCGGCCTGCAAAGCGCAGCCCTCGGCAATCTCCTGCGCGCCGGCGCCCAAACCTGGTCCATCGGCCCTTCCCTGACCTTTCCCATCCTGGATGCCGGCAAGTACGCCGCCCGCACCCGGCAAGCCGAGGCCCGGCACCGCCAGGCAGTTGCCACCTACGCCAAGGCGCTGGAAACCGCGTATCGCGAAGTCTCGGACGCCCTGACCAATCTCCAGCAGGCGCGGGCGAGCGTACCGGACCTATCGCGCAAGGTGGAAGCGGCCCGCAATGCATTGCGCCTCTCACGCTTGCGCTACGAAGCGGGCTACGCGCCGTTCCTGGACGTGCTCGATGCCCAGCGCACCCAGAATGCCGCCGAACTCGCCCTCGTCCAGAACCGGCAGGCGCAGCTCGTCTACAGCGTCGACCTCATGCGTTCGCTCGGCGGCGGCTGGAACGTTGGCGACGCCGACGCTCCCCGCAACGCGTCGCTGCGGCCCTGACCGCGACACCCTGCGCGGCGCAGGGCGGGCGTCGCACCGGGACGCGTGTGCTAACGTGACCGCCGGCCCTTCTTGCCCACTGCGCATGGAAACGCGAAACGATCCGCCGCCTCCGCCCTCGGGATCCGCTTCTACGGGACCGGCAAGGGCCCCCTTGTCCGCCGGCTCCCCGGTCGGTGCCGGCCACGGCGCGGCCTGGTGGAGCGCCGGCTGGCGGCTCTTCAAGGCCGCACCGGGGATGTGGATCCTGGTGACGGTCACCTTTGTGGTGGTGGTGTTCGCGCTGGCGATGATTCCGATCCTCGGCCAGCTCGCATCGACCCTCCTGTACCCGATACTCGGGGCCGGTCTCATCGTCGGCGCCCGCGACCTCGACCGGGGCGCGCCGTTGACGTTTGGGCATCTCTTCGCCTGCTTCGATGCCCGCGTCGGCCCCCTCGTCGTCGCCACTCTGCTCTACGTGGTGGGCTGGTTCGTGGTGTGGCTCATCGCAATCGGCATCTGCGTCGCGATCTTCGGATTCGCGAGCCTCTCGGCCATCATCAACGTCGATCCCACGCTTGCCCCGATGGACACCATCGTGACCTTCGGCATGGCCACCGTCGTGGCACTGCTCATCGTGCTGGTGCTGGGCGCGCCGCTGATGATGGCCTACTGGTTCGCGCCCGCGCTGATCGCGCTGCGCGGCGATCCGCCGACGGTGGCGCTCAAAGCCAGCTTCGACGCCAGCCTGCGCAACGTGACGCCGCTGCTGGTGTACGGCCTGCTCTTCATGTTCTTCGCGATCGTGGCGAGCATCCCGATGGGGCTCGGGTGGATCGTGCTCGCTCCGGTGTTCATCGGATCGATCTACGCGAGTTGCCGGGACATCTTTCCGGACGTGGGCCGCGCACCGGACGAGGGCCGCGCCCGGCTCGACGCGCCCGCCGATTCACGCTAGCCATCGCGGTGCCGCGTACTTGCGTGCCCGGCGTCCGGACCCGGCGTCCGTACCCGGCGTCCGTAC
>JBDTWB010000185.1:0-7994 GCA_040006895.1 Casimicrobiaceae bacterium | reverse complement strand
GTGGTCCGATTCAGCCGTGGTCCGATTCAGCCGTGGTCCGATTCAGCCGTGGTCCGATTCAGTGGTCCGGGCCTGCACGCGGCGCCGGTCCTTCGGGCGCGACCTCGGCATCGCGCCGGTCGAAATCCTGCAGGCGGAAGCCGAGCAGCCACAACGCGGCGAAGTACGTCACCGCTGCGGCGAGACCGACCAGCGCAAGCCGGCCGACCTTGGGCCACAGCCCCGCCTGCAGCCACCACCCAGCGGGCCCCGCCGTCGAGAGCACCACGAAGGCCAGCACCCCGAGCGCAATCGTGAGTCGCGCCAGGAAGCCCCACCATCCGGGCTCGGGCCGATAGGCGCCACTGCGCCGCAGGAACACGAACAGCAGCACGGCGTTGAGGGTCGCGCCGATCGAGGTGGCCAGGGTCAGTCCAGCATGACCCAAGGGGTGCATCAGCAACAGGCCGGAGCCGAGTCCGACCAGCACCGTGACAAAGGCGATTTTGACGGGCGTGCGCATGTTCTGCCGCGCATAGAATCCGGGCGCGAGGATCTTCACCAGGACGAGACCCAGCAGGCCGACGCTGTAGCCCAGCAACGCCGTCCGGGTTTGCAACACGTCGGCGACGGTGAAGCGTCCGTATTGGTAGAGCGTCGAGATCATCGGCACCGCCAGCAGCCAGAGCGCGATGGCCGCGGGCAACGCGAGCAGGAACACGAGGCGCAACCCCCAATCGAGCAGGCTCGAGTACTGGATCGCGTCAGCGTCGGCGTGATGGCGCGACAGCGATGGCAGCAGCACCGTACCCAATGCCACACCGAGCATGGCGCTGGGAAACTCCATCAGGCGGTCGGCATAGGTAATCCATGAGATACGACCATCGCCGAGGCTCGAGGCGAGCTGGGTGTTGACCAGGATGGTGATCTGCCCGGCCGACACGCCGATGAGGCCGGGTCCCATGGCCCGCAGCACGCGCCGCACGCCCGGGTCGCCCCAGTCGAACCGCGGCCTCGGCAGCATGTGCAGTCGCATCAGGGGCCGCACCTGCAGCGCCAGTTGCAGGAAGCCGCCGAGCAGCACCCCCCACGCCAGCGACTTCACCGGCGGATCGACGTAGGGCGCCAACACGACCGCGCTGCCGATGATCGCGACATTGAGCAACACGGGGGTGACCGCCGGAATGGCGAACTGCCGGTATACGTTGAGCACGCCGCCCGCCAGCGACACCAGCGACACGAAGAAGATGTACGGGAAGACGATCCGGATCAGTTCCGCGGTCAGTTCGACCTTGCCCGGGGTATCGCGAAAGCCCGATGCCAGGGCGTACACGAGCCACGGCGCGGCCAGCACACCCGCCGCAGTCACCAGGAGCAGCACCAGCGCGAGCAACGTGCCGATGCGGCCGACCAGCGCCCGGGTTTCGTCCTCTCCGCGCTGGCGCCGGTATTCCGCGAAAATCGGGACGAAGGCCTGGGCGAATGCCCCTTCGGCGAACATCCGTCGCAGGATGTTGGGCAGGCGGAACGCCGCCTCGAAGGCGTCCATCGGCGCCCCTGCCCCGAACGCCACCGCCTTGAGGCTCTCGCGCGCCAGCCCGGTGATACGCGACAGCAGCGTCATGCCGCTGACCGTAGTGACCGCGCGCAGCAGATTCATGCCGCCCCGGGCATCGGGCAGCCATGGAGGTTGGGGCGCACGTCGGCAGGGGCGGGTTGACAGGTGACGGCGGGTGGCACTATCGGCGGGAGCGGCAACTCCGGAAGCGCTGCCGTCCTTGCGGGCAATGGCTTAAGCTGCTATTATGCTTGGTCTTTCCCGGTACCTCCAGAACAGAACTCAGAACTCATCCATGGCCAATTCCGCCCAAGCCCGCAAGCGCGCCCGCCAGGCCGCCGTCACCCGCGTCAGAAACTCGAGCCTCAAGTCGACCCTGCGCACGGCAATCAAAAAAGTGCGGAAGGCGATCAACGCTGGCGATAAGTCCGCCGCGAGCGCGCAGCTGCGCGAATCGCAGGCCGTGATCGATCGCGTCGCCGACAAGCGCGTGGTGCACAAGAACCTCGCGTCGCGGACCAAGGCCCGGCTCGCCCAGGCCGTCCGCGCCCTGCCCTAGGTTATCTGCCGCACACCGCAGCCAAAAAAGCGCCTACCGGCGCTTTTTTGTTGGGCGAGCCCCTCCGGTCTAACCGCGGGTGGGCCTCGCCGGTTGGTCGCTACCGTTGGGACGCCGCCGCCGGCACGCCGTCACCCCGATGACCCATCGGCAACGTTGCCATTGCACCGTAGGCCATCACGCGCACTACCGGTCGTGGCAGCGCCTTCCTTTCCTCGCTTCCCGCGACCTGCGAGCCTTCCTGGGCGTTGCTCCGACGTCATACCGGCTCCCTCGGCTCGCCGGGGGGCGCAGGCAGGGGTGGGACGAGTGTCTGCAACGAAACCTCGCCCTCGGCGAGGGTCTGGACGACGAGATCGTTGTCCCGCGCGAAGCCGAGCAGAAACTGGTAGAGCCTGGGTTCTGCCGTCTTGAGCTTGCCGCTCACGACGATCGCGCGGGCCCCGGAGATGGTTGCCGGCTCGACCAGCGATGAGAAACGCAGCCGGTCGGACAGGTGGAAGGCTGCCGTGAGTCCGGCCAGGCGCTCGGCCCAGTCGCTGGGTCGGAAACGGGCGCCTCCCCGGGTCACTCCCCAGATTACGCGATCGGGCTCGGCGGCGACGGATTCCGGTTCGACGGGGTCCACGGTCCCATTTGGGCGCAAATGTTCGTATTGCGCAGGTGCGCGCGAGGCACTGCACCGGCGCAGATGAATAGTCGCACGCTGCCGTTGCGCCGAGCCGCATTGGCACAAGGACTTACCGGGCATCGGCGCAGCCATGACTGCGCGATACGCCGCGTCGCGGCACCGGCACGCCCCTTGCTCGCAGAAAGGGTGCCGCACTTGCGGCTCCCCACCCATGCCCGAACACGTCGAAACCCGGAGCGAGCGACTCTGGGCGCGTCACCTCCGTCATCCAGTCGCTGCGATCGCCGAAGCGCGGACGCTGCTGGAGGACCCCGCGCTCGGTGCGCGCGAACGTGCGTGGTCGCACCTGACCCTTGGCTATCACCAGCTGTTCAGCACAGCACAGCCGCGCGAAGCCCGGGCAGCACTCGATCACGCCCAGGCCGCATTCCGGGATATCGGCGATCGTCGCGGCCAGATCCTTGCCGAGACCGGTCTCGCGCGACTGCAGATCATCGCGCAACAGCCCGAGGCTGCCCGCGACGCGCTCGCCGTCCTGTACGTCGAAGCGGCAAAGACCCTGCCACCGGGCGACCGGTTCTGGGTGATCAACGCACTGGGTGCCGCGCACTTCTTCACCGACCGGATCGACGAGGCCATTCGCTACCTGCACGAGGCGCTCGAGACCCTGCGGTCGATCGAGCACTCGCCGCAGCTGCCTATCGTGATGTCGAATCTCGCCGCCGCCCTGGTTACCGTAGGCGATTATCTTCCCGCACGCGAGCTCGCCCAGGATGCGCTGGGGCTCCTGCCGCACTACGACAATCCGCAGCTCCTGCTATTTGCACGCTCCAACCTCGCCGAGGCACTGCTCGGCAGCGGAGGAGCCGAGGAGGCCCGCGGGACGGTGGACGCACTGTACGACGAGATCGAGTCTCCTAACCTCGGCGCGACCCAGAACCACTTCTGCGCCGTCGCCGCCGAGGTGTACGCCCAGCAAGGCGAGTTGCAGCGGGCGCGCCGGTGCATGGAGCGCGCCCAGGCAATTCACGCCGAGCATCCCGGGGGCTACAACGCCGTCCATGCGAGCTGGTCGGCAGCCGTGCTCGCCGACGCGGACGAGGACGGCAATGCCGCGCTCGCGGCATTCGACGACGCGCTGGCGACCGCGGATCGTGCGGGTCACTTGCCGACGTTGTGCAAGGCGTCGGAACGGGCCGCGCTGCGCGCCGCGCGTCTTGGCCGCTTCGAGCATGCCTACCGGATGCAGGTCACCGCGACCGCCGCACAGGCACGGCGTCACACGAGCCGCGCCAGCGTGAAGTACTACCTCCTGAAGGCCGAGCAAGACCTTCAGCATGCCCGCGCCGCGCGGGACCGGGCCGAGCGCCAGCGCCAGGAGAGCGATGCGATCAACCGACAGCTCGAGCATTTGAACAGCGAGCTCAACGACCGCATGCGCGAAGTGCAGCAGCTCCAGGCTCGACTCGCTTCGGAAGCGGTGCGCGATCCGCTGACCGACCTGTTCAACCGACGCTACCTCGACATGGTGTTCCCTGGTCTGCTTGCCGCGGCGCTGCGCCGCGAAGCGCCATTGGCCCTCACGCTGGTCGACCTCGATCACTTCAAGCGGGTCAATGACGAGCATGGCCACCCCATCGGCGATCGGGTGCTCGCGGCCATCGGCGAGCTTTTCGGCACGGCATTGCGCCCGAGCGATCTCTCCTGCCGTTACGGCGGCGAGGAATTCTGCATCGTGCTCCCGGACACCGATGCCGCCGGAGCCCGGCGCGTGCTCGACATGCTGGCGACCAGGCTGCACGAGCTCACGATCGACTACGAGGAGATTGCGCTGACGGGCTTCACGTTCTCCGCCGGTATCGCGGTTTATCCGCTGCACGGTCGCGGTTTCTCGGAGCTCGTGACCGCCGCCGATCGGGCGCTCTACGTTGCCAAGAACAGCGGCCGCAACCGCATCGTGGTCGCGGCCACGGCCGAGCGCCGTACCGCCTGAGTCCGAGAGGCCGTCACCCAAGCGGCGCGACGCCGCACGCCGCCGCGGGCTTGCGATGCGCGAGGCGGCATCCGTGCCGAAGCGCACGCGAGCCGGGACCGCCCTGTGCAATGGCCCGCGGGCGCATGCTAAAATCTTGATTCGACGCTACTTAACAGCCGTGCTCGCCAAGATCGGCTGGTCGATGCTGTCATGCCCTCTGCTCCCGTCACCCACTTCCTGCAATTCAAGGATTTCTCGCTCGAGGACATCGAGCACCTGTTCGCCCGGACGCGCTGGATCAAGGACCGGTTCAAGCGCTACGAGCTCTACCAGCCATTGCGCGACCGGACGCTCGCCATGGTGTTCGAGAAGGCCTCGACCCGGACCCGGGTGGCGTTCGAGGCGGGAATGAACCAGCTCGGCGGGATCGCGATCAACCTCAATCGCCACGATACCCAGCTCTCGCGTGGCGAGCCCATCGAGGATGTCGCCCGGGTGGTGTCGCGCATGGTCGACGTGGTCATGATCCGGACATTCGAGCAGACCATCATCGAGCGCTTCGCTGCGCATTCGCGCGTGCCGGTAATCAACGGCCTTACCAACGAGTACCATCCGTGCCAGATCCTGGCCGACATCTACACCTACGTGGAGCACCGCGGTTCGATCCGCGGCCGCACCGTCGCCTGGATCGGCGATTCCAATAATGTGTGCAATACCTGGCTGCAGGCGGCAGCCATTCTCGGCTTCAACCTCCACGTCTCCACGCCGCCCGGCTACGAGGTCGAGCCCGAGCGGGCGGGAATCTACGACACCAGCCATTTCGAGTCGTTTGCCGATCCGGCGCAGGCATGTCGCGGCGCCGATCTGGTGACGACGGACGTGTGGACCAGCATGGGCTTCGAGGCGGAAAACGAGGCGAGGCGGCGCGACTTCGAGAACTGGCAGGTCGACGCCGAGCTGATGCGGGTCGCCAAGCCCGATGCACTCTTCATGCATTGCCTGCCCGCGCACCGCGGCGAGGAGGTCGCCGCCGACGTCATCGATGGGCCGCAAAGCGTGGTGTGGGACGAGGCGGAAAACCGGCTCCACGCTCAGAAGGCGCTGCTGGAATACCTGGTGTGCGGGCGCATCGAAGCGTCGTCCTGAAGCGCGAAGCCTTGCCCGTCCGGTCCGCGTTCACCGGCCGGCCTTAGCGTCGAGAACGATCCTTGCAACGTCCCGCCGCCCCCCGATGAATCCCCTGGTTTCGCCCTGCCCGATGGAGCCCGTCATGGATTGTCGTTCCCTTGCACGTCGCACCCTGCTCGCCAGCCTGCCCATTCTGCTGTGGGTCGTCGCCGCGCCCACCCCCGCACAGACCTGGCCTGACAAGCCGCTCCACCTGGTGGTGTCCGCAGGGCCGGGCAGCTCGCTCGATACCCTTGCCCGGGTCATCGGTGATCGGCTCAAGGACCGCCTCGGTCAGCCTGTCATCGTCGAGAACAAACCCGCCGCCGGCGGCACCGTCGCGACCGCCGAGGTCGCCAAGGCAACGCCCGATGGCTACACCATGCTGCTCGGGTTCAATGGACCCTTGGCGTTCAGTCCTCTGCTGCAAAAGCTTTCCTACGACGTCGGCAAGGACCTGGCGCCGGTCATCATCACGTCCAGCCAACCCAACGTACTCGCGGTGAATGCGCAACTGCCGGTCCAGGGCGTCCAGGAACTCGTGGCGTACGCCAAGGCAAACCCGGGCAAGCTGAGCTATGCGTCAGTGGGCAATGGCAGCTCGTCGCATCTCAATATGGAGCTCCTGAAATCGATGGCCGGGATCGATGCGGTGCACGTGCCATTCAACGGCTCGCCGCCCGCCGTCACCGCGACCGTCCAGGGCGAGACCCAGTTGATGTTCGCCGTCATGCAGCCGCTGCAGGGACAGATTCAGGCAGGGAAGCTGCGCCCGATCGCGGTGACCACGGCCAAGCGCTTTCCGTTGCTGCCTGACCTGCCGACGATCGCCGAGTCGGGCTATCCCGGTTTCGAGGCGCTCGCCTGGAACGGCATCGTGGTGCCGGCCGGCACGCCCAAGGCCGTCATCGCGCGGCTGAACGCCGAGATCAACGCGGTGTTGAAGCAACCCGACATCGTCCAGAAGATGCAAGGCTTCGGGTTCGACCTCATCGGTGGCACGCCCGAGGACTTCGGGCAACTCATCCGCGGCGAGGTCGACCGCTGGACCCCCGTGATTCGCAAGGTCGGGCTCAAGGTCGACTGACGACCCGTCCCACCGCCCCCGAGCCCAGCCCTGCGACCGGCCGTTGCGCGGGGATGTCTAGCGATTGGTCGGCGCGTCGTCGGCGCGCGTGAGCCGCGGCAGCGGTGAGCCTTCCGACGGTTCGAGCAGTCCGGTCTTGACGTAGGTCTCGAGCTTGGCGCGCGTGTCGACGATGTCTAGATTGCGCATGGTGAGCTGGCCGATGCGATCCTGGGGCGTGAAAAAAGCCTCGCCTCGTTCCATCGTGAGCCGCTCCGGCTTGTAGGTGAGATTCGGGCTGGCGGTATCGAGAAGGCTGTAGTCGTTGCCACGACGCAACTCCAGCGTCACCTCCCCCGTCAAGGGACGCGCCACCCAGCGCTGGGCGGTCTCGCGCAGCATGATCGCCTGTGGATCGAACCAGCGCCCTTGGTAGAGCAGTCGTCCGAGCCGCCGGCCATTGTCGCGGTATTGCTCGATCGTATCCTCGTTGTGGATCCCGGTCAGGAGTCGCTCGTAGGCGATGAAGAGCAGCGCCAGCCCGGGCGCCTCGTAGATGCCGCGACTCTTGGCCTCGATGATCCGGTTCTCGATCTGGTCACTCATGCCGAGCCCGTGTCGCCCGCCGACGGCGTTCGCCTCGTGGAGTAGCGCGACCTCGTCCTCGAAGGTGGCACCGTTGATCGCAACCGGACGGCCCTCCTCGAAGCGGACCGAGACGGTCTCGGGCTTCACCGCAACGTCCTCGCGCCAATGCGCGACGCCCATGATCGGCTCGACGATCCGCAGGCCTTTGTTCAGGAACTCGAGGTCCTTGGCCTCGTGGGTGGCACCGAGAATGTTGGAGTCGGTGGAATAGGCCTTCTCGGCGCTCATGCGGTACCCGAAGCCGGCCCGCTCGAGGTACTCCGACATCTCCTTGCGCCCACCGAGCTCGTCGATGAACTGCTGATCGAGCCACGGCTTGTAGATCTGCAGGTTGGGATTGGCGAGCAGGCCGTAGCGGTAGAAGCGCTCGATGTCGTTGCCCTTGAACGTGCTGCCGTCGCCCCAGATGTG
>JBDTWB010000184.1:0-8298 GCA_040006895.1 Casimicrobiaceae bacterium | reverse complement strand
TCGCCAACAAGGGCGAGCAGAAGGGCCTGCTGCTGGAGACGAACTTCGTCGCCGACGCGGTCAACCTGCCGTTGATCAGCGCCAAGGAGCGCGGAGCCGGTGGCGGCCACATCCGCTTCAACATGGCCAAGGGGTCGATGAACAGTCACATCTCCCAGTTCCCGGTCGGCACCTACAAGAAGGCGCACTGCCATGGCCCGGGTGCGCACGTGATCATCCTGTCCGGCGAGGGCTACAGCCTGATGTGGCCGGAGGGCGAGGAGCCGCGCCGCTACGAATGGGAGGTGGGCTCGATGATCGTTCCGCCCAACCTGTGGTTCCACCAGCACTTCAACACCGGCAAGACGCCGGCGCGCTATCTCGCCTTCAAGCACGAGGTGGTGTCCGTCAGGAATGCCCAGGGCGTACCGAAGGCCTGGATCAGCCGCCGGGTGGGCGGGGACCAGATCGACTACGCCGACGAGCTGCCCGTGGTCCGCGAGCTCTTCGTCGACGCCCTGTCCAAGCATGACCTGCAGCCGCGGATGGACGATGCCTACCAGGCAGAGTTGGCAGATTTACCACCCAAGGCCGCCTGACGACGAATTTGTGCTCTTTTGCCTTGACACGGCTGGGGCACGTTGGGCACCCTACCCATGAGCGTTCCGATTCGTAGATCATTGTTCCACATGGAAGAATACCGCGGTGCGGCAGAATCCGCGCCCCGCTCGCGGGAAAGCGCAGCAGGATCGCAAATGCGACGTTTACCTACCGCACCGCGCACGAGGGCTTGAACACGGGCCGCGTTGGCCTCGCCACATTGGCAGATCATCCAGAGGAGGAGTACATGCTGCACAAGAAGAAGCTGCTCGCCCTAGCACTCGCGTCGGCTGCGGCGGTTCCCGCCATGAGCCACGCACAGTCGTCCAACGTCACGCTCTACGGCAGGTTCTACCCGGAGATGGTGGTTGGCAGGGGCACCGGCGGCACGGCCCCCGGCACTCCTCTCGCCACCATGTCGAACGCGGCCGGCTCGCCCGGCAATTCGGCCACCCAATACATCGTCCAGGCGAACAACTCGCGGCTCGGCGTGAAGGGCAAGGAGAAGATCACCGGCTCGCTCACGGCCATCTTCCAACTCGAGAACCGCATCGACGTCGACACCGGCGGCAGCACGCTTGCCTCCCGCGACACGTTCGTCGGCCTCGAGAGCGAAGTCTGGGGCACGGTGAAACTCGGCGTGTTCGACACGGTGTACAAGGAACTCGGCGACAACATATCGCTGGTCGGCGTGGGCAGCGGCAACTTCGTTTCGAACAGCACCGTGCTTTCCAAGATCCCGCTCGGCACGAGCTCGTCCGCGAGCTTCCACCTGCGCCGCGGCAACAGCGTGCAATACGAAACCCCGGACTTCCGCGGCTTCAGCGCCCTGGTGCAGTACTCGCCCGACGAGGCCAAGACCGACCAGCGCAACGCCGATCTCGTCTCCACCGGCGTGAAGTATGAAAACGGTCCGCTCACCGCGTCGCTCGCCTTCGAGCAGCATCGTGACCTGTTCGGCGGTTCGAGGAACTCGCGGTCGGCGTTGTCCAACGCCAGCGACCTCAACGCCCGCTCCAAGGACCGTGCGGTGCGCGGCATGCTCCAGTACACGATGGGCAGGACCACCTTCGAGGTGGACGTCGCTCACCTCGAGTGGAAGGAAACGGGCGGTGCCACCGGCAAGTTCCAGAAGTACGACCACTATTCCTACCTGGTCGGCGTCGACCACCGCATGGGCCCGTGGCGGTTCGGCGCGTCGTACATCTATGGTGCCAAGGGCGACTGCTCGCTGGTGGGCGGGGCGAACTGCTCCACCGATGGCCTCGACGGTAGTCAGATCAACCTCGGCGCGGCTTACTCGCTGTCCAAGCGCACGTACCTGTTCCTGATCGCGGCGCGCCTCAATAACGGCAAGTCGGCACGCTACGACAACTCGGACTGGCTGGGTAGCGGACTCCAGCCTGGCATGGACATCACCCAGGGCGCGCTGGGCATATCGCACTCGTTCTAAGTTGTTGAACGGCCCCGGGCGCACGCCCGGGGCCGTGCACGACCCGACACCAGTCCGGGTGTGCCGATCCTGCGGGTGCTCACCCGCGCAGTGCTCCGGGCCCCGCCAGCGCGGCCCCGCCTCAGAACTCCATGCGCGCATCTGCATCCATCGCCGCGGCGGCGGGTGCGGCCATCCAGGAGCCATGCCATGACCCGATTCGCTGCCGTTGTCTCGCGCCTTGCCTCCACGACGCTCCTGGCGGTCGCCCTGGTGTCGGCGTTCGCACCGAACGCATCGGCGCAGGGGAAGTCCAAGAACGAAGCCATCTACATGTACCAGGGCGCCGATCGCGACGCCCGTATCCTCGCCCAGGCCAGGAAAGAGGGCACGGTGGCCATCTACACCTCCCTCAACCTCAAGGATTCGGTACCACTGACCGAGGCCTTCGAGAAGAAGTACGGTGTCAAGGTCACCCTCTGGCGGGCCAGCAGCGAGAAGGTGGTGCAGCGCGCGGTCACCGAGGCGCGCGGGAACCGGTTCACCCCGGACGTGTTCGAAACCAACGGACCCGAGATGGAAGCGCTCTACCGGGAAAAGCTCCTCGATCCGTTCTACAGTCCCACGTTCAAGGATCTTCCGCCCGAGGCATTCCCGAAGCACCGCCACTACGTTCCCGACCGGTTCAACTTCTTTGTCATCGGCTGGAACACCAACCTCGTTAAAGCCCAGGACGTGCCGGGCAGCTACCAGGATCTGCTGGATCCGAAGTGGAGCGGGCGGATCGGCATCGAGGCGTCGGACGTCGACTGGTTCGGCGCGATGGTGAAGCACATGGGCGAGCAGAAGGGGCTCGAGTACTTCCGCAAGATCGCGGCCCAGAAGCCCGAGATGCGCACGGGACACACGTTGATGGCGGAGCTGGTGGCCTCCGGCGAGATTCCGCTGGCGCTCACGATCTACAACCACAACATCGAGCGACTCGAGGTCAAGGGAGCTCCGGTGAAATGGAAGGCACTCGATCCAACGTTCGGGCGGCCGCAGGGCGTCGGCGTCGCCAAGCATGCCCCGCATCCGTACGCGGCGCTGCTGTTCGCCGACTTCCTGCTGTCGCGCGAAGGGCAGGAAATCATCAAGCAACGCGGGCGGGTGCCGTCGGCGATGTCGATCGACAGCCCGCTCAACAAGTTCAAATACCAGACCATCGATCCGGTCATCGTGCTCGACGAGGAAAAGAAGTGGGAAGCCCTGTGGTCGGAGCTCTTCCTGGGCGGCCGGGCCGTCGAGAAGGAAAAGGAATAGCCGCCGACGGGTCGGCCACCGGAAACCAAGGAGGACTGTCATGAAGCCAACAATTGCACGTAACGCCCTTTCCCTGAATTCGCGACGCGGTGTGCGCGCCGCCGTCGCCGCCGCCCTGGTCGCGGGCCTGATCGCCGCGGGCAGCGTCGCCGCACAAGGCGCCGCACCCAGCGGCATCGGCCTCGCCACCTACCAGGGTGCCGATCGCATGCAGCGGATCATCGACGGCGCCAAGAAGGAGGGCGAGGTCTCGATCTATACCTCGGCCCCGGTCGACGACATGAAGGCGCTGGCGGACGCGTTCGAGAAGAAATACGGCGTCAAGGTCAAGGTCTGGCGCGCCAGCTCGGAAAAGGTGCTGCAGCGCGGTGTCACCGAGGCGCGCGCCGGGCGTTTCGACGCCGACGTGTTCGAGACCAACGGCCCGGAGATGGAAGCGCTCGTCCGGGAGAAGGTGCTGACTGCCGTCCAGTCACCGACGCAGAACGACCTCATCCCAGAGGCCAAGTTCGCCCACCACTCCTGGGTGGGCTCGCGGCTCAACATCTTCGCCTTCGGCTACAACACCAACCTGGTGAAGAAGGAGGAGCTGCCCAAGAAGTACGAGGATCTCCTCGATCCACGGTGGAAGGGTCGCCTCGGCATCGAAGCCGAGGACGCCGATTGGTTCGCCGGGGTCTGCGCCCAGCTCGGTGGCCAGGAGAAGTGCACCAAGCTGTGGAAGGATATCGTCACCAAGAACGGAATGTCGGTGCGCAAGGGCCATACGCTGCTCACCAACCTCGTCGTCTCCGGTGAGATCCCGATGGCGGTGACGGTCTACAACTACAAGGCCGAGCAGCTCAAGAACAAGGGCGCGCCGATCGACTGGTTCGTGATTCCGCCCGCCATCGCCCGTGCCAACGGCGTCGGGGTCGCCGGCAAGGCCGCGCATCCCCACGCGGCGCTGCTGTGGTACGAGTTCGAGATTGGCGACGAGGGCCAGAAGATTCTGCTGTCGCGCGACTTCATCCCGACCAACAAGAAGGTGGAAACGAACCTTAACAAGTTCGCGCTCAAGTTCGTCGATCCGGCCGTGATGCTCGACCAGGGCCAGAAGTGGGAGAAGCTCTACCAGGAGACGTTCGCGGTGCAGGGGAAGTAGCCGCCGGCCGCTAACTCGCGCGGGATCCGCCGATGCGCTGCCTGCTTCGCTCCGCCCTGGCCATCGCGGCACTGGGCCTGCTGGGCCCCCTGGGTCTCTCTCCGCTGCAGGGATTGCACGCGCAACCGGCATCCCCGGTTGCACCCCTTTCCGAGCTCGCCCGCGACCCGGGTCCCGAGCGCCTCGCCCGCCTCGTCGCGGGGGCGCGCAAGGAAGGCTGGCTGCTGCTCTACACCACCGTTCCGCCGGCCAACCTCGACCGCCTCACGGCGGATTTCGAGAAGCGCCACGGCGTCAAGGTGCAGGTATGGCGTGCTGGCAGCGACAAGGTCGTCGCCCGGGCACTGGGCGAGGCGCGGGCCAACCGCCACGATGCCGACGCGATCATCGTCGGCGCCCCCGAGCTCGAAGCACTGCACGGCGAGGGGCTGCTGCAGGAAGTGCGCTCGGGCGCGCATGCGCAGCTAGTGCCGGGGGCGCTGCCGGCGCACCTGGGCTACGCGCCGGTCTACCTCAACCTGTTCGCCCAGGCCTACAACACCGACAAGGTCAAGCGCGAGGAGCTGCCGAAGACGTTGGCGGACCTGCTCGATCCTCGCTGGAAGGGCCGACTCGGGATCGAAGGCAAGAACCAGGAGTGGTTCCAGGCCGTCGTGCAGGACCTCGGCGAGGCGCGCGGTCTCGCCCTCTTCCAGGAGCTCGTCGCCCGGAACGGCGTCTCGGTCCGCATCGGCAATTCCGTCCTCACCAATCTCGTCGCCTCGGGGGAAGTGCCGTTCGCCCTCACCGTGCACAGCTACATGCCCGAGCTCCTGAAGCGCAAGGGCGCGCCGATCGACTGGATGGTGCTCGAGCCGGCGGTGGTGCGCGCCAATGCGATCGGCGTATTGCGTCGCGCTCCGCATCCGCATGCGGCGCTGCTGTTCTACGAATACATGCTGACCGACGGCCAGAAGCTGCTGGCCGAGATGGCGTACATCCCCGCCGTGCGCACCGACGATTCGCCACTCAAGGGCTTGCGCGTGCGCATGCTCGATGCGCGCGAGGTGCTCGCCGACAGCGATCGCTGGACGCGGCTTTTCGAAACCACGCTGCGCGGCGCCCGGTGACGATGGCGGCCGTGCCGGATGCAGCGCTGCTGCCGGGGACGGACGGAGTTGCCCTGGCGGCGACGACTCTGTTGCTCGACAACGATGCGATCCGCGCCGTCCTGACGCCGCGGATGACCCGCGAGGCCCTCGATCGCGCCTACCGGGACCTCGCCGCGGGCGAGGGCGTGTGCCGGCCGCGCATCGACATCCGCATCCCTACCGCCACACCCGGCCGTTTCTACCAGTGGGGCACGATGGAGGGCGGATCGACGCGGGGCTACTTTGCGATCCGGATGAAATCGGACGTCATCTACGAGGAGACGCGCGACGGCACCCGCACGCAGGAAAAATTCGCCGGCCGGCCCGGGGTCTTCTGCGGCCTTATCCTGCTGACCGACATCGCCACGGCACTGCCGCTCGCCCTCATCAACGACGGCGTGCTGCAGCACATGCGGGTCGCCGCCGACGGCGCGATCGGTGCAGACGTCATGGCGCGTGATGGTCCTGTCACCCTGGGCATGCTGGGCTCCGGCGGCATGGCGCGAGCGCATGTCGCCGCGCTCAAGGAGGTGCGGGCGATCGCCCGCATCCGGGTGTTCAGCCCGACCCCCGCGCACCGCCGTCAATTCGCCGCCGACATGGAGGCGCTGCACGACATACCCGTCGAGGCCGTCGACACGCCGCGTGCCGCGTGCGCCGCTGCCGACATCCTCGCGGCCTGCACCGATTCTGCCGTGCCGGTCATTCGCGGCGAGTGGCTCGAGCCCGGCATGCACGTGATATCCATCGGCGGGCGACCGCACGCGTCGGCGCGATCCCGGTTCGACGTCACCCTCCGGCTCGGCACCGCCCCCGCTCCAGTGGGCCGGCCGGAGCTCGGCATCGCCGACGAGTACCTCGGCTACCTCGCCCGGCCCGACGATCCGGCGTGGCAGGACGTGCGGATGGGTCGGCGCGCCCCCGCGGTCACCGGCGAAGGCCGCGACGTGATGTACGCCGATGTCGTCGCGGGACGCCATCCCGGGCGCCGGCGTGCCGACGAGATCACGTACGCCGAGCGCGGCAACATCCAGGGCGCGCAGTTCCACGCCGTCGCAGCAGTTGCGTACGAAGAAGCACGCCGTCGCGGCCTCGGCCACCCGTTGCCGACCGCATGGTTCCTGCAGGACGTGCGGGACTGACCTATCTTTCAAAGGAGGACCATCATGAGCCAACGACCCTTCACCCGCCGCGACGTCCTGCGCGCGCTCGCCGCCGTGCCGGCACTGACCGCATTGCCCGCCGCAGCCCAAGGCAGCGCGGACGCGGCGCTGCTCACCTCCCAGGCCGCCGACCGCACCGAGAAGCTGTTCGCCGCCGCGAAAAAGGAGGGCACGTTTACCTGGTACACGTCGTTTGCCGAGAAGGACATCCCGCCGGTGGTCGAGCCGTTCAAGAAAAAATACGGCATCGAGGTGCGGTCGTGGCGTGCAAGCACCGAGAAAGTCCTGCAGCGCACCCTCACCGAGGCCTCGGCACAGCGCTACGACGTCGACCTGATCCACATCAGCGCGCCGGAGATGGAGGCCCTCCATCGCGAGAAGATCCTGCAGCCGGTGAGCTCGCCGGCGTTCAAGGACCTGCTTCCCGAAGCGCTGCCGGCGCATCGCGAATGGGTGACCACCCTGCTGACGGTCTGGGTCCAGGCGTACAACACCAACGCCATCAAGAAAGAGGACGTTCCCAAGAGCTACAAGGATCTCCTCGATCCCCGGTACAAGGGCAAGCTCGGCATCGAGGTCGAGGACCAGGAGTGGTTCTCGACCGTCGCCAAGTCGATGGGCGAGCAGCAGGGCATCCAGTTCTTCCGCGATCTGGTCGCCAAAAACGGCATGTCGGTGCGCAAGGGTCATACCCTGCTCACCAACCTCGTCGTTTCCGGTGAGGTACCCTTCGGACTGACCGTGTACAACTACATGGCCGAGAGCGCCAAGAAAAAGGGTGCCCCGGTGGACTGGATCGCCCTCGATCCGGCGGTGGCTCGGGCCAACGGCCAGGGGATCGCCAGGCGCGCGCCGCACCCCAATGCCGCCGCGCTCTTCTATGATTACTTCATCACGGAGGCCCAGCCGCAACTCCTCGCCCTGAACTACGTTCCCATCAACAGCAAGGTGCCGTCGCCCCTGAAGGGCATGCCTTACAAGATCGTCGACGCCGCCGCGGCGCTGGACGAGATGAGCAAGTGGGGCAAGCTCTTCGACGAGATCATCGTCAAGGGTGCGCGCACCTGACGACGGGCGGGCGCGCGGCTCGGCGCGCCAGTCAACGCGAGCGCGTGCGTGCCTTCTTCATTCCGGCAGACTTCTCATGACTTCCACAGGCAATCTCATCACCCTTTGCGAAACCGCGCAGGTGCCGGAAGGCGGCGCCCTCAAGGTCGAGCCGCCGGGTTATGCCCTCGCCGTGTTCAATCTCGGCGGCAAGTTCTTCGTGATAGACGACCAGTGCACCCATGGCCCGGGATCGCTCTCCGAGGGAACGGTGGAGGACGACGTGGTCGAGTGCGACTTCCACAACGGCGCCTTCAACATCATCACGGGCGAGGTGGTGGCGCCGCCGTGCATGGAACCGGTGCGCACCTACCGGGTGGTCGTGCAGGACGGCAAGATCGCGATCGATCCTGACCAGCTGGCGGACGGTGCCGGGGCCCGCTGACGGCGAGAGTCACAACGCCGAGAGTCACAACGCCGAGAGTCACAACGCCGAGAGTC
>JBDTWB010000183.1:0-8369 GCA_040006895.1 Casimicrobiaceae bacterium | reverse complement strand
GATTGCACCGGCAGGGTGAAGGTGAACGTCGAGCCGACGCCTGGCGTGCTCTCGAGCCAGATGCGTCCACCATGCAGCTCGACGAACTGGCGGGTGAGCGCGAGGCCGAGGCCCGTGCCCTCGTGCTTGCTGGTGTAGTGACTGCCGACCTGGCGGAATGCCTCGAAGACCGTTTCCTGGTCTCCGGGGGCGATGCCGATGCCGGTGTCGCGGACCGCGATCACGACCTGGCCGTTCTCCCGCCGGGCGCTGACGTCGATGCGCCCGCGGTCGGGGGTGAACTTGACGGCGTTGGAGAGCAGGTTGAGCAGGATCTGCTTCAGCTTGCGCTCATCGGCGACGACCGCGGCGACGCCCGGCTCGACCTCGAGACTCACGACGATGCCATGACGCTGTGCCCGCTCCCGTATCAGGGTGATCGCGTTCGCCATCGCCGTGGGTAGGTCGAATGACGCCGGCTCGAGCTCCATGCGTCCCGCCTCGATCTTGGATAGGTCGAGGATGTCGTTGATCAGCGAGAGCAGGTGTCTTCCGGATGAGTAGATGTCCTTCAGGTAGTCGTCCTGCTTGTCGTTGAGCTCGCCGAACAGCCGCTCGAGCAGCACCTCGGAAAAGCCGATGATCGCGTTCAGCGGCGTGCGTAGCTCGTGCGACATGTTGGCGAGGAATTCGGACTTGTGCTGGTTGGCGATCTCGAGCTGGCGGCTCTTTTCGTCGATCTCGTGAAACAGCCGGGCGTTCTGGATGGCGATCACCGCCTGGTCGGCAAACGTCTTGAGGAGGGTGATCTCCTTCTCGGTGTACGGTCCGGGATCCTCGCGCCCGACGAAAATCGCCCCGATGCCCCTGTCTTCCCAGATCATGGGAGCGACGATCAGTGCGCGCAAGCCCTGCCTGACCCAACCGGCGCGGGCGATCGCCGGCACGTCCGGGTCCCCATCGATGTCGGGGTAGTGCAGCACGGCGCGGCGCTCGATCGAGCGTCCCGTCGCGGACGACGCATCGAGGCGGAATGGAAAGAGACCTGCCACCTCCTCCCTTCCCGAACCGTGGTATGCGCCGAGGTGCACCATGCCATGCTCGTCCACGATGGTGATCGAGCCCACCTTGCCCGCAAACAAGCGCTCGCAGCTCGCCAGGATCTTCTCGAAGACCGGCTGCGTGTCGGCGATGGAGCTGCTGATGGCCGCGAGCACCTCGCCCGAAGCGCGCTGCTGGTCCAGCGCCTCCCTGGTCTCGTTGAAGAGCCGCACGTTCTCGATGGCAATCGCCGCCTGATCGCCGAAGGTGCGCAGCAGCGCGATCTCGCGGTCGCTGAACGGCCGCACCTCGGACCGGCGCAGCAGGATGGTGCCGAATGCCGTGCCCTCCCGCAGGAGCGGCACGACCACGATGGAGCGGTGCCCGGACTCCTGCGCGATCGCATAGCTCCGCGGATAGCGCGCGCTCTCGGCCAGCATGTCCGTGACCTGCTGGGTCTCACGCGACTGGAACGCCCGGCCCGAGATCGAATCGCCGTCGATCGGCAGCTCGTCGACGACCTCGACCGGGACCGCGCCGGGTCCCCTGGAGGCGAGGTGCCGCAACACCTCGTGCTCCTTGACGTAGAGCGACGCCGCCGCGGCGTCGCACAGCCGCGCCGCCCGCTCCGCAATCGCGTCGAGGACGGGCTGGACGTCGGTGGGCGAGCCCGAGATCGTCCGCAGGACCTCGGCAATGGCGGTCTGGCGTTCGAGCGCCTCGTTGGTCTCGTTGAAAAGACGGGCGTTCTGGATCGCGATCACCGCCTGTTCGGCAAACGACCTGAGCAACGCGATCTGCTTTTCGCCCAGCGTCCCCTTGACGTCGCGGGCGACCCAGAGCGCACCGATGGCGCGACCTTCGAACAGCATCGGTGCGGCCGTGATCGACTTGAAGCCCATGCCTCGGGCCGCTTCGCGCGCTTGGCGGGGTACATCGGCCGCATTGATATCGGCATAGGAAACGACTTCGCGGTTCTGGATCGCCACGCCCGAGGCGCTCTCGCAATCGACGGGCCTCGGGTAGAGCGCCCTGAGCGCGTCGACGCCCGGCCCGGCATAGGCTCCGAGCTCGATCATTCCGTCGCGCACGAGCATCAACCCGACCAGATTGCCTTCGAACAACCGCTGGCAGCCCTGGATGATCGCGTCGAACACTGGCTTGGTGTTGGCGATCGAGTTGCTGATCGCGGTGAGCACTTCCGCCGATGCGCGCTGCTGGTCGAGGGCCTCCTTCGTCTCGTTGAAGAGCCGCACGTTCTCGATGGCAATGGCAGCCTGGTCGGCGAAGGTCTTCACCACGGCGAGCTGCTTCTCGGTGAAGGCTTTGGGTTCCATCCGCCAGATGGTGATCGCACCGATCGCATGCCGCTCCCGCATCAACGGCACGGCCATGACGGCACGGAACCCGAACCTGCGCTGAAAGGGACGGGAGTCCGGATACTCGCTATCGACGAGGGTAAGCATGTCGTGCTCGTTGATTGCCACCTCGTCCAGCACCGCGCGCCCGGCCGTGGAACCGCGTGTCAAGGGAATGACGTCGTCCGCCACGAACGTCTGCATCTGCCCGTAACCCGCCGCGAACCGCATCGCGCCCCCCTGCACGAGCAGGATGCTCGCCTGCGCGGCGTCGCAAAGCTTCATGGCACGCTGGGCCACGGCGTCCAGCATCGGTTGCACGTCGCCCGGTGAGCGGGCAATCACCCGCAGGATGTCGCCAATCGCCGTCTGCTGCTCGAGCGCCTCCCGCGTGGCATTGAACAGCCGCACGTTCTCGATCGCAATGGCAGCCTGCCGGGCGAACGTCTCGACCAGGGTGATCTGCGTCGGCGCGAAGGGGCGCGGCTCGCGGCGGTAGAGGTAGATGACGCCGTACGCCTCGCTATCGCGCAGCAGCGGCACGGCGAGTGCCGCGCGGAATCCCAGTTGCTGCTGGTTGTCGCGCGCCCCGGCGAACTCGCTTCCGATGAGTGGCAGCGCATCGGCCAGGGCGACGGTGCTGCAGTCGACGGCCGCCCTGCCGGATATGTACGAGCGGTCGAGCGGTATGAGGTAATCGGGCGTGGGGGAAGAACCGCCGTCCGCGGCGAAAGCGGTCATCGGCCGCAGCACCCGACCGTCGACGAGCATGACCGTCGCGACCGTAGCGTCGCAAAGGTGTGCCGCGCGCTGGGCGACGGCCTCCAGCACTGGCTGCACATCGGTGGGCGAGCTCGAGATGATGTGCAGGATCTCGCTGATCGCCGTCTGCTGCTCGAGCGCCTCCCGCGTCTCGTTGAACAGGCGCACGTTGTCGATCGCGATCGCTGCCTGCTGCGCGAACGTCTGCACCAGCGCGACCTGATCGGGCGCGAACAGTCCGGCTTCGCGCCGCCACAGGAAGATCGCACCGTAGGCTTCGGCATTGCGCGCCAGCGGCACGGCGAGGACTGCGCGGAATCCAGTAAGGCCGGCGTTCTCACGGGCATCGGGGAACTCCGTGTCGAGTAACGGGATGACGTCAGCGCAGTGAACGGTTGTGCCATCGATGGCTGCGCGACCCGAGATCGAGGTGCGCCGCAGAGGCACCGGCGCGACGCGATGGCCACCGGCCCCGGCTTCGACCGTGTACTCCGCCCGCGGGACCAGGAACTCTCCCTGGGCGAGGAGCACCCTCGCGAAGGGTGCATGGCAGAGTCGCGCGGCGTTCCGGGCGACGGCCTCCAGCACCGGCTGCACATCGGTGGGCGAGCTCGAGATGACATGGAGGATCTCGCTGATCGCCGTCTGCTGCTCGAGCGCACTGCGTAGCTCCAGCGTCCGCGCCTCGACCTTGTGCTCCAGTCCCGCGTAGGACTCGCGCAGCGCGCCCGTCATGCGGTTGAACTGCGCGGCGAGCGCCTCCAGCTCGTCACCCGTGCGCACCTCGATCTGCGCGTCCAGGTCACCGGCCCCGATCCGCCGCGCGCCGTCCTCCAGGACCCGTATGGGCCGCACCATACCGCGGGCCAGCGCCAGCGCGCCCAATGCCGAAAGGAACAGACCCGCAAGCAGCAGCAATGCTGTGCGCAGGATCGACGCGTTCAGTCGCGCAAACACCTCGGACACGGGCTGCTGCACGAAGACCCGCCACCCGAGGGTGTCGATGGGCGCCATGGCCTGGAGCACCTCCGCGCCCGCCAGGTCGCGGGAGACGATCGCGGGTTGTGCCGTGGCGCCGGCGAGGGGGACGACGGTCGGCAGCCCGTCGAGCCTGGTCTTGCGCAGCACCAGCGCGATGTCAGGGTCGGCGACGAGGTAATCGTTGGCGTCGACCACGTAGGCCTTGCCCTTCTCGCCGATGCCGATGCGCGAGACCACGTCCCAGATGAACTTGAGGTTGACATCGGCGATCGTCACCGCCCCGCCGGCGGGCGAGCGCAGCGCAATCGTCATGTAGGGCTCGGTCTCCTTGCGGAAGTAGACCGGCCCGAACCATGTCTGGCCGCGGCGCGCTTCGCGAAACGCCGCTTCCTGGGAACGGTCCTTGCCCGATGCGATCACATCCATCCCGAGTCGCGAAACCAGCACCTGCTCGTGCCCGGAGGCATCGAGCTCGGCAATGTCCGTGACGTCGGGAACCTGGCGGAGAAGCTTGATGAACTCGATACGGCGAGCCTCGGCATCGACGCCGGGCTGTGGCAATGCCGCGTACTTGAGTTGTTGCTCGATGCGACCGATGTACTGCTCGATGCGGCTCGCCGCACCGACGGCCTTCTCGTACTGCAGGCTCGCCAGGGCCGACTTGTTCTCCTGGTACGAGAAGTACAACCCGATCGCACCCGACACCAGCAGAGCCAGAGTCACCAGCGAAAGAATCAACAGCAAGTACTTGCGGAACAGCCGGCCGCGATGCACGGGCGGCCCGGCTGCGGAGGTTGCGACCGGGGTGGCGGGCGCGAGCATCGATCAACGGCTCGCGGGCGCCGGCAGGCACCGCGCCCTACGCAGACACCGGCAGCACACCGGCTCGAGCGCAGCGACGGCTGTCGATGGGGCGGCGCAGCGGCTCATCCCTTCCATCTTTCCGTCTCGAAAGTGTGCGCTTCGGCGCGGGACCTGCAGGGCGAGGCGAGTCCACCCAAGCCTCCGGCAACGTCCCCCTCCTCGCCAGGCGTCCGGACTTTAGGCCGCACCGGCGCGGCGGGTCAAGGCAATCCCCCGGAAGACTTTCAACCGAGGCCGAAGACTTCCTGCGTTCGGGCAAGACCCTTGAGGGTATGGAGTCCCTTGCCGACCAGCGGCCCCGCATAGTGGCGGGCAAACTCGGCCGATACCAGCACCGGCTCGCCAAGCTCCTTGGTGAGGGCCTCGATCCGCGACGCCTCGTTGGCGGCCGTGCCGATCACCGTGAACTGGAGTCGCTCGGGGATGCCGATGTTGCCATAGGTCACGTCGCCGATGGTGAGCCCGATCCCGTAGCGCAGGGCCGGCATCTCCGGATGCTCGGCATTGGCTTCCCGCATGCGCAGGCCGGCCGCTCGCGCGGCATCGACCGCCTGGGCGCACGCGGTCGCAGCGAGGCTCCCGTGGCGGGCCGGCGCACGGTCGGCAATGGGGAAGATGGCCAGCACGGCATCGCCGATGTAGCTCAGTATCTCGCCGCCATGCGCGACGATCGTGCCCGCCATGGCGCTGAAGAAACGGTTGAGGTTGGCGAGGTAGGTCGCCTGGTCCAGCGTTTCGCAGAGCACCGTCGAGTTGCGCAGGTCGCAAAGCCAGATCACGGCATGGATCAGCTCGCCGTCGCCGTGGCGGATATGACCCTCCAGCACCCGCCGTCCGGTATTGCGCCCGAGGTAGGTCTCGAGCAGGCCCACCGAGATGCGTCGTTGGGCGTGCACCTCGAACAGCCGGGCGAGGATCGGCAGCAGCTCGAAGATGTTGCCGAGATGCGCGGTGCTAAAGCCACCGGCGACGAACGAGGTCATCGACATGACGTTGAGCTGGCCGTCGGAGAACGCGAACGGCATCGCCACGTAATCGGTCGCGCCTTCCGCATGGAGCTCGCGGAGCACCGGGAAATCGAGCCGGGGATGATCGCCTTCCATCCGGCGACGGACTCCGCCCTCACCCTTGATGATCGGTGCGAAGGGACTCTGGGCGAATTTGGGTCGATGCAGGATGTCGTGCGGCTCGAGGATCGTGCGCACGGTGCCGGTATCGTCGCGCCACACGAACACGCTGGCGAAGATCTGCGGATGCAGCGTTGGGATGATCACGGTCATGCGCGCGATGGGCACGCCACGAGCGACCAGGCAGGCGCAGAATCCCGCCGTCAGCGTTTCCGGCGTCGGCAGCTTCCACGCCTCGCGCAGCAGCCATCCCGCGATCGGATTGCTCGCGCCACCCGCTTCACCCGGGTCACCCGCGCCACCCGCTTCACCCGGGTCACCCGCGTCAGAGGCTGCGGGCGGCTCGGCCGCGGCGGGCACGCGCAAGAATGCGGCGGCGCCGTCGTTCTCGGCCAGCTGGCCCACCAGCGCAGTGTCGAACGCGCAGTGCCCTGCGATCGGTCGGACCTCGTCGAGGGGTTCCTCGTAGGCCCACACGGCGTTTCGGGCAATCGCGGTCCCGACTTGCAGGTCCCAATAGCTGGCGTTGCCTTTGAAGGGACAGTGGGTCTGGTGAGCGTTCCTGCTGAGCAGCGCGGTGCGGACGTCCGCCCACGGCAGGTAATAGGTTGCCGGCCGGCGGGTCTCGTACAGGACCAGCGCCCGGGTGCTGTCGGCGACAACCGTCTGGCCGAGCGCGAACCGTACCCGCGTGGGACACGGCTCAATGCTGATCGCGTAGTCGATCGTGCGGGACGGCATGACATCGGCTCCGGCAAGACCCGAGCCTGAAGGGTACGCCCGCGTCGCGATGAGCGTCCAGCGTCCCCGGCGGCGACCGCGCGGTCCGAACGTCTACGGCAAACGCCCCGCGCGCAAGGCGCGGACTTCGCCTTCAAGGGCCTGGACCCGTTCCAGCATGCGCAGCATCAGCGCCAGCGCGTGCGCGTCGAGTTCGAAGTCGCGGTGCAGGCGACCCGCCATCCGGGCGACCACGACCACTTCGCTGGTGAAGGTCCAGGTCCCGCCGCGCGTGTCGAGCGGCTCGATCGCACCATAGTCGACGAGCTCCCGCAAGAAGCCCTCGGCGAGGCCGGAGAGCTCCTCGAGCTCGTGCAGGGACAACTGGCCACGCGCGTCGAGGTGCACGGCCTCGCATAGCTCCCGATTCACTCGCGTCCTCCGGTTTCGAAGTGGGCCCGCGGATCGAAGCTCGATACCTCGGCCAGCTGGCGATAGAGTGCAAGCTGGGTGTCGTCAAGCACCGTCGGGACGACGATCTGGGCGATGGCATAGACGTTGCCAGCCTCGCCATCCGGCCGGGCCAGACCGCGTCCGGTCACCCGGAACTGCTGCCCGGCGCGCGTGCCCGGCGGTACCTTGAGCGAGATGGTGCCGGCGGGCGTGGGCATCGCGACGCTGGCGCCCAGCGCCGCCTCCCAGGGGGTCAGCGGCAGGTCGAGATACAGGTCGCGCCCGTCGATTCGGAACAGCCCATGCGGCGCGATGGCGATGTCGAGGTAGAGGTCGCCGTTGCGCGCCCCCTGGCCGCCCTTCCCGCCCTTGCCCGGGACGCGCAGTTTGGTACCGTCGGTCACGCCCTTGGGAATGCGGACCTTGAGATGATGCGGGACGCGCCGCACCCGGCCGGTGGCATCGACCTCGGGCGCGACCAGGTCGAGCTCGATCTCGGTCCCGTGGAACGCCTGCTCCAGGCTGATCTGGACGGCCGCCTCGAAGTCATGTCCCGGTCGCGGCGCGCGGCGGGCCCCGGGGCCGCCCGCTCCGGCACCCCCGAACGCCGCGAAGAGGTCGGACAGGTCGATGTCCTCGAACGAGCCCCCGGCGAATGGCGACGCCCCGCCGCCGTTGAAGCCACCGCCCCATCCGGGCGGCGGGCGAAACTCCTGGCCTTCCGGATGCCGCCCGAGTTGGTCATAGGCGGTGCGCTTCTCCGGGTCCTTCAAGGTCTCGTAGGCCTCCTGCACCTCCTTGAAGCGCTCCTCGGCGTTCGGCTCCTTGGAGACATCGGGATGGTATTTGCGCGCGAGCTTGCGATAGGTCTTCTTGATCTCGTCGGCGCTCGCCGCGCGTTCGAGACCCATCACTGCGTAGTAATCCTTGTATTTCATCGTCGTGCCGACCCCCTGGCGTGTTGGTGGGGTCGGCGGAGTGGTTTTTCAACCACCTGTGTCGCAATGAGCCGGTCCTACATGCCGGCCTCGTTGCCACGCCCGCTGCCGGTCACCGACTGCGCGGGGGCCGGCGGGGGGGCGTC
>JBDTWB010000182.1:0-8429 GCA_040006895.1 Casimicrobiaceae bacterium | reverse complement strand
GATCTGGCTGAAGCGCGAGGACCTCAACCACACCGGCGCGCACAAGATCAACAACTGCATCGGCCAGGCGCTGCTCGCGAAGCGCCTCGGCAAGCCGCGGGTGATCGCCGAGACCGGGGCAGGGCAGCACGGCGTCGCCACCGCGACCGTGGCTGCGCGCCAGGGCATGGAATGCGTCGTGTACATGGGCTCGGAAGACATCCATCGCCAGGCGCAGAACGTGTTCCGCATGAAGCTCCTCGGCGCCAGTGTGGTCCCCGTCGAGTCCGGCTCGAAAACGCTGAAGGACGCCCTCAACGAAGCGATGCGCGACTGGGTGACCAATGTCGAGTCGACCTTCTACATCATCGGCACGGTGGCCGGACCGCATCCCTACCCGATGATGGTGCGCGATTTCCAGAGCGTGATCGGCCGCGAATGCCTCACCCAGATGCCGGAGGCCGTCGGCCGCCAGCCGGATGCGGTGATCGCCTGTGTCGGCGGCGGCTCCAACGCGATGGGAATCTTCTATCCGTACCTTTCGCACGAGCACGTGCGCCTCATCGGGGTGGAGGCGGCGGGGGACGGCATCGAGACCGGCCGGCATGCGGCGTCGCTCACCGCCGGGCGCCCGGGCGTGCTGCATGGCAATCGCACCTACCTGCTGCAGAACGAGGACGGCCAGATCATCGAGACGCATTCGATCTCGGCGGGCCTTGACTACCCCGGTGTCGGGCCCGAGCACGCCTGGCTGAAGGACACCGGGCGCGCCGAGTACGTCACCATCACCGACGACGAGGCGCTCGCCGCGTTCCACGACTGCTGCCGCACCGAAGGCATCATCCCGGCGCTGGAGTCGTCGCACGCACTGGCCTATGCGACCAGGCTCGCTGCCACGCTGCCGAAGGACAAGGTGCTGCTGGTGAATCTCTCCGGGCGCGGCGACAAGGACATGGCCACCGTGGCCGAGCGCAGCGCTGCGCCGGTCGCAACCCCGGGCCGCGTCGCCCCATGACCCGCATCGACGCCACCTTCGCCAAGCTCAAGGCGCAGGGACGCACGGGCCTCATTCCCTACATCACCTCGGGCGATCCGTCGCTCGCGGTGACGCTCGAGATCATGCACGCCCTGGTCGACGCGGGCGCTGACGTGATCGAACTCGGCGTGCCGTTTTCCGATCCCATGGCCGACGGGCCGGTGGTCCAGCGTGCGTCGGAGCGGGCGCTCGCCAAGGGCGTGGGCCTTGCCGGCGTGCTGCAACTGGTGCGCGATTTCCGCGACCGCAACGCGACCACACCCGTCGTGCTGATGGGTTACGCGAATCCGATCGAAGCCATGGGACTCGTGGCCTTTGCCGATCGCGCGCAGTCGGCCGGTGTCGACGGTGTCCTGGTGGTCGACTATCCGCCCGAGGAAGCCGCCGAGTTCGCCGCGGCGATGGCCGAGCGCGATCTCGCCCCGATCTTCCTGGTCGCACCTACCACGCCGGTGGAGCGTCTGGCGGGTGTGGCCGCTCTGGCCAAGGGCTACGTCTATTACGTGTCCCTCAAGGGCGTCACGGGAGCAGGGCACCTCGATACCGCGGATGTCGCCCGGCACCTCGAGGAGATCCGCCGCGTGGTGTCGCTGCCGATCGGGGTGGGATTCGGGATTCGCGATGCCGCCAGCGCGCGGGCCATCGCCGCGCACGCCGACGCGGTGGTGATCGGCAGCCGCCTGATCCAGGAGATCGAGGCGGCGACCCCGGAGACCGCCGCGGCGCGCGGCGCCGCGTGGCTCGCCGGCATCCGCGCCGCCTTGGACGCGACCGAGGCGCAGCCCGCGTGAACCGGCCTTCAACCCCGTGGCGTCGAGCGTGAGCTGGCTGCAAAAACTGCTCCCGCCGCGTATCAAGAGCACGCCGGGGGGCGTCAAGAAGACCGCGGTCCCGGAGGGTCTCTGGGTCAAGTGCACGTCGTGCGAGGCGGTGCTGTATCGAACCGACCTGGAGAACAACCTCGAGGTGTGTCCGAAGTGCGGGTACCACGCCCGCGTGCCGGCGCGCCAACGGATCGAGCATCTCCTGGATCCGGAAGGCCGCTACGAGATCGGCTCGGAGGTGCTTCCGGTCGACACCCTGAAGTTCAAGGACACCCGCAAGTACACCGAGCGTCTTTCCGCGGCCCTCGAAGACACCAACGAGACCGATGCGCTGGTGGTGGTGCAGGGAACGGTCAATACCGTGCCGTTGGTGCTGGCGGCATTCGAATTCGAATTCATGGGGGGCTCGATGGGTTCCGTCGTAGGCGAACGCTTCGTGCGCGGCGTGCGCGTGGCATTCGAGAACCGCGTGCCGTTCGTGTGCATCGCGGCGTCCGGCGGCGCACGCATGCAGGAAGGCGTGAACTCGCTGTTCCAGATGGCCAAGACCACCGCGGTGCTGCAGGAGCTCACCCGGGCCGGACTGCCCTTCATCTCGATCCTCACCGATCCGACGATGGGTGGCGTCTCGGCATCGTTTGCGTTCGTCGCCGACGTGGTCATCGCCGAACCCGGGGCATTGATCGGATTCGCCGGGCCGCGGGTGATCGAGCAGACGGTGCGCGAGAAGCTGCCCGAAGGCTTCCAGCGTGCCGAGTTCCTGCTGGAGAAGGGCGCGATCGACATGATCGTGGATCGGCGCAGCCTGCGCCAGGATCTCGCCCAGATCCTGGCGCAGCTCACCCGCCAGCCCCCGCCGCCCCCGGCGGTCTAGTTTCCCTCGCCTTGCCCGCTTCGCCGCACCACGACCTCCGGACCAGTGGTGCCGCCAGGGGACGGAGCCAAGGCTCGCGCTGCGCATGTCGCAGCCCCGTGGTCGAGGTTGCGCGGCATGAGCTTCCCGACCATCGCGAACCCAACGCGCGCCCGATGGTGACGGTGTCGTCCATCGCCGTAGCCGGCGCAGCGTATATTTCCCCGGCGACGCCTGACCGATGACCCGCTTCGACGCCACCGTGCGCGCAGCCCGTGGTCGCGCCCTGGCGCATCTTCGCGATGGCACCGCCGTTCTGGTTCCGCGGTTGTCCTCCTCGTGGTCTGCATGACGACCGTGAACCCGCCGGCCACGCTCGAGGCGTGGCTCGCCTATCTCGAGACCCTGCATCCGAAGGCCATTGCCCTCGGCCTCGATCGCACCCGCGCGGTCGCCCAGCGCCTCGGTCTGCAGCTCGCCTGCCCGGTCATCACCGTGACCGGCACCAACGGCAAGGGCTCGACCTGCGCGATGCTCGACGCGATGGCGCGCGCCGCCGGCTATCGCACCGTGCTCTACACGTCGCCGCATCTCTTGCGCTACAACGAGCGGGTGCGCATCGATGGCGAGGCGATCGACGATGCTCGCCTCGTGGGGGCGTTCCAGGCCGTCGAGGCCGCCCGTCGCGCGGAGCCCGCCGTCCCACTCACGTACTTCGAGTTCGGCACCCTGGCGGCCTTGCGGCTGTTCGCCGAGTTCGATCCCGACCTCGCGATCCTCGAGGTCGGCCTCGGTGGTCGACTCGATGCCGTCAATATCGTCGACGCCGACGTGGCGGTGATCACCACGGTCGACATCGACCACACCGATTACCTGGGACCGGACCGCGACTCGATCGGGCGCGAGAAGGCCGGCATCCTGCGCGCCGGACGCCCGGCAATTTGCGGAGATCCGGCGCCACCGCCGGCACTGCTCGAGATCGCGGAGACGCTCGGCGCACCGCTCGCCGTGCTCGGCCGCGACTTCGGCTTCGTCGCGCAGGAACGGCAGTGGCGCTACTGGAAAGGCCCACATGCGCGCCACGGCCTGCCGGTCCCGGCCCTGCGCGGCAACTATCAATTGGCCAATGCGGCCACGGCGATCGCGGCCCTCGAGGCGCTGGGCGACCGGTTGCCGGTGCACGCGGGCGCGATCCGCGACGGGTTGTTGCAGGTCGAGCTCGCCGGGCGCTTCCAGGTTCTGCCCGGCAGGCCCACCGTCGTCCTCGACGTCGCCCACAACCCGCATGCCGCCCGCGCGCTGGCGGCGACCCTCGGCACGATGGGCTACCACCCCACCTGCCTCGCGGTGGTGGGCATGCTCGCCGACAAGGACGTGGGCGGTGTGCTCGCGGCGGTCGCCCCACGCATCGATCATTGGCACGTCGGACCTCTGCCGGAACCGCGGGGCGCGGCCGCCCCGATCCTTCGCGACGCTCTGGTAAGCCTCGGTGTGGCGCCGACCCACATCACCCTGCACGAATCGATCGAAGCGGCCTTCGTTGCAGCGCGGGATCGCGCACAGCCCGATGATAGAATTGTCGTCTTTGGATCCTTCCTGACCGTCGCTGCCGTGTTGCCCGTTGCCCGCGCACGCGCGTCATCCCTCACGAGCCATGGCTGAGCGAGTCCCTCCTGCAGATCCCGCGGTGGACGAGCTCCGCCGCAAGGCGCGTCGCCGCCTCGTCGGGGCCATCGTCCTGGCGCTGGCTGCCGCCGTGATCCTGCCGATGCTGCTCGAAAAAGAGCCTCGCCCACTCGGGGAAGACGTCGCGGTACGCATCCCGCCCGTCGACGACGGCAAGTTCGTCAATCGCCTGTCCAAGCCGGCGGAATCGCTGCCATCGGCGGGTGTTTCCGGCGCCGCCGTTTCCGGCGCGCCGGGACCCGGCACACGGGGCGAAACTTCGGTACCGGCACCAGCGCCGGGTACCACGACCACACCCGCGGCACCCATGGCGGATGTTGGGAGGCCCGTGCCAACCGGCGCTGCCAAGGAAGAAGCTGCCGCCCCGGACAAGGCGGACGTCGCCACCACGATCAAGCCCGAGCCGGCGCGACCCGAACCCAAGGCCGAACCACGGGTCGAATCCAGGGCCGAGGCGCGGCTCGAAACCAAGCCTGCGCTGCGCGGGGGGACGAACGCTGCGGAATCCCGCGCAGAAACCAAGCCGGCGGAACCGCGCGGCGAAACCAGGCCTGCCGCCAAGGACGCCAAGGACGCGAAACTCGCCGAGGCCGCGCCGAAGACCAAGGCTGATGTTTTTGTCGTGCAGCTTGCGGCATTTTCCGACGACAAGGGTGCGAACGCCCTGGCGTCGAAGTTGAAGCGCAATGGTTATCCCGCCTTCACCGAGCCGATCCAGACCAGCCGGGGCACGCTGTATCGCGTCCGCGTCGGCAGCTATCCCACGCGCGAGGCTGCGGGGGACGCACGCAACAAGCTGAAGGGCGATGGCTACGCCGGAATCGTCGCACCCGCGCATTGACGAACGGCGCCCTCGCGTGGTGGTCGTCGCGATGACGATGTTCGATCTCGTGGTCGTTGTCATCCTCGGGCTGTCGGTGCTCATCGCCCTGGTGCGCGGCCTGGTGCGCGAAGTGATCGCGTTGGCGGCGTGGATCGCTGCTCTCGTCGTCGCCTTGCTCTATTCGGGCGATCTCGCGACGGTCTTCGCGGGCTGGAACATGGGGTCGCTGCTGGCTCAGGTGCTCGCGTTCGCGGCGCTGTTCCTCGGCGTGGTGATCGCGGGCGGCCTGATCGCCATGACGCTGTCGCGGGCAGTCCGCGCGGTAGGACTGGGTTGGGTCGATCGACTCCTGGGTGGCGCCTTCGGCCTGGCGCGGGGTATGGTGATCGTGCTGGTCGGCGTGTTGCTGGCAGGGCTCACCAGCCTGCCGCGCAACGCCTGGTGGCAGGATGCAGTGCTGGCCGAGCCCCTGGTGGGCGCGGCCCTGCAGTTCCGGGACTGGCTGCCGCCGGCGTGGGCAGAGCAGCTCGATTTCTCGGCACAAGGCCCCGCATCCGGGGGTTCGGGCATGCGCGTCGCGCTGCCGTGGCAGCGGGAGAGCTAGTACCAATGTGCGGAATCGTAGGGGCGGTGAGCCACGCCCCGGTGAACCAGATGCTGTACGACGCCTTGCTGCTCCTGCAGCATCGCGGCCAGGACGCGGCCGGCATTGCCACCGCCGAAGGCGCGATGTTCCACATGCACAAGAGCAATGGCTACGTGCGCGACGTGTTTCGCACCCGCAACATGCGTGACCTCCACGGCACCGCGGGCATCGGCCACTGCCGCTACCCGACCGCCGGGTCGGCAAGCTCCGACCTGGAAGCCCAGCCGTTCTACGTCAATTCGCCGTTCGGCATCACCCTGGCGCACAACGGCAATCTCACCAACAGCGACGCCCTGAAGCGCGAGCTCTTCCAGCTCGACTTCCGCCATGTCAACACCAACTCCGATTCCGAGGTGTTGCTGAATGTGCTGGCGTTGGAGCTCGAGCGCTCCGCCCACCACGCGCGGCTCGACGCCAATGCCATCTTCACGGCCGTGGCCGGCGTGCACCGGCGCTCGCGCGGCGCGTACGCCATCGTCGCCATGATCGCGGGCTACGGATTGCTGGCGTTTCGCGATCCGTTCGGCATCCGGCCGCTCATCGTTGGGACCAACGAAGCGATGGGCGGTCGCGAATACATGATCGCCAGCGAGTCGGTGGCGCTCGAGGCGAGCGGTTTCCAGGTGCTGCGCGACGTGGCACCGGGCGAAGCGATCTTCATCGACCTGGCCGGCCACTTCCATGCACGGCAGTGCGCCGAGAGCTCGGTGCTGATGCCCTGCATCTTCGAATATGTCTACCTCGCCCGGCCGGATTCCGTCATGGACGGCGCGTCGGTGTACGAGACGCGGCTGCGCATGGGCGGCGAGCTCGCCCACAAGATCCGCGGCATCCCCGAGGCGCAGGACATCGATGTGGTGATCCCGATCCCGGACTCGAGCCGCCCCTCGGCGCTCGAGCTCGCCAACACCTTGGGCATCAAGTACCGCGAAGGCTTCGTCAAGAATCGCTACGTGGGACGAACCTTCATCATGCCGGGGCAGGCCCTGCGGCGCAAAAGCGTGCGCCAGAAGCTCAATCCCATCGGAGTGGAGTTCAAGGACAAGGTCGTGCTGCTGGTCGACGACTCGATCGTGCGCGGCACCACGTCCCGCGAGATCGTGCAGATGGCGCGCGAGGCCGGCGCGCGCAAGGTGTACTTCGCCTCCGCGAGCCCGCCGGTGCGCTATCCCAACGTCTACGGCATCGACATGCCCAACCAGCGCGAGCTGGTCGCGACCGGCCGCACCGAGGCCGAGATCGCGCGGGAGATCGACGCCGACCTCCTCGTCTACCAGGAGCTCGAGGCGTTGAAGCGCGCGGTGCGCGGCGCCAATCCGGCGCTGGGCGATTTCGAGGCGTCGTGCTTCGACGGCAAGTACGTCACCGGCGACATCACCGCCGACTACCTGTCGCAACTCGCTGCAGACCGTACCGAAAAGCGCGGCGAGGACGAGGCCGCTGAAGAACAGCGGCTGGAGCTCGTCAGCGGCACGTGAGGAAGCCGGCGCGGGCAAGCCTTTGTCAATCCGATTGCCTTGCAGGCTGCGCGCGTTTAACGCGTCGCGGCACAGCATCCGCGCTCGATTCATTCTCAAGGCAACCCGCAGGCGAGCGACTCGCGAGGGGATGGCGCTCAGCGCGCGATGACGGCCGTCGACATGTGGCAGAGATCCCGGGCGATCAAGTAGAGCTGAGATTGCAAGCCCAGCGCTGGATGCGACGCTGAATGTCCGCGACCGCCCGCAAGGCCAAGGCGCGGGACGGGGACGGGTCCGCGGTTGTTAAAGGACGCGGGCACTAGGCCCGGTTCCTCGAGGGCCCCAAAAGCAGGACGAGCTGTCGCCAGCCCTTGCCGCAGTGCTCAGGCGGCAAGCTGGGCGGACCCGGTGACTGTCGACTCCCCTCGGGGATCCCAGTGCGGTTCCCGGCCTGCTTCCCCGGCGGCGAATCCCGTTTCGTGTTTCCCGCCGCTCGTGCTCGGGGCACCTTGCTTTGCATCGTTTATGACGATAGCATACGCGACCCCTGACACTCCTGCCGCTTCCCTCCGCCTCGACGGATGGGTGCCCACCTCATGCTGCCCCGATGTCTTCGTCTTGTCCGGCTCGCCGGAATCGCAACCCTCGGTGCGTTCCTCGCGCTGCCGTCGTCCGCCCACGAACCGCGCGATCCGCTCGACGCGGCGCCCGCGGTGCCTGCCCAGGGCGCCCCGGTCGAAGCCCTTGCAGGTCAGCTCCATCGCCTGACCATCGATGACCGTGTGGCTGGGATCGTGCTGGAAGCGCAATCGCTCCGACTCGACGACGGTCGGGGCATCGCCCTGAAAGGCGATCAGGCCGTCGGCCTTCAGACCGGCGACCGGGTCGAGGTCATGGGGCGTCGCAACGGCAAGGCGTTGTTCGCCACCAATGTGAAGCGCCTCGCGACCGCCGGGAAGCCCAACAACGCCAAGTCCCGGCCGACGACGTTGCAGGGCACGCTCGCGCTGCTGCACGTCGATCGCTTCGACGAGGACCGCAGCGAGTTCGTATTCGAAGTTCAGGACGCCGCTGGCAATCGCACCCCGCTTTCGATACCCGCGGCCCCCGAAGCGCTGCAGA
>JBDTWB010000181.1:0-8495 GCA_040006895.1 Casimicrobiaceae bacterium | reverse complement strand
TCATGATCCCGCGCGCCCAGATGGACGTGGTCTCGCTCGACGACGATCCCGAGGCATTCATACCTCTGGTGCTCGAGACCCGGCACTCCCGGTTTCCGGTCATCGGCGACAACAAGGATGACATCGTCGGCATCCTGCTCGCCAAGGAGTTGCTCAACTACTATGCCAATCCGGAGGCATTCGAGTTGCGCGAGACGCTGCGACCCGCGGTGTTCGTACCCGAGTCCAAACGGCTTAACGTACTGTTGCGCGAGTTCCGTGCGAACCGCAACCACATCGCGATCGTGGTCGACGAGTACGGCGGGGTTTCCGGCCTCGTTACCATCGAGGACGTGCTCGAGCAGATCGTCGGCGACATCGAGGACGAGTACGACTTCGACGAGAGCGAGGACAACATCATCCCGGAAGCCAACGGCCGCTACCGGGTCAAGGCGCAGACCGAGATCGCCGATTTCAACGAGCATTTCGGCAGCGCCTTTCCGGACGATGAATTCGACACGGTCGGCGGCCTCGTGCTGCAGGCCTTTGGCCGGCTGCCCAAGCGCGGCGAGTCGGTCACGGTCGGCACCTACCGCATCCGGGTCATCCGCGCCGACAGCCGGCGTCTGTACACGCTCCAGCTCGAGCACGTGGCCGTCGTGCCGCCGCCTGCCGGCGAAGACACCACGCATCCCACCCACCGGTGAAGGGTGCGTCGCGACCGGCTGGCGCCGCGCGGCGGCGTCGCCTTGGCTGGATCGCCCCGCCGACCACCCGTGCCTCGAGCCTGCTTGCCTTCGGCGCGGGGGTGATCACCGTCTTCGCCTTCGCGCCGTTCACCTTGACCTGGCTGCCGGTGGCGGCGCTGGGGTTGCTGTTCACGCTCTGGCAGACCGCATCGCCGGGCCATGCCGCGCGCCTGGGATTCGCGTTCGGTAGCGGCCTGTTCTTCACCGGCGTGTCATGGGTGTACGTGGCGCTCAATACGTTCGGCGAGATGCCGGCGCCTCTTGCCGCGCTCGGCACGGCGCTTTTCTGCCTCTACCTCGCGCTGTTTCCCGCCCTGGTCGGCTTCGTGGCGGCGCGGTGGACCGCGCCACGCTCCTGGTCGCGCGTACTCGTCGCCGCCGCGGCGTGGACGATCGCCGAATGGGCGCGCAGCTGGGGCTTTTCGGGATTCCCGTGGCTTGCGCTGGGCTACGCAGCCCTGCCGCTCGCGGGACCTGCCGGTCCGCTCGGTGGATTTGCACCGGTGGGCGGCGTATGGCTGGTCTCGCTCGCCTACACATTGCTCGCCGCGAGCGCGGCCATGGCGATCGAGGCTGCGCTGCACGGCAATGCGCGCCGAATCGCCGGCGCCGCGCTCGCCGGGTTGGCGGTGATCGGGACCGGGCTGGTGTTGCGGCCGATTGCGTGGACCCAGCCCACGGGCTCGCCGCTCGCGGTGTCGCTCGTGCAGGGTAACGTGCGCCAGGATGAGAAGTTCGATCCGGCGCTGCGCGACGCGACCTTCGCCCTGTACGTGGATCTCGCCCGCGCCAGTCGCGGTCGGCTGGTGGTGCTTCCGGAAAGCGCCCTGCCGGCGTTCGCCGACGAGGTTCCCGTCGCGGTGTTGCGGGATCTACTCGGCATCGCCGTCGCGCGAGACGGTCTGTTGCTCACCGGGCTTTTCACCGTCGAGCCGCCGGAGCCCGGGCAGGTCGGGCTGCGCTATTACAACAGCGTGCTGGGCATCGGCGCCGCCGAGCCGCAGGTATACCGCAAGCGGCATCTCGTGCCGTTCGGCGAAACTATTCCGCTCGAGCCCATCGTCGGCTGGTTCATCCGCTCGGTGCTGTCGATTCCCCTCGCCAACCAGAGCGCGGGTGCTGCCGACCAGCCGGCTTTCGAGGTCGCGCGCCAGGCCGTCGCGGTGAACATCTGCTACGAGGATGTCTTCGGGTCGGACATCCGGCCGCAGGCGGCAAGCGCGACCATCCTCGTCAACGTCACCAACGATGCGTGGTACGGCCGATCGCTGGCCGCCGAGCAGCACAACCAGATCGCGGCGATGCGGGCGCTCGAAAGCGGCCGGCCGATGCTCCGCGCCACCAACACCGGCATCACTTCCTTTCTCGGCCACGATGGTCGCGAGCGGGCCCGGTTGCCCTGGTATACGCGCGGCACTCTCGAGCTGTCGGTCACCGGGCGAAACGGTCTCACCCCCTACGTCCGCTACGGCGATGGCCTGACGCTGGCCCTCGCCGCAGCCCTTCTGGTCGCGGGCCTCGCCCTGTCGCGTCGCCGAGCCCTCATCGCGCCAGGCGGCTCGAAGCGTTGACCGGTTAAAATGCCGCACTCCTGATTCGCCCGGCCAGGGGACCTCCCGAGCGGCGCGACGACGACTCCTTCGAATGCTCACCTTTCAGCAAGTCATCCTGACGCTGCAGACCTACTGGGACCGTCAGGGCTGCGCCCTGCTGCAGCCCTATGACATGGAGGTCGGCGCGGGCACCTCGCATACCGCGACGTTCCTGCGCGCGCTCGGCCCCGAGCCATGGCGCGCCGCCTACGTGCAGCCCTCGCGCCGGCCGAAGGATGGTCGCTACGGCGAGAATCCGAACCGGATGCAGCACTACTACCAGTTCCAGGTGGTGTTGAAACCCTCGCCGTACGACATCCTCGAGCGCTATCTCGGCTCGCTCGAGGCGCTCGGCTTCGATCTCACGCGCAATGACGTTCGCTTCGTCGAGGACGACTGGGAGAACCCGACCCTCGGCGCATGGGGGCTCGGCTGGGAGGTATGGCTCAACGGCATGGAGGTGACCCAGTTCACCTATTTCCAGCAGGTCGGCGGCCTCGACTGCAATCCCATCACCGGCGAAATCACCTACGGACTCGAGCGCCTTGCGATGTACCTGCAGGGCAAGGAGAACGTGTTCGATCTCGTCTGGACGAACTGGGAGGAGCGGGGACCCGACGGCACGACCAGCCGTACCCTCACCTATCGGGACGTGTTCCATCAGAACGAGGTCGAGCAGTCGACCTACAACTTCGAGCACAGCAACGTGGCCGAGCTGTTCAAGCTGTTCGGCTTTTTCGAAGGCGAGGCCAGGCGCCTGCTGGAGCTGAAGCTGCCTCTGCCCGGCTACGAGATGATCCTCAAGGCCGCGCACACCTTCAATCTCCTCGATGCCCGCGGCGCGATCTCGGTCACCGAGCGCGCCGCTTACATCGGCCGGATCCGCAACCTGTCGCGCACCGTGGCCCAGGCGTATCACGATGCCCGCGAGGCCCTCGGATTTCCGATGCTGGATCGTATTGGGGGCAAGGCCGCGTAATGGGAACAACGCGTGCCACGCTGTGTGTCGAGCTTCTCACCGAGGAGCTGCCGCCGAAGGCGCTCGCCCGCCTGGGCGACGCGTTCACCGACACGCTGCGGGCCGGACTGGCGGCGCGGGGCCTGCTCTCCCCCGACAGCGCGGCGACCGGCTACGCCACGCCGCGACGACTGGGCTGCATGATCACCGCCGTGCGCGGCGAGGCGGAGGACGCCGAGCTCATCGAAAAGCTCATGCCCCGCGGCGTCGCCGAGGACAAGGCCGGCAAGCCCACGCAGGCACTGCAAAAACGTCTGGACAAGATCGGTCGCGGCGGACTCGCAGCGGACTATCCGAACGCGTCGGACGGCCCCGATCACCTCTACCTTGAGAGCGACGGCAAGGCCGAGTACGTCTGGCTGCGCACTCTGGCCAAGGGTCACTCACTGGCGCGCGGTCTTGCCGAGGCCCTGGACGAGGCGATCGCTGGACTGCCGATCCCCAAGTTGATGAGCTACGCGTCGCAACATTCCCCGCGGGGCATGAACGACGTCAAGTTCGTCCGGCCCGCGCATCGACTGCTCGCTCTCCACGGCCCCAGCGTGGTCGACGTCACCTGCGAGCGTCTGCAGCTTACGGCCGGGCGCATCACCAGCGGCCATCGCTTTCTCGCCCGCCAGGATCTCGAGATCAGGACCGCCGATGCCTATGCCGAGACGCTGCTCGCGGAAGGCAAGGTCGTGCCGGGATTCGCCGATCGGCGCGCCCGCATCGTCGCTGCGCTGCACGCGGCCGCGGATGGCGCGACCGTGATCATGCCCGACGCCTTGCTCGACGAGGTCACCGCGCTGGTCGAGTGGCCGGCGGTGTACGCCGGCACGTTCGACGCCGACTTCCTCGCGGTGCCGCAGGAATGCCTCATCCTCACCATGCAGCAGAACCAGAAGTATTTCGCGCTGGCCGATCGGGACGGACGGCTCGCCAACCGCTTCCTGCTCGTGAGCAATCTCGCGACCCAGCACCCGGCGGCGATCGTCGGCGGCAACGAGCGCGTGCTGCGCGCCAGGCTCGCCGATGCGCGCTTCTTCTACGACCAGGACCGACGCCACCCCTTGGCCGAGCGCCTGCCGCGCCTCGCGACGATCGTGTATCACAACAAGCTCGGCAGCCTCGAGGCGCGGAGCCTGCGGATCGAGCGGATCGCCGCCGAGATCGCCACCACGCTGGGTGCCGACGTCGCCCTTGCGCGAAGGGCCGCGCGGCTCGCCAAGGCGGATCTGCTGACCGACATGGTGGGGGAATTTCCCGAGCTGCAAGGCTTGATGGGCCGTTACTACGCCGCGCACGACGGCGAGCCGGCGCCGGTCGCGCAGGCGATCGAGCAGCACTACTGGCCGCGCTACGCGGGGGCTGCGTTGCCCGACGATGCCATCGGTGTCAGTGTCGCGCTGGCCGACAAGCTCGAGCTCCTGGCCGGGATGTTCGGCATCGGCGCCCTGCCCACCGGCGACAAGGATCCATTTGCGCTGCGCCGGGCCGCCCTCGGGGTGCTGCGCATCGTGATCGAGAAGGCGCTGCCGCTGCCGCTACCGACCCTGATCGCGCTCGCCTTCCGCGCCTTCGGCGACGTCCCCGCGGTGAAGGATGCGACGGTGGAGCTAGCGGCATTTCTGTACGAGCGCCTGCGCGGCTATCTGCGCGACCAGGGCTACACCGCCAACCAGGTCGCCGCGGTGGTCGACACGTCTCCTCCCGACGTGCACCTCGTGCCGGGACGGCTTGCGGCCGTGCAGGCCTTCGAATCGCTGCCCGAAGCGCAGGCGCTGTCGGCCGCCAACAAGCGCATCATCAACATCCTCAGGAAGGCGGGAGCCGAAGCCGCGGTGGCCGTGGATCGCACCCAGCTCACCGAGCCTGCCGAGCACGATCTGTACGCCGTCTTCCAGAAGCTCGACCCGTTGGTCGAAGCGCGCTGGGCCGCGGGGGACTTCGCCGGGGCGCTGGCCGCTCTCGCAACCGCCAAGCCGGCGGTCGATAGCTTCTTCGACGCGGTGATGGTCATGGCCGACGATCCCGCGGTACGGCGCAACCGCCTCGCCCTGTTGCGCGGTGTCGCCACGACGATGAACCGCGTGGCCGACATCTCCCGACTGGCGGTCTAGCCCCTCCACGCCCTCCCTCGAGCCTCCATCCGATGCCCCGTGCCCCGAAGCTGATCGTCCTCGACCGCGACGGGGTCATCAATTACGACAGCGACCAGTTCATCAAGACGCCGGAGGAGTGGCGTCCAATCCCCGGAAGCCTCGAGGCGGTCGCCCGCCTGCATCACGCCGGGTACAAGGTGGCGATCGCCACCAACCAGTCGGGCGTCGGCCGCGGCCTGCTCGACATGGCCACGCTCAACGCCATTCACGAGAAGATGCACCGCGCCCTGGCGCAGGTCGGCGGTCGGATCGACGCGATCTTCTACTGTCCGCACACGGCCGATTCGCTGTGCGAGTGCCGCAAGCCGAAGTTCGGCATGCTCAAGGAGATCGGGGTGCGCTTCGGCATGGACATGGCCGGAGTGCCGTGCGTCGGCGACAGCCTGCGGGACCTGCAGTGCGCCGAAGGGGTCGGCGCCCAACCGATGCTGGTACTGACGGGCAAGGGGGAGCGAACGTTGCGGGAGGGAAACTTCCCCAGGAACACGGTCATCTTTCCCGATCTCGCGTTCGCAGCATCGGCCTTGCTGGCCAACGACTAGACCGCGCGATGCGCGCAATCCTGTTCCTCCTCTTCCAGCTTGTCGTCACGCCCGTCTACGCCGCGCTGATGCTGGCAACCTTCTGGCTGCCGCGCATCGGTCGCTATCGGCTCGCCGCCAGCTGGTGCCAAGTCAACCTGTGGGGGGCACGCCTGGTGTGCGGGATCCGCTGGCAGGCGATCGGCCTCGAGAACGTGCCGCCGGGCGACGACGCGCCGCCGCACATCGTGATGTCCAAGCACAGCTCGACCTGGGAGACGCTCGCGCTGACCCAGTACTTCCCGCCGCTCGCGTACGTGGCGAAGAAGGAGCTGCTGTCGATCCCTTTCTTCGGATGGGGCTTCGCCCTCGCCTCGCCGATCACGATCGATCGCTCGGCGGGGGTGGATGCAATGCAGCAGATCGCGACCCAGGGTCGCGCGCGCTTCTCCCAGGGCTTCTGGATCGCCGTCTATCCCGAAGGCACTCGCATCAAGCCCGGCCTTCGCGCCAAGTACAAGACCGGCGGGGCGCGACTTGCGATCGCGCTCGGGGTGCCGGTCCTGCCCGTCGCGCACAACGCCGGCTACCTTTGGCCAAAGGGACTCTTCGGCAAACGCCCCGGAACCATTACCATCTCGTTCGGCCCCCCGGTCTCCTCCGTCGGGAAGGACCCCCAGGCGCTCATGACGGAAGTGGAAACTTGGATCGAGACCGAGGTCGCGCGACTCTCCGTACCCCGCTGATCGGCGGCAAACGGCCTACCGAGAAGGAGGGCCAGTTGCGCCGGGTCGCACTCGGCGGCCAGGACGTCGACTACCGCCTGCATCGCGCCCGTCGCCGCACGATCGGCATGCAGATCGGGCTGGATGGCCTCGTGGTCAGGGCCCCTCGCTGGGTAAGCCTGCGTGACATCGAGTCAGCACTGATCGAGCGCACGACCTGGATCCTGCGCACCCTCGTCGAATGGCGCGCCCGCCGCCGCGACGTCCTGCCCAAGGTGTGGACCAGCGGTGCGCCGATCCTCTACCAGGGCAGCGAGCTCGCGCTGGCGGTCTTCCCGTCACGCAAGCAAGCCATCGCGGTCGATCTCTTTCACGTAACCGTGCGTCACCCCCAGGCCCACGAGGAGGCACAGCTGGCGCCCTTCGTCGGCCACTGGCTGCGCACGGAAACGCTGCGACTCTGCGGTCCGGTCGTGGCCCGGTTCGCAGCCCGGCTCGCGCGGCAGATGCCGATCCTGAAGCTCACCAACGCGCGGACCGAGTGGGGCAGCTGCAACCACAAGGGCGAGATCAGGCTGCATTGGCGGCTGGTGCACCTGCCACCCGCACTGGCCACGTACGTCGTCGCGCATGAAGTTGCACATCTCGTCGAGCTCAACCATTCGCCGCGGTTCTGGGCCGTCGTGGAATCGCTCTTCCCCGATCACGCCGCCGCCCGCAGGGCGCTGGCCGACTGGACGGCGCTCCTCGAAGCCTGAGCTACGGGTTACGGCGCGGGTGCCGGCAACGCGCCGAGCGTGACGTCGACGCCCGCCTGGACACGCAACAAGGCGGCAAGCGCGGCGGCGAGCTCGTCGCCCGAGCGGGTATCACGCCAGACGCCGTCCTGGGGCCGGAAGTGAAAGCCGCCAGCACGCGCGGCGACCCAGAGCTCGCGATTCGCGACATGCCGGTTCACGATCAGCTTGCTGCCATCCTCGCACTCGATCTCCAGGATTCCGTCGTTCAGGCTCCAGTCTACGTCGACGTCGGCATCGTCGAGGACGTCGTCGAGTGCGGCGCCGATGCGCGTCAGCGTGACGTCGGCGGCGGCGATGAATGCGGACTCGGACAGCATGGAAGCTCCTTGGTATTTCGTCGAGGGCACGGCGGTCACGGCGCCGCGATCGTGTGGTGGATGATGGCGCGCAGCGCGTGCTAGCATCGGCAGGCCATCCATCGCGGTCACGTCGCGCCCACTGCCGATGCTACCCCCAATCTCCCCCTCGCTCGCGCGCACCTTGTGGCGCCCTGCTGCAGGTCCTGCCGGGCATCGATCGCGCACTGCCATCGCGCGCGTCGTGCGTGCCTCCGTGGCCACCGTGTTCATCGCGGCCGCGCTGGCGGGTTGCGGCATCAAGGGCCCGCTGAAACCTCCACCGGCCGCGCCCGCACCGACGTCCCCGGGATCCGGTGCAGCGCCGGTGGCCGCGACGCCGATGCCCGCCCATCCACCGGCGCCGCCCGTGGATCCGGTAGTCGCGCCCGCACCGCCGCGATCATGAGCGGTTTCGCCTATCGCGACGGCGAGCTCTTCGCCGAGGACGCATCACTTGCCGCGATCGCGGCCCGGTTCGGCACGCCGTGCTACGTGTACTCGCGCGCCATACTGGAGGCGGCATATCGCGAGTACGACGAGGCCCTCGCTGGGCTGTCTCACTCCGCTGGGCTGGCTCACTCCGCTGGGCTGTCGCACCTCCCCCTACGGCCCCATCTCGTTTGCTACGC
>JBDTWB010000180.1:0-8706 GCA_040006895.1 Casimicrobiaceae bacterium | reverse complement strand
CGACGCACACCGTGAGCAGGTACAGGCGCACGGTGGCGCTGCTAGGATGTTCGACGCATCAAAGCCGTGAAGGACGCACCTGGGCTGTGAAGGACGCACCTGGGCCGTAAAGAACCCACCAAGGCCGTGAACGCATCAAAGTCCTGGAGGAGGCGTCAAAGCGGCGAAGGTCAGGTGCCGCGAGTCGCGCGGCGCCCCGCATAGGCTGTCCCGCAGGTATCCATTTCATCCGTCGGGATTGCGAATGGCAGCGGCCTGCTCCAGGACTGCACTGCACCGCCTCCTCGTCAGCTCAATCAGCCATTGCCACGGCCCGGTGCTGCGGCCGTCGTGGAGGGCGTGCCGTCGTTACCGATCGCGGGGATCTCCGCGTCCATCGCACGCGCCCGATCGTCCGGCGCTTCCGTATGTGGGATCGACGCGTGCTGCGCAATAGCGCCCGCCGGCGTGCCATCGTTACCGATGCGGGGCGCCCCGGAACGCGTCGCGTCGAGCGCCCACCCCCGCCCTGTTTCGCGCGCGGCCTTGCCACGCGTGGGTCCTTCGGGCGCAAGCGCCCGGCGGGCGAGCGCGCCCGCCGCGCCCGCGACCAGCCATCCGGTGACGCCGCGCCGCGCGACGCCGTACAGGGCCAGCGCACCGCCGGCGAGGAGCGCGACCAGGCGCGCCGCCGGGGACCATGCGTCACCACCGCCGCCGCGCCTGCGACCCTCGCCCTGCAGGCTGGGAACACCGTTGCGGTCCTCATGCAGATCGAGATGATTCTCGATGGCCTGCACACCCGGGACTTCGTGCACGCAATCGAGCAGGTCGCGCACCTCCGCGGCAAGGATCGGTCCGCTCAGCACGACCGTGCGGCCGCGCGCGCCGACCTGGAGGGCGTGGGGATGCGTCACGATGCGGCCCATCGCGCTCCGAACCCGCTCGATCAGGTGCAACTCGTCCAGGCTGCCGTTGCCGCGCTCCAGTCGATGGGCGAGCCGGGCATTGACGCCGTGCAACCGGTTGCCCGCATCGCGGGCGGCCTGACGGGCGAGATGAGTGGCATCGTTGGCGACGCGCTGCAGCCGGCCCGCCACCATGGCCCGGCGCCGACGCCCCTTATCGGGATCGAGCAGGTACATCGCAGCGGCGCCCACCGCGAGTCCCTGGACGAGCCGTTCGAATCCGTGCGAGCGGTGCTGCCCCATGGTCTGCTTTACTCCTTCGGTCCAGAAAAGAATGCCACCGGAATCGCGTTTCCCGCGATCGTGGCGTAGCGATGAAGCCAACCTAGCACCATGTGCAAGGCGCATGCCACGGGATGGTGATGGAATCCGAGCCGTGTGCGGTCATGCCCGTTCCACGCAGAGCCGGCATCCCAGCGTCGGCCCGCGGTGCTGCGGCAGGAAGCCGATGTGCCCGTCGATCCCCATCAGGGACGTTGCCCCGTATAAAGCGCCCACGCGGTGTTGAACTCCGCTTCGTTCAGCCGGCCGTCATGATTCTGATCGGCCTGCTCGAAGATCTTGCCGAAGGCATCGAGTTGCGCGCTGTCCTCGCGTGTCACGAAGCCCTTGTCAGCGCTATCGAGCTTCGCGAAGGCCGACTTCGGCAGTTCCGACTTGTTGGGCATGATGCCGTGGGGCATGGCGATCGGGGCGCTTGCGTCAGCCGCCGCAGCGGCCGCAGCCACGTCCGCCGACGGCGCGCTTTGCGCGAGCGCGACCGCCGACCACGCCAAGGCGCCGGACCAGAGGATGGGTACCGCGAAGGTGCGTATTGCAAGCATGCGTGCTGCGGCACGAAGCATGGGTTCGTCCATTAAACCTCCCGAGGCAGGATGATGAAAGGCTGGCCGGGACCACTGGCCCGGCGCGATTCGCTGTTGGACGTTGTCGCAGGGAGGGGGTTCCGGGCGATCCGGCCAAAATCCGCCATCCCCGGTCCCGAACGTCCGCCTAGCCTCGTCGCAACCCCTTCAGCGTCCCGTGCTTCGCGTGTCCGATTTCGTTCGCCGGCGATGGCGGCTGAGATCCGGGGTCGCGTAGGGGTTGGGGTAGGGCCTTGGCCACGGGCTGCGATCGGGACCGCGCGATCACCCCGGCGCGGGGGTGAACCGTCCCGGCGCCGGGCGCGTGGTGGACGGCGGCGACCGGGGGGGATGGTGGCGTGCTCGGTACGAAGGGTGCATCCGTCAGCGCGTCGCCCGGGCGGGCCGTCCGCGCTTCGAGTACGGTCACGAATGCGCGAAAGATCTCCGCTTCGGTAATGACCCCGACCACACGCCCGCCGCGGTCCACCACCGGCAGACCTCCGACGCCACGCCGCGCCATCACACTCGCCGCGTGCGTCACCGGGACGTCATCGCGAACACTGACGACGTCGTGCTGCATGACCGTTGCCAGGCGCACGCTGCCGACAGTCGCGAGCACGGCCCGCAACAGGTCGCGCTCGGCCACCATGCCGGCGATGCGATCCTCGCCGTCGAGCACCGGGATATGACGCAAGCCGTGCTCGTGCATCAGCCGCAGCGCGGCATGGGCGTCGGCATCGATGCGCAGGATTGCAGGACGCGGCGTCATGTAGGTGCGTACGATCATAGCGGCTCGCGACGACGTGGGTGCATGGAAAGGATGGTGGGCTGACGTTCCGGAGGAGGCGTCAGGGCTGCACGTCGTGCGGCAACGCGCCGCTTGCATCCGTGGCCGCCGCTGCATGTCGGTCGTCGCGATTGGCTGCGGGACCGGCGCTGCGCAGGACCGCGGCGAGGGTATCGGGAGCGCACGGCTTTTGCAGCACGGTGAAGCCTTCGGCCACGGCGCGCTGCAACTCGGTGGTGTAGCCGGTCATCAGCACGATGGGCAGGCCGGGCCGATCGTTTCGGATGCTGCGCGCGAGATCGAGGCCGTTGCGCTCGCCAGGCATGCTGACATCGCTCAGGATCACGTCGATCGAGGTACGCTCCAGCACCCGCAGCGCATCGTCGGCACTGGTCGCGGTGGTAACGTCGAAGCCGAACGCCTGCAGCACCGGGGTAGTCGCCGCCACCAGCTCGACATTGTCATCGACGAGCAGGACGCGCCGCCCGGCGGCATTGCCGATCGGTCCCGTCGCGGGCGTGGTCGATCCCGTCTCGGCACTGCCCGCCCGCGCAGCCGGGAGCACCAGGGTGACGGTCGTGCCCTTGCCCAGCGTGCTCGCGATGCGAGCCTTGCCACCGGACTGCGTGCAGAAGCCGTGCACCTGGCTCAAACCCAGTCCCGTGCCCTGCCCGGCAGGCTTGGTGGTGAAGAACGGCTCGAACGCCCGCGTCAGCACCTCGGGCGCGAAGCCCGCGCCCGAATCGTGCACGCTGATGGCGACGGCATCGCCGCCCTCGACATCGGGATCGGCGTGGCTTGCGCGGGCGCGAATCGACAGCGTACCACCATCCGGCATCGCGTCCTTGGCGTTCATGGCCAGGTTGATGAGTGCGAGCTCCAGCTCGGCGGCATCGACCTCGACGGCCGGCAGGTCCGGCGCGATATCGACCTCGATCTCGATGTTCCGGCCGAGCGTGCTCGTGATCAGCTCGACGATGGCAGGCAGCTGAACGTCCAGTGCGAGCTGCTGCGGCTGGAGCGACTGGCGGCGCGAGAACGCGAGCAGTTGCCGGGTGAGACGCACCCCGGTGTTGACCGCACGGCGCATCGCAGCCAGTTCCGGAGCGTCGACGCGATTGGCGAGCAGGAAGAGATTGTTGTTGAGCACCGCGAGCAGGTTGTTGAAGTCGTGGGCCACGCCCCCGGTCAGCCGTCCCAGCGCCTCGAGGCGCTGCCCGGCCGCGAGCTGGACCTGCGCCTGCTCGGTGGTGGCCACCGCGTCGGCGACCCGGCGTTCCAGTTCGCCGCTCGCGCTCCTGATGCGCACGCTCGCGTCCGCCAGCGCCGCACTCACGTCGTCGCACTCGCGAATGCCGGTGCGGGCGGGGGTGACCGGTTCTCCGCGCTCCAGCGAGGCCGCCGTCGACGACAGGGCGGTGAGGGGCGCCGCAATGCGACGGCCCATCCAGATCGCGATCAGCACCGCCAAGGCGAGGAACGCGAATGCCACGCCGATGAGCTCGGTCAGCGACCGCTCGATGCTGCGCCCGAGCACCTGTTTCGGCGCCCCCATGATCGAAGTCCAGCCGTACACCGGCGAGGTGTTGTACGAGGCGATCACCCGCGAGCCGTCCAGGGTCACCGATTCGATGAAGCCGGCCGACCGGCGTTCGATCGCCGCCCGTACGTCGGGCGTGGCAAGACTGCCCACCCAGCGCTCGGGGTTGGGCACGCGGGCGATGATGCGACTGTCACGGTCGATGATCGCCGACACCCACCCGGCTGGCGCATTCTGGTCCTTGAGGATCTGCTGGAGCTCGTCCGGACGGATCCGGACCGCGACGTTGTAGAGGATCTGCCCGTCGCGCCGCACCGGCACCCGGATCGACGCCGCCGGAAGCTGCGTGAGCCGCCCCATGGTCACGCCCGTCAGCACCGCGCCTTCGGTGACGAAGTCGAACACCCGCGACTGATCCTCGGCGCCGATCGGCAACGACGTGCCGAACGGCACGGCCGTGTTGACGATCTGGCGCTCGCGGTCGGCAAGCACCACCCACGCACCGCTGCCTGCGACGGCCTGGCGTGCCTGCTGGTGAAAGCGCACGAAATCGCCGCTGTCGAGATAGGGGGAGTCGGCCAGCATGCGGGCGATCACCTCGCGCTTGCCGATCTCGCGATCCACGACCAGCGCCAGGGCGCGGGTAGTCTCGCGCATCGACTGCTCGACGGCGGCGCGCTCGCGCGCGTACTGCATGACGATGCCGATGACCGCCGCGATCGTGATCGGAATGAAAACCGCCACGACGAGCAGGATGAGCCTGGTCCGGATGGTCATGGTCGGGCGATCTCAGCGACCGGGACGCGTCGGCGCGTGCGCCGGCGGCGGTGCAAGGCGATGCTGGCGGCTGTCATGACCGGCCGAGTCTACGGGGCGCGCGCAATCGCGGTCAAACCCGCACATCACGCCGCGCCGCGCCGATGCAGCACGAGTGCGAGTGAGGCCGCCGCGAACGCGATCGCGCATACCGCCCACCAGCCGAGATGGGTGAACGCCGTGCTGGCGACGAGGGCGCCGACCGCGTTGCCACCCCAGATATGCGCCGCGAACACGGTGTTGAGGCGGCTGCGTGCGGTCGGATCCACCGACGTGACGAGGGTCTGGTTCGCCACCATCGCGGCGCGCAGGCCGCAGTCGAGCAGCACGGCGCCCACCACCAGGGCCGCCACCCACCACGCACCGAGGGCGAACACCGCGAACGCGCTCATGACGAGGGCGATCCCAACCGCCACCACGAGGTTCACGCCGTGCCGGTCCGTCCAGCGCCCGGAGGCGCGCGCGATCAGGATACCCGCCGCCCCGGGAATGCCGATCAGCCCCGCCGCGGTCGGGCCGAGGCCATGCAGGGTCTGGAGCATCGGCGCCATGGTCGCCCAGAACCCCCCGTAGCCCATGCCGAGCAGGAATTGCGTCACCGAGGCGCGGCGCAGTGCTGCATTGTGGAGAAGGAGCGCGAGGAGCGATGCGATCAGCGCCCGGTAGCGATAGGTCGTGCTGGCGGGAGCATGCGGCAGTCGCGCGATCAGCGCGACCCCGATCGCGACGAGCATTGCCACCGAGATGACGTACATCCAGCGCCACCCGAGCGTTGCGGCCACCACGCCACCGACCACGCGCGCGAAGAGGATGCCCAGGAAGAGTCCCGACAGCACGGTCCCGACCGCTCCGCCCCGCGTTTCGGGGGGCGCGAGCTCGGCAACCAGCGGCACGACGTGCTGCGACAGGCTGGTGGCGATGCCCAGTACGAAGCTCGCCGCCCAGAGCACGGGGAGCGACGGTGCGGCGGCCATCGTCGCGACCGCGACAATGAGGGTGGCCAGCTTGGCCAGGATCAGCACCCGCTTGTCGTAGCGATCGCCGAGCGGGATCAGCAGCACGGTGCCTGCCAGGAAGCCGGCGAACGAAAGCGTCGGGATCCAGCCAACCGCCGCGGTCGTGGCGCCGAATTCGGCACGAATGCGCTCGAGCATGGGCGTCTGGAAGTGCATCGCCGAGGCGGTGGTGAACACCGTCACGGCAAGGAGACCCATGAGGCCGCGCGACAGGCGCGGCGCAGCGTGGCGAGCGGACGGATTCAAGGAAGGGAGGCAGGGCGAGTTGCAGATCGAGGATTATCGCAGGCGCCCTTGGCGCGCCGGTCGGGCGCCGCGTGGTCGGGCACCTCGATCGCCGCCGGCCAACCCGCCACATGCGGGTGCCGCCCTCGCGAGGCGAGGGCTTTTGCCACCCGCGGCCGATGCGAAACGCTAGCCCTCGACGGTGAATTCGACTCGCGCCGGGCTGTCGGCGCTGACTGCCTCGCCCAAGCCGATGGCGCCGCGCCCGACCAGCACGGTCCCCTCGCGGCGCAGGTGCACCTCCGGCTGGCCCTCGAAGCGCACGAAGGTCCCGTTGGCGGATTCATCGACCAGCACGAAGTTGCCCGCCGACACGTGCAACCGCGCATGGCGGCGCGACGTGGTGGGACTTGACACGACGAGCTCGTTCTGGGCATCGCGGCCCATGTGCGCTTCCGGGCCGTCGATCGGGATCGACAGGGTCCGGCCGCGGTATTCGAGCCGCAAGGTCCGCACCGCAGGGGCGCCGGCCGGCGCTGCGCCCGCGACGCCGCTCACCAACGTGAGGTCGCCGCGCCGACCCCAGAGGATCTCGTGCACGGTGACCTTGTGCGCGATGCCCTTGAGCTCGATCGCGTAGAGCTCCCGGGAGCACGCGCGCAGCAGCGGCAGCAGCGCATCGACCGTGGCGCGGTTGGTGAGCACCTGGCCGGGCATCGCCAGGGCCGCAATCCTCGCCGCGAGATTCACCGTGTCGCCGAACACGTCGGCGCGATCCTCGAGCACCGACCCGAACGCGACCCCGACGCGCATGGCCGGCACGGTCGCATCCGCGGTCCGGCGGCCTTCCAGCCGAACCTGGATGTCGCTGGCCGCGGTGATCGCGGCATCGGCGTTGTCGAACACGCACAGCAACTCGTCGCCGATGGCCTTCACCACGCGCCCGCCATAGTGCGTGGTGCTGGTCCGCACGGTCTCGAGGCAGAGCTCCACCGCGGCATGCGCGCGCGCATCGCCGAGCACCTCGAACAGATGGGTGCTGCCGCTCACGTCCGCGAACAGGACACCAAGGGGCCGCGTGGCGGGATTGCCGCCCGGCTGATCATCCGTACTCAAGGCTGTCCTCGTGCGCGCGTGCGGCCGGACACACGGACGCTGCGGGCGTGGTGGGTGGGGCTCGTGATCATGCCGAGGTCGCAATCGCGACCGGCGCCGTCCGGACCATGCGGTCGCCTCCGCCCGGCCAGCGTACGCGACCGGCCGATGGGTCGTCTCCGACCTCGCGTCCCGCCGCGCTCACCTTGCCGCACCGCGACTCACCGCGCCACCCCGTCGGGACGGAGGCGATAGATGCACTTGATTCCATCCCAGTGATCGTTGAGCTGCGCGAGATCGATCTCCAGCGCGAGGTCAAGGTCGGCCCCGAAGCCGGGCGCCTTGCCGAAACGCAGGTACTCGCCAGAGGCGGCAGGCACGAACGCGACGCCGAAGTCGCCGGCGTAGTCCCCGAAGGATCGCAGGGCCGCACCGTTCCAGATCTCCACCAGCCGGGCGTATTCCGCCGGCAATCCCGGGCGCAGCTCGTCGGCATCGATTTTGGCCAGGCCGTCGTCGTCGAGCACCCGCATCACGTGCCGCAAGACGTTGATCTTGTCGCCGAAATATAGCCAGGCGACCTGGCTGCAGACGAGATCGAAGCTACGGTCGGCGAACGGCAGCCCCTGCGCGACATCGCCGTAGTGCAAGGTCGGCAGCCAGTCCGGGGGCGGTGCGCCGTCCACGGGCAGCAGGCCGCGCTCACGCGCGTTGCGCAGCATCACCTCGGCATCGCCGTCGTGGCGGACCCGGTTCAGACCGTGCAGCTCGACGCGGTTCCCGTAGCGCGCCCTCAGGTCGGCGAGGGCTGCGCCGTAGCCGCAGCCGAGCTCGAGGATGCGGACCGTCTGGCGACGGGCCAGCCGGGACTCGATCTCGGCATCCAGTCCGCCGACGTGCCGGTCCAGGTCGGTCTTGCCGCGCCCCCGCCAGGCAAGCTTCCGGCGATAGGTTTCTTCTCGGATCACATCGGCTCCGGTGGTTGGCATGGGCACGGCAGGGGGTCGGGCGTGGCCGCTGCATGACGCCCGGCGCCCTGGCCGGGGGCTCGGCAGGCCCGCCCCAAGGCTCGTGCCGGGAAGCCCCGGGGGATGCCCGATCGGGTTTAGACCCGGAGCGGCCCCGGGGGTCACGCGACGGTTGCGTCGCAGGTTTTGTCCAGTATGCTACGAACCTCGCGCAGGCGGTGGCAAGCACCCCAGCCCGACGTCGTGTCCGGGTGGCCGTCGCGCGGGCAAGGCGTGGCACCACCACACAACACTCCGGATGTCGATCATCGAGGAGGCACCGTGGAACGACTGGACAACGCCCGCATCCTGATCTACAGCCACGACAGCTTCGGTCTCGGCCACTTGCGCCGCTGCCGTGCCGTGGCGCACGCGATCGTCGACCGCTTCAAGGGCGTGTCGGTGCTGATCCTGTCCGGCTCGCC
>JBDTWB010000179.1:0-8749 GCA_040006895.1 Casimicrobiaceae bacterium | reverse complement strand
TGACGTGGATCTGGGGCCTTATCCCGCCGACGCGCAATTCAGCCGGGCCGTTTTCGACGATCGAGCCGACGCAGTTGTCCTGTCGATTCAACCCGACATCATGACCCAGCTGGTCAGGCATCGTCACCAAGGTTACGTGTTATACCCCTACGCGTGGCGGTCATGGGCACCCGAGCAGCGCGAGTGGCTGCGGCGACACTTCGAACCGCTCGGACTGCTGGATGTCGACACCTCCATGGACAACATCGAGCAAATCAAGGCGCGCCTGGATGCTCAAGGGCGCGCGATGACGATCCTCAACATGTCGACGGTCGTTCCGGGAGAGCGCATCGTTGACTACCGTGGTTGCGCCGAAACACTCTCCACGCGGATCAAGCGGTTCAACCTCGGATTGGTGGACCTTTCGGAGCGGACCGGCCTCCCTATCGTCGACGTGGATGCGCGGGTGGCCAGGATGGGCGCGGACCGGGTCAAGATCGACGCGCTGCATCTCACGCCGGAAGGATGTCGAGTGATTGCCGAGGAGGTCCTGCAGGTTCTCATCGAGCTGGGACACTTGACCAAGCCGGCAGCGTCGCCATGCGCGTAAGCGTGATCGTGCGTACCAGGGACGAGGCCGATCGCCTACGCCTGACCCTCGCATCCCTCGGCCGGCAGAACCCGTTGCCCTACGAGATCGTCGTGGTGAACGATGGCTCGGTCGACCATACGGACGACGTGCTGCGGTCGGTCTCGGGGGTCACCCCTTTTACGATCGTCAGGAATGAATCGGCGCGGGGTCGTTCGGCGGCGGCCAATGCAGGTGCGGCCGTTGCGAGGGGCGACCTGCTGCTGTTCATGGACGGCGATACCCTGGCGGGCCGAAGCCTCGTCGGGCTGCACGCCAATCTGCACCGTCGAGGCGATGCGCGCCTCGCGCGCGGGGAAACCTTCCACCTGCGCTGTACCCGGTTCTACTCGGATCCCGAGCGTGGCGTGCCATTCGAGTGGGCCGCCGCGCATGTCGCGGGCATGTCGGCGGACGATCGGCAGCGATCGCTGGTCACCCGCCGCATGGTCATGGATGCCTTCGGCGAGATCGTGCGACGATCGATGCCGGGGATCTACCCCGGCATCGGGCCCGCGCGACTGGCCGAGCTGGAACGCGACGCCCTCGTGCGACACCCGGACTGCGCCACGCTGTGGGCGGCATGCAGTGGCCACAACGTCTCAGTGCCGCGCGCGCTTTTTGTGGAAACCGGCGGCTTCGACGAGCGGCTCGACATGAACGAGCACCGGGAACTGGCTTTTCGATTGGACGCCATGGGAGTTCGGCTCGAGCTGGTCGAAGGCGCCCGCTCGTACCATCTGACGCATCGGCGAGGGTGGCGCGATCCATTGGCCGATCAGGATTGGTACCGCATCTTCTGCGCAGCGCACCGAGTGGCTTCGGTGCGACTTCTGCCTCTCTTCTGGCTGAGCCTGATGGCGGGCGAGGCGGTCCCGGATGCGTTTCGCATCCCGTCGCTGCCTGCTCTCGCCGAGGCAGCTGCGCCGGACAGTGCGTTCGACGAACGGGCGGCCCTGATGTGGCTTGCGAGCGGCAGCCCTGCGGGCCGGCGCGGCGACGCCATCGCCCACGACGCTCCCGACGTGAAGCCGGCCTGAGGGAGCGATGGGCCCCATCGATGCAAGCGTCGCGCCACGGTTGGTTCGCATCGACGCCATCGTCGCACCGACGGAAGAGGCCGGCCTCGCGGCCGCCGGCCGACGTCTCGAGGAGGCGCTCGTCATGGCGACCGGGGCGCCATGGCGCATCGAGATGCGGCTGCTCGACGCACTCCCTCGCGCGGAATGCGGTGCGGCGATGGTCGCGTCGCTGCTTTCCGAAGTTGCTGGTCGGTCGACCCTCGAGGAGGTCGAGGCCCGATGGCGTGAGCTGCTGTCCGTCGCTCGGCGCACCTACCCGGCCACTTTGCTCTGCACGGTATTTCGGCATGTACCCCGGGGGTCCACGAACGAAACGGAGATCGTGGAACGCATCCGCAGGCTCGACCTGCTCGCCGCAGAGCTCTCGTATGCGACGGGGTGCGCGGTGGTCGACGTCGACCGCGATCTTGCGCACATCGGGGCCGCACGGATGCAGTGCGACTTCCAGCTGCGCGGCGGCATTGCGGAACGCGTCATGGGCCACGTGATCGCCGCGGCGATACTATCGGTCGGCCTCGACGATGTCGTTGAAGCCAAGCTCCGCGCGCTGGCGCTTCGACGCTTGGGCAAGCTTTCGCTCGACGGTACCCTCCATCCCGTCGCCGGCAGCTCGTCCGGCACGATCAGGCCATGACTCTCGAACCCGACCGCACTCCGCTGGCGGCGTTGGGTGCCATGCTCCTCATCCGGCGGTTCGAGGCTGCGCTCGCCCGCCGGCCAGATGCTGGCTTTCAGCTCTACTCGGCGGGCGAGGAAGCGGTTGCCGTGGGCGTCGCCCATGGCCTGACCGCCTCCGACCGCCTGCTGTGCAGCGGCCGTTCGATCGGACCCGCGCTCGCTTGGGGAGTCGAGCCACGGTTCCTCATGGCCGAGCTGCTCGGCCGGATCGATGGGCCCTGCGGCGGCAAGGGCGGGCGGGGACATGTCGCGGATACCGCTCGCGGATTCATGGGCGCCCATGCCGTGGTCGCGGGAAACATCGGGATTGCAGCAGGTGTGGCGCTCGCGTCCCAGCAGACGGCGCCCGGCACTGTCGTGGCCTGCATCTTCGGGGACGGCGCCTGTGGTGCCGGCGTGCTCCATGAAACCATGAACATCGCGGCGCTCTGGAAGCTGCCGCTGATCCTGGTCTGCGACAACAACCAGTGGTCCGTGACCACCGCTCGGTCCGCAGCGCTCGCTCCGGCCGCGCTCGCGGATCTGGCGCGGCCTTTTGGTATTCCGGCGGCCAGTGTCGATGGCATGGACGTGCTCGCGGTACGGACGGCCGTCGCGCAGGCGGCCGAACGGGCGCGGGGGGGCGAAGGACCGAGTTTCGTCGAGTGCAGCGCGGAGCGATTCGGCAGTCATTCGACCGCCACCCGCGATCCCAGGGGCACGGCAGAGCTTGCAGCCATCCGGGAACGATGCCCGATCGAGCGGCTCGCTCGGCACCTCGAGCGTGACGGTTCGCTCGACGCCCGCAGGCTCGACAACCTGGAAGCCGAGATTGATACCCTGATCGACGCGGCGCTGCGGTTTGCCGAAGCTTCGCCATGGCCCGCATCCGATCAGGTGCTGACCGATGTGGGCTGAGCTGCAACCGCGGTCGCATGTCGGCGGCATCCCGCCGCGCGCGCCGGCGGCGCGCATCGCCAGATGAGCAAGGTATTCTTTCGTGAGGCGATCGTCCGGGCGCTCGACGAGCAGATGCGCGCCGATCCTCGGGTCATCCTGCTTGGTCAGGACATCGGTACTTTCGGTGGCGCCTACAGGGAATTCGCCGGGTTGTATTCGACCTTTGGGGCGGCCCGCGTCCGCGATATGCCAGTCGCCGAGCAGGCGATGGTCGCGATCGGCATCGGCGCCGCCGCGGGCGGTCTGCGGCCGCTGGTGAACATCACCTATATGGATTTCCTGATGCTTGCGCTGGATCCGCTGGTGAATTACGCGGCCAAGGTTCGGTACAAGACAGGCGGGCAGGTCACGGCGCCGGTCGTGATCAAGACGACCGCTGGCGCCAGAGGCCAGGGCGTCGCTCATTCGCAGTGCCTGGAAGCATGGTTGATGGCCGTGCCGGGCCTCCGGGTTGTCGCGCCCTCGAATGCCGCCGATGCCTATTTCTTGCTCAGTGGGGCCTTGCGCCACGACGGTCCGGTCGTGTTCGTCGATCACAAGCGACTGTTTCCCACCGCTGGGGAGCTGACGGCCGACCCCCCCTTCGCGATGGGTCGCGCGGCGGTTGCGCGCGCCGGCGACGACCTGACCATCGTGGCCCATTCCTACATGGTGACGGTTGCACTCGCTGCGGCCGTCGAGCTCGCGCGGTCGGGGATTTCATGCGAGGTCGTCGACTTGCGCAGCCTAGCCCCACTCGATGTCGATTGCATCTGCGATTCGGTGGCGCGGACGAGACGCATGCTGACCCTGGAGGAGGGGCAGGTCGTTTGCGGCGTCGGCGCGGAGGTCGCGTACCGCGTCACCGAGCGCCTCGGGCCTTTGCGCGTCTCCCGGATTGGTGCCCTGCCGGCACCGGTCAGTTCCAACCCCGTCCTGGAGCGGCTGTGTGTGCCGGATGTCGGCCGCGTGGTCGCGTCGGCCCGCCGATTGCTCGATGATCATGAGGACCGCCGCGGCGGCGGTCTGTCCATCAGGGAGGCAACATGATCTACCAGCTCACCGTTCCGGGACCGATCGAGGACGTCGACGAGCTGCGCGTCCTGGAGTGGCACGGTGATGTCGGCCATGCCTTCGCGCCGGGGCAGCTCGTCCTGGAACTCGAGACCCATAAGGCCGTAGTCGAGGTGCGTGCGGCGCGACCAGGCGTGCTTCGCCGGATTCTTTGCGCGGCCGGGGAATGGCAACGCGTCGGCATGCCGCTCGCGTTGCTGAGTGATCGGTCCGAAGAGCTCCTGCCAGCCACCACCGAGGGGATCGATGCCTGGTCGCTCGACTACGTCGTCGTTTGATCCGCGGGAGCAAATCCGCGCAGACCACGGCCGGTGAGAACGCGGAGTAGTTCACCGCGGATCTCGCGCTGCAGCGTGCCGCTTGCATGGACGCCGTCGGGGAGGTGCACTCCGGCGCCTAACCCGGCCGCCATCCGATCGACATCGATGATGGCGACGTCTTTCTCCCGGGCCAGATCATGCAGCATGAGATTGAGCTCCTTGCTCCGGATGCTCGGGACGGTGTTGCGCATGGGTTGCTCGAAGGCATCGTAGTGATAGGGATTTTCCAGGCCGGAGGTGGACATGCAGTTCAATATCAGGAACTCGACGTGCGATCGGGCCCGCACCGCGTCGACCAGGGCGCGATAGTCCGCGAGTATCTCTCCGGGACTGCGATCGACGGGGTCGAAGTTCGCCTGGAGCCACGCGCGGGTCGCGTTGCCCGATTCAAGGATTCGGAAACGATGGCAGTTGACGTGATAGCCGAGCTGCCGGTGGCGCAGGAGCATCCGCGACTCGGCGTTGAGCGACAGCATTACCGCGCCAACCGGACTCCCGCGTCGCAGGCCTGCTCGGGTCAGCGTATCGTACGGGTCGGAGAAAGGCGATCGGTTCAGCGCCGCGAGCAGCGCACCGGCGAAGATCCAATCGCCCGGAGAGGGGACCGAACTGCCAGTCCCGAACGACCGTCGCAGGTCGTCGGCAATGGCGGCTCGCTCCCTCGCAGTTCTCACCGCCTGGTCGAGCACGATGCGCGCCGAGGGAACCAGGACGTCGTCCGCGAAGTACACGACGTGCGCCGGCCCCTGGGCCTGGGCGAAGAGCTCCAGGTAGGCGAAACGGTCCCCGCGCACCACGCCCATCTGCTCGCAGATGCCGAGGCAGACGAGCGTGTCCGGTGCCTCCCGAGCGTCTCCCCACCAGGCCCGGCTCCGGTCGTGCCAACCCGTGTGCAATCCCGCGCGCACCTCCGCGAGCTCGGTGCTCCTGCGGCCGGCCAGAAAGAGCAGCCGACAGTCGCCGCCCGGCAGATCCTGCGTCGGGGCAGTGGGATCGAGCGTACCGACGGTCTCGTCGGGATGCCATGTCTGGAAAAGGGTCAGATGGTCGAGGAATCCGCCCAAGGCGACGGCGCGATTGGCGCGAAAGACACCCGTGGTGCGCAGCGCGAAAGCGACCTGGAAGTCCCGCGATTCCGAAAAGAAGGGATCGAACGGCGTGTGCGCGCGCCCGTCGGGCACCAAGGCAATGTTGCAATACGCGACCACCTCGCCGGCGCGGCACAATCCATCTTCCCGAACGAACCGAACGCCCGAGCGCTGGACGGAAAAGCCCAGGGCCGCAAGCTTGCCGAACGGAATGTCGAGGGAAGTCACGTGTCTTCCAGCCACCATTCGGCCGGCTCGGCGATGCCGGCAACCGCGAAACGAGCCTCGCGGTTGCCGGGTGCGTGCATCGGCTCGTCAGGGTCGGTGGTGAGCCACGCGAGCACGATGCCGGGCGCGACCGCGTCGCCCGTCCGAAGGTCGAAAGTCCGCAGCCACGCCCGCTCTCGGATGGCGATGCGAAACAGCGAGACGGGAGGACAATCGTGCGGAGCGACGGCGCTGAGGTCGATGCTGATGTCGACCAGTTTCGCACCCGGGTGCATCTCGGTGCCCACGATTCCATGCGGCCGGCGCACGATCGCGTGCTGCATCTGCGCCATGATGCAGGGTAGGGTGACGGTCAGGATCATGAACGGCTTCTCTTCGGCGAGCTTCGGGTCGATTGTCTTTACGCCATGCTGTGCGGCGTTCCCCGCCCCGCAGGATTCTACGCGACGGCAAGGGTCGCCAGGCAGGGCGCGACCCGCAAGCTATAGGCGCCGTTTGGCAGTGAGGCGACGCCGCGCGTGAACCCCCTCGGCATCACGACTCACGACCGCTACCGCCGTGTCTGCGAGCCCGACGTTCTCGACCTCCTGATGTTGTATGGCTGGGCCTTCGAGATGCGTACAGGCATGGTGGTGCGCGATGCGCAAGCCGCGCTGGATCGCTGGACCGGTAGTGGACTGGGTTGCGTCCGCGGCCCGGACGGCGTGCGTCGATTCGATCCAGCCGAGGTCGTAAATTTTTTCAAGTTCGCGGGCCGGCGGCAAGGAGACGGCTTCTGGCGCGAGCGGTTCATCACCACAGGCCGGCGGCATGTCCTCGATCACCATGGGCGCTCGTTCGACGCACCGCCGCCTCCTCCGGAGAATCTGCCGCCAAAGAGCTTCCAAGTCGCGTGGCATCGCGAAGTCAACGTCGCCGGGCACGCACCCGGGATGCCGATCCGTCTGCGCATCGCGCTGCCGGTCAGGAGCGATGGGCTCCCCGACGTCACGTTGGGACCGATAACGCTCCCGGACAGCCTGCCGATTGAAGTCGATGCGACAGACGGACGGCTCGAGGCGCGGCTGGCGGTGCCGCCGAACGCTGGTACCCTGAGCCTCGGCGTTCGCGCAGTCGTCGAAGCCCGACCGTTGCCCGGGCGGCATCGCCGCGTGCCCCCGCTCTCGGAGGCGGAACGGGCGCTCTACACGCGGGGCCGCGAAGGTTTCGTTCGGGTGACTCCGCGCGTCGTTGCGCTGGCCAAACGACTCGCGCCATGCACGGGTGGTCCGCAGGCGCTGATCCGGCATTTTTGGGACTATCTGATCGACGAGCTCGACAGCGGCATCCTGCACTATGACGAGATGAATGCCGCGACCGCTTTGGACTGGGTGCTCGAGCAACGCTGGTTCGATTGCCAGCTCGGGTCCGCACTGCTCGTGGCCCTCTGCCGTGCGGTCGGCATTCCCGCCCGCATCGTGGGCGGCGTGCTCCTCTACCCGACGAGTCCCTCGCAGCACTTCTGGGCCGAGGCCTGGCTGGACGAGCTTGGCTGGATGCCGCTGGACACCGTCTGCGCCGATCTGTCCGCCGCCGGCGGCGATCGGGCTTGGCGCGATCATTTCTTCGGTCGTCTCGATTACCGGATGCAAACGGTTTGCCTGCCGCGGCATTTCGACGCGGTGCCGGCGGCACGCTTGCCGAGGATGTGGCACGCGCTGCCGAAAGCGACTGCCGGAGGCATCGAGGTTCGCTTCCACGCCACCGACACCGGGGCGCTCGTCTACCTCGATGGAATGATGGTTCGAGAAGTACCGGCGGGTGGCGCCGCCGAAGTGCCGGCTTCGAGCCTGAACGCGGGGCCGTTGTAACCCGTCACGACGATACCGTCTGGAGGAAACGAAAAGGGCGCGAGCCCCGCCCGGAGCAGGGCTTCGCGCCGCTTGAGCAATGCTTGCGAGATGGCAAGGGTGTCGGAGAGCATCACGTGGTGATCGGCTGACCACGTGTTCGCGCCGTGACTCACGTAAACGTACAGGTATGGTGTCCCCGCGAGCACGGCCACCAACTGGCGTGCATGGAGCTGGTCGAGGATGGCGGTATCCTCTCCGCGCTCGGATTCTGGCCCGGTTTCGGGATAGCTGACCGGCGCTGCCGCGCGAAGCATGATCGTGCCGGGCAGGGATCGTGCCTTGGTCGCGCGCCAGTTGATGCAGTACAAGTGCTTCGCCGCCGGGAAGTATTGCATCGTCTCCTCCAGGCAGACTGCCTCGCTTCCCCGTGCGTCCAGTGCGTGCAGCTGTCGTGCGACCCGCTCGGGATGATGCATGTCGTCATCGTCCCATTGGCACAGCACCGACCCGCGGGCGTGCACCCGGGATCGATTGCGCAGTCCGCCGAGCGAGGTTGCCGGCTTGCCGTCGAACACGCGGATGTCCGGCCGTTCAAGGTCCTGAACGTAGTCGAGCAGGGCTTTCCTGCCGGAGGTAGAACCGCGATCGAGCACGATCACCAGCTCCCGCACCGGGTGCGTTTGCCGGCAGTAATCGGCAACTGCGCGGCAGGCGAATGGAACCCTTGCATCGTTCGCCAGAGTGACCATGAGGCAACTGACCAGGGTCGCGGTGGGAGCATTGGCTGCGCGCTCAGCGGAAGGGTCCGGGGCGTCGGCCGGACGGTCTTGCGGGAGAGCCATGGGTCCGGGCACTGTCGGCACTCACGCCCGCAGATGCCACGCCTTGGGCCGGGTGAACGCCTGGATGCCGTAAGTCGAGA
>JBDTWB010000178.1:0-8769 GCA_040006895.1 Casimicrobiaceae bacterium | reverse complement strand
ACGGAGGACGTCGGCCGTGCCATCGCCATGCGGGTGGCCGGTAGCAGGTGACAGTGGCAGTGGCAGTTGGCAGTGGCAGCTGGCAATGGCAATTGGCAGCAGGGTGGCGGCAGTAGCGTGGTTGCCAAAGTCGGCGGGGGCTTTCGCGACCGGCGGCGGGTGGCGGCAGTGCACGCACGACCGGCAGGCTGGACGCCGCGGCGGTTCCGGTGACGGTGGCGTTCGATGGGTGCCCGGGAGCCGAACGACCGCCCGGCCGCACCGTGTGTTGCAAGTGCTGGGGTGGAGGCCGAACCCCGAGCGGCGCCTGTCTGCTGACGCAGTGGAAGTAGAATGGCGACGGTCGCGCACCGGCCGCCGTCATGAATGCAGTGCGCGGGTTCGTGACCGCCCCGATCCCGGACAGCAACCGACAATCCACAACCGACAACCGACAACCGACATGCTGATAGGCATCCCACGCGAGACGCGCGCCGGCGAAACCCGCGTCGCCGCGACCCCGGAGACGGTCAAGAAACTGGCCGTGAGCGGCAGGCATGAGTTGGTCGTCGAGCAGGGCGCCGGCCTCGCCGCGAGCATTCCAGACGACCTGTTCGCCGCTGCTGGCGCGCGCATCGGCAGCGCCGCCGAAGCGCTCGGCGCCGATATCGTGCTGAAGGTGCGGGGTCCCTCGGCCCAGGAGCTCGGCGCGCACAAGAGCGGCGCACTGCTCGTCGGCCTGCTCAACCCCTTCGACCAGGAAGGCATCGCGGCGTACGCGCGCGGGGGCCTCACCGGGTTCGCATTGGAATGGCTGCCGCGGATCAGCCGCGCGCAGGCCATGGACGTGCTGTCGTCGCAGGCCAACATCGCCGGTTACAAGGCCGTGGTGATCGCCGCGGCGGAATACGGCCGCTTCATGCCGATGCTGATGACAGCGGCCGGCACCGTCAAGGCGGCCAGGGTACTGGTGATGGGCGTGGGCGTGGCCGGGCTGCAGGCGATCGCGACGGCCAAGCGCCTCGGCGCCGTGATCGAGGCGACCGACGTGCGTCCGTCGGTCAAGGACCAGGTCGAGTCGCTGGGCGGGAAATGGGTCGACGTGCCTTACGCCAACGACGAGGAGCGGCAGATCGCGGAAGGCGTCGGCGGATACGCCCGGCCGATGCCGCAGGAGTGGATGGCGCGCCAGGCCGGCATCATCCACGAGCGTTGCAAGCAGATGGACATCGTCATCACCACCGCCCTCATCCCCGGCCGCCCGGCTCCCAAGCTGGTGAAGGCCGAGACCGTCGCCGCGATGAAGCCGGGCACGGTTATCGTCGATCTGGCAATCGAGCAGGGCGGCAACGTCGAGGGCGCGAAACTCGGTGAGGTGGTCGTGACCGACCGCGGCGTGAAGATCGTCGGCATCCCGAACCTCGCGGCTACCGTGCCGGCCGATGCGAGCGCGCTGTATGCCCGCAACGTGCTCAACTTCCTGGCGCTGTCGCTGGATCTCAAGACCGGGGAGTTCAACATTCCCAAGGACGACGAGATCGTGCAGGGCACGCTGGTGTGCGCCAACGGGCAGGTCGTGGCCCGCCAATGACCGCGAAAACGAGCACCGCGAACGGCTCCGCCGCGCGGCGCTCGAAAGTCTCCAGGGGATTTTATGGTTGATCCAATCGTTTTCTATCTCATCATCTTCGTGCTCGCAATCGTGGTCGGGTATCACGTGGTGTGGAGCGTGACCCCGGCGCTGCACACCCCGCTCATGTCGGTGACCAACGCCATCTCGGGGATCATCCTGGTGGGCGCGATGCTCGCGGCGAGCCCGGCGATCATGGACTGGGGCGGCTGGGTCGGCGTGCTCGCCGTGACCCTGGCGTCGGTCAATGTATTCGGTGGCTTCCTGGTCACGCAGCGCATGCTGGAGATGTTCCGCAAGAAGGAGCCGCGCGCCGCGCCGGCCAAGGACAAGCCTGCAGCTTCCGACGCGCACTGACGCGCGACCACGACCACCTGGCGCAAAGAGCCCAAGAACATGACAGCCAACCAAGTCGCCCTCTGGTACCTCGTCGCATCGGTGTGTTTCATCCTCGCCCTGAAGGGCCTGTCGCACCCTTCGACGGCGCGCCGCGGCAACGCCTTCGGCATGGCGGGGATGGCCATCGCGGTGATCGTCACCTTCGCGCTGGTCTATTCCCAGACCAAGAACGTGGGCATGGTGCTCGCCGGCATCGCGCTCGGCGGTGCGATCGGTGCCGTCGTGGCGCGCCGGGTGCAGATGACCCAGATGCCCGAGCTCGTTGCGGCGATGCATTCGCTGGTCGGCATGGCGGCGGTCCTGATCGCCGTCGCAGCCGTGCACAATCCAGGCTCTTTCGGCCTGCCGGTGCCGTTGCCGACGGGCAACATGCTCGAGCTCTTCATCGGCACGTTCATCGGCGCAATCACGTTCTCCGGATCGGTGATCGCGTTCGGCAAGCTCTCGGGACGCATCAGCGGCAAGCCCGTGGTCTATCCCGGCCAGCACCTCATCAACCTCCTGCTGGCGATCGCGATGGTCGGCTTCGGCACCTGGTTCTTCATGGGCGGCGGCTGGCTCCCCTTCATCGTCATGACAGCGATCGCCTTCCTGCTCGGCTTCCTGATCATCATTCCCATCGGCGGCGCCGACATGCCGGTGGTCATCTCGATGCTCAACAGCTACTCGGGCTGGGCGGCGGCCGGCATCGGCTTCTCCCTCAACAATCCGATGCTGATCATCGCCGGCTCGCTGGTCGGCTCGTCGGGCGCCATCCTTTCCTACATCATGTGCCGGGCGATGAACCGCTCGTTCATCAGCGTCATCCTGGGTGGCTTCGGCGCGGAGGAAGGCACCGCGGCCGCGGGGGCGAGCGACCGGACCGTGAAGTCCGGCAGCCCTGACGATGCCGCCTTCATCATGAGCAATGCCGACACCGTGATCATCGTCCCGGGCTACGGCCTCGCGGTCGCGCGCGCCCAGCACGCCGTCAAGGAGATGGCCCAGAAGCTCACCGAGAAGGGCGTCACGGTCAAGTACGCCATCCATCCGGTGGCGGGCCGCATGCCGGGCCACATGAACGTGCTGCTGGCCGAGGCGGAGGTGCCGTACGACCAGGTGTTCGAGATGGATGACATCAACGGCGAGTTCGGCATGGCCGACGTCGCCCTGATCCTTGGCGCCAACGACGTCGTGAATCCGCTCGCCGAGCAGAAGGGCAGTCCCATCTACGGCATGCCCATCCTCGAGGCGCACCGGGCGAAGACGGTCATCGTCAACAAGCGGTCGATGGCCTCGGGCTACGCCGGCATCGACAATCCGCTGTTCTACATGGACAAGACGATGATGGTGTTCGGCGACGCGAAGAAGGTCGTCGACGAGATGGTCAAGGCCATCGAATGAGCTTCAGGTGACCGGTGCCATCTGACAGTGGGCAGCTGACCGTCGGCGGGTCACCGGTCGCAGGCATCGTGGGTGTGCCGCGCGCGGTGGCCGGTTCGCGGCAAAAACTGCCGACGAACAGCCGCGACCTTGCAGCTGCCGGCTGAGTGGATGGGTCCGCTCGCGCATCTCACCGTGCTCGATCTCTCGCGCGTGCTCGCCGGGCCGTGGTGCACGCAACTGCTCGCCGATCTCGGCGCGACGGTCATCAAGGTCGAGAAGCCCGGCAGCGGCGACGATACCCGCGGCTGGGGTCCGCCGTTCCTCAAGGACCGGGAGGGACGCGATACCGGCGAGTCGGCCTATTACCTTGCCTGCAACCGCGGCAAGCTCTCCGTTGCCATCGATTTCACCAAGCCCGAAGGACGCGAGCTGGTGCTCGGGCTGGCGCGCGACGCTGATGTGCTGGTGGAGAACTACAAGGTCGGTGGCCTCGCCAAGCATGGACTCGCCTACCCCGCGCTCACGGCGATCAACCGCCGGCTGGTGTACTGCTCCATCACCGGCTTCGGCCAGGACGGCCCGTATGCCGCGCGGGCCGGCTACGACTTCATGATCCAGGCGCAGGGCGGTTTCATGAGCGTGACCGGGGAGCGCGACGATCTGCCCGGCGGGGGGCCGCAGAAGGCCGGTGTCGCCATCTCCGACCTGATGACCGGCATGTATGCCTCGACCGCGATCCTCGCAGCCCTCGCGCATCGCGAACTGTCGGGGCAGGGCCAGTACATCGACGCGTGCCTGTTCGACACCACGGTGGCGATGATGGCGGTGATGGACATGAACTACCTTGTGAGCGGCGTCGCCCCGGGGCGCGTCGGCAACGCCCATCCCAACATCGTCCCGTACCAGGCCTTCGCGTGCGCCGACGGCCACATCATCCTGGCCGTGGGCAATGACGGCCAGTTCGCCAGGTTCAGTGCCGTCGCCGGCCATCCGCAGTGGTCGGCAGACCCTCGCTTTGCACGGAACGTCGACCGGGTGAAGAACCGCGTCGTCCTGGTGCCGATCGTCGCCGCGGTGATGGCCACGCGCACCCAGCAGGACTGGCTCGCGGCACTCGAGCCGGCGGCCGTGCCTTGCGGACCGATCAACCGTGTCGACCAGGTGTTCGCCGATCCCCAGCTCGCCGCGCGCGGCATGAAGCGCGACCTTCCCCACCCGTTGGCCGGCACCGTGCCGCAGGTGGTCGCGCCGCTGCGCTTTTCCGAGACGCCGCTCGCCTACGAACGACCGCCGCCGTTGCTGGGCGAGCACACCGCGGCCGTCCTCGGGTCGCGGCTCGGCGTCGACGCCTCCCGTCTGGCTGCACTGGCCTCCCAGGGCGTGATCGAGTGCCGGACGTGAGCGCAGGGTCGGGCGCCGCGCCCCGTTCGCTCACCCGGCGCACCGGGTTCTGGATCGCCTACGCCCTGATCGCCGCGATCGCGCTCGGCGTTGCGCTGAAGCTCTTCCCGCTCGCCATCCCCCTGCTCGAGCTCGACATCCGGATGACGCGCCACGAAGCCGTGACGCGCGCCGAGGCGATCGCCCAATCGCTCGCTCTGGCGCCGGACCACGTGCGCAGCGCCGTGCGCTTCGTGCACGACGACACGATGCAGAACTACGTCGAGCTCGAAGGCGGTGGCAAGCGCGCCTTCGCCGAACTCATCGCCAGCAACGCGTACGCGCCGTACGTCTGGGAAGTGCGCCTGTTCGCGCCTGGCGAGATCGGCGAAGTGCTGGTGCGCTTCCGTCCCGATGGCGCGCCCTACGGCTTCACCCGGAAGGTTGCCGAGGCCTACCTGCCCGAGGACGCCGCCGCGCGCGCCCTCACGACCGAGGCGGCGCGGGCCGTCGCCGAGCGCGACGCCGTGCAGCATTGGAATTTCGACGTCGCCGCCTACCGGCCGCTCAACGAAACCCAGGAGCGGCAGCCCAACGGCCGGGTGGATCACGTGTTCGAGTACCAGCGCAGCGATGCCGCCGCGGGCGAAGCGCGCTTCCGGGTGCGCCTGACGGTGACCGGTGACCGGCTGACCGAGGTGGCGCATTTCGGGTTCGTGCCGGAGTCGTTCGAGCGCCGGTTCACCGAGCTTCGCGCTGCCAACAACACCATCGCCGGGGCGGCGGGTCTTGCGGCTGGCGTGCTGTACGGCCTGGGTGGCTGCATCCTCGGCGTGCTGTGGTTGATGCGCCGGCATTGGCTCGCCTGGCGACCGGCGTTGGTCGCCGGCCTGATCGTGGGCGGATTGCTGGGCGCCGCGTCGCTCGCGTCGGCTCCCGGCGCGTGGTTCGGCTACGACACCGCCGAACCGGTGAGCACGTTCTGGGTGCGGCAGGTCGGCAGCGCCCTGGTGATCTTCATCGGCGGTGGACTGGGCTACGCCCTGGTCTTCATGGCCGCCGAAAGCCTGTCGCGACGCGCGTTCGCGCACCACCCGCAGGTGTGGAAGCTGTGGGGGCGCGAGGCAGCGGCGACGCCCGAGGTGCTGGGCCGCACCGTCGGCGGGTATCTGTTCGTCGCCCTCGAGCTCGCTTTCATCGCACTTTTCTACTACGCCACCAACCGCTGGCTCGGATGGTGGCAGCCGTCCGAATCACTCACCGATCCCAACATCCTCGGCAGCGCGGTGCCGGCGCTGTCCCCGATCGCCATGGCGCTGCAGGCCGGCTTCATGGAGGAGTGCCTGTTTCGCGCGGTGCCGCTTTCGCTGGCCGCGCTCATCGGTGCGCGGTTCGGCCGACGCAACCTCGCCATCGGCATCGCGATCGTGGTGCAGGCCCTGGTGTTCGGGGGCGGCCATGCCAACTATCCAGGGTTCCCCGCGTACTCGCGGCTGGTCGAGCTGCTGCTGCCATCACTCGTGTGGGCGCTCCTGTTCCTGCGCTTCGGCCTGCTGGTGACCATCCTGCTGCACGTGCTCTTCGACCTGGCGCTCATGTCGATCCCGCTGTTCCTGGTCGATGCGCCGGGATCCTCGCTGCAACGCGCGCTGGTCATCGCCGCCGGCCTGGTGCCGCTCGCGATCGTGCTCGTGCAGCGCTGGCGCGCCGGGGCCTGGCATCCGTTTCCGCAACGGCTGCGCAACGGCGCCTGGCAGCCGAGCGCGCTCCCGGACGAGCCCGCTCCGGCGTTCGAGGCGCCGCAGCGACCGGCCACCGGCTGGGTCCTCGGACTGCATCGCATCCTTCCGGCACTCGGCCTCGCGGGACTGGTGCTGTGGGCAGCCACGACCAGCTTTCGCGCCGACGTGCCGACCCTGCCGATCGGCCGGGCCGAAGCCGTTGCGGCGGCCGAGGCCGCCCTGGCCGCGCGGCAGGTCGTGCTCGGCGACGATTGGCGGCGCTTCGCGCGGGTGCGTTTGGCGGCGCAGGAGTCGCCGCAATCGGATTGGCACGAATTCGTCTGGCGCGAAGGCGGACCCGATGTGTATGCCGCGCTGATGGGGAACATCCTTGCGCCGCCCGTCTGGGAAGTCCGTTTCGCACGCTTCGACGGCGACGTCGCGGAGCGCGCCGAGGAGTGGCGGGTGAGTGTGCAGGGCGATGGCAGGGTCCGCCAGGTGCGACATGCGCTACCCGAGGGGCGTGCCGGGGCTTCGCTCGATCGTGACGCCGCACTCGTCATTGCCAGGCGCGCGGTGCGCGAGGACCTCGCCATGGATCCCGACGCACTGCGCCTGATCGGTGCCGAGCAGAAGCAGCAGCCCTCGAGGCGCGACTGGACGTTCATGTTCATGGATCCGGCGCGCACGATCGGAGCGGGCGGCGAGCCGCGAGTGCAGGTGATCGTCGCGGGCGATGCGGTGGGCAACGCCGGACGCTACGTGCATATTCCCGAGGCGTGGGAGCGCACGCAAAAGGAGCGCGACAGTCGCTTGAGCTTTGCCAAGCTCGGACTGGCCGCGTTCACCGGCGTGGTGCTGGTGGCTGGCCTGGTATTCGGCGCAACGCAGTGGATGCGCCGTCGCTACGATCGGCGCGTGCTGCGCACTGTCTCCATCATCTCCTTCCTGGTCGCGCTCGCCACCATGGCCAACAGCTGGCCGCAGATGGCGTTCAACCTCCGCACCTCCGAGCCGGTGGTCACCCAGGCCGGACTGTCGCTGGTCGCGGGAACCTTCGGCGCACTGGTCGTCGCGCTGCTCGTGGGGTTCGTCACTGCGATCGGTGCCTGGACCGCCGTGCAGCGTCCCGCGACGTCGTTCGCCGGACGGTGGCCGGCATGGCTCGCCGGCTGCAGTGCCGCGCTGATCGTCGCGGGGCTGGAGGCGGGGCTTTCGGCACTGGCCAGCCAGGGCGAGCCGATCTGGCCGACGTACACCCTGGTCGGTCAGGCCATCCCGCTGCTCGGCGCGGTGTTCACCGGCCTGGGCGCGTTGGGTGCCATCGGCGGCGGCCTCTTCGTGCTGGCGTGGCTTACCCACCTCACCGGCGGCTGGCGCCGACACCTGTGGCTCGCGGCCGGCGTGCTGGTGGTGGCCCTCATGACGGTCGCCGTGGTCGGCGCGGGCAATCCGCTGGCAGCCATGATCGGTGGCCTCGTGGCCGGTGTCGCGGCGATCGTGATCGTGTACGGCGTGCTGCGCTTCGACCTGCGCAGCGTTCCGGCCTACATCACCACCGGCATGGTGCTCGCCATCTTCGAAAGTGCCGTGCGCAACGCCATCATGTCGAGCTACGTCCAGGCGGCCGTTGCGATCGTGGTGGCGCTCGTCGTGACGGTAGCCATCACCCGGTATCTCCAGCGCAGGGCTCCGGACAGCGTGGCCACGACGTAACCGTCAGCGTTGCGCGCGTCGCGTCGTTCGGGTCCCCAGTCCACGTAGAATGCGCGACCGCTCCATGTCCCTGCCGGAACCCCACGAACTCGAGGCTGCGCTCGAAACGGTGATGAGCGCCGACGCGCCCGCGCTCGCCCGCCGGCTCGATCGAGCCCGCCGTGGCCGTACGCGCACCAGCCCGGCGGAGTGGGACAAGCTCTCCGCCGCCATCGCCGGTTCTGCAGAGCGCCGGCGTGCCCGCGCGGCGCGGCGCCCCGCGATCGACTATCCGCCCGACCTGCCGGTATCGCAGCGTGCCACCGACATCGCCGCCGCCATCCGCGCGCACCAGGTGGTGATCGTAGCGGGCGCGACGGGCTCGGGCAAGACCACGCAATTGCCCAAGATCTGCCTTGCGATCGGTCGCGGCGAGCGCGGTCTCATCGGTCACACCCAGCCGCGCCGGATCGCGGCGCGCGCCGTGGCGACGCGCATCGCCCAGGAGCTCGGGTCCGAGATCGGACCGCTGGTCGGGTACAAGGTGCGCTTCACCGATCACACCCGACCCGACGCCTTCGTCAAGCTGATGACCGACGG
>JBDTWB010000177.1:0-8807 GCA_040006895.1 Casimicrobiaceae bacterium | reverse complement strand
GGGCGGCGGCACGTGGTCCCAGAAGCCGCCGTTCTCGTCGTAGGTCACGATGATCGCGGTGCTCTGCCAGAGAGGGCTCGCCTTGATCTTCGCCAGCACCTCCGCGATATGCAGATCGCCCTGCGCAACGTCGGTGTAGCTCGGGTGCTGGTTGAGGCTGCCTTGCGGCTTGTAGAACACCACCTGGGGCAACTGGCCGTTTTCGATTCCCGCCGCGAGATCGCGGTAATCCTTGAGGTGCGCCGCACGATCGGCCGTGCCCGGTGCGAAGCGTGCGTAATAGTTGAACGGCTGGTGATGGGCCTGGAAGTTGGGCGAGCCCTTCTCGCGGTTGTATACGATCTTGCGCTTGGCATCGGGCGGTTGCATGCCATCCTGGGTCGCGGCATCCCAGGCCCCGGAATACCAGGCCCACGAGACGCCCTTCGCCGACAGCGTGTCGCCGATGGTCTTGGTGGTCTGCGGCGGCAGGGTGTGTTTGGTCGGATCGGCGAGCCGCGGATCCCCGCCCGCTCCGGGCGGTACCCCTGACGGCTGGTAGGGCGGCTGGGTCGTGTTCACCGACCAGCCGTCGGGCGTCACGTCACCGTCGTACAGCACCAGGTCGCCATCGACCGCGGATGCCGGCGATTCGGACTTGCGCTTGATCATGCCCCGCTCGTCGAGCTGGATGCGCGCCTTCGCCGGTGCGTGGTCGTCACGCGGCGTGCACGCGCAGATGAGCCACTGGTGGTTGAGGTACGACCCGCCGAACGCGCCCATGAAGAAGTTGTCGGCCAAGGTGTAGTCCTTGGCCCATTGCCACATCTTCATCACCGAGCCATCGTAGTACCCCATCACGTAGCCGCCGGCGTCCGACACCGCGGCGAAGCGGTCGTTGCGGCCGCCGTCGATCTGTTCCATGTTCTGGTAGTACTTGTGCACCGGGCTGCGCACCTGCTGCGAGAGCGGCAGGTTGAGGGGCGGTGCATCCAGGCGGAAGGGCCGATTGGGCATGCGATGCGGGAACGCCGGATCCGGCGTGTTGCCCTTCCACGACGGCGGCAGCTCCGCGAACGGCTTGCCGTCCCGATCGACCTGGATGTACTGCTCGGGCGTGGCGTTGGCGACCCCGTTCGCACCGGGGAACATGCCGTAGAGGTGATCGAAGCTGCGATTCTCGGCGTAGATCACGATCACGTGCTGGATGCGATCCAGGCCCGCTCGATCGGTCGACGGCGCGGACGCACACCCGGCGAGTACCGCGACAACGGCGAGCGCACCGGCAAGGCGCGACCACGCCAGCTGCATGCAACGGTCATTCACACAACGGTCGTTTACCCAACGGTTGTTTACGCAATGGTTATTCACGCAACGGCTGTTCACGTCTTTCTCTCCCCGTTTGAATGTTCTCGATCGTACTGCGTCGCCCGCGCCGGCGAGCCAGCCCTCGAAGTGCGCGACTTTACGGCCACTGGGTCAGCAGCCGCGGCGCGCGCTCTTCCTCGCCGAGCTTCACGGCAGCCCGGACCGTGCCGGCACGCTCGTGCCGACCGACGAGCTGCACGACCTCGCCCGCCGCCGCCCGCACGATCCACTCCACCTTGGCCCGGTCGTCGGTGACCAGGTAATCCGGCCAGAACGACACGCCGGTGTGCTTGTAGGCCTTGCCTTCGAGCTGCCCGGCGTCCATGCGGCGCTTGCCTTGCGCGAGAGACGCCCCCGCAGGCAGCGCGATCTCCAACATGGTGCCCCGTACCACCTTGCGCTCCAGTGCGCGCTTGGACACGTAGGTCGGCAGCCAGCCGGTGTTCTGCACCACCATCGTCACTTTCCACGTATCAACGCCGAGCGGCTGCGCACCGGCATGCACGAGCTCCAGTTTCGGCGAAGTGAGGGCCTGCCAGAGCAGCCACTTCGGGAAGCGCGCGAGCTCGCGGGCCAGCATGGCTCGGGGCGGATTGGAGAATGCATTGAATCGGTCCCAGCCGCCGATCTCGACATCGCCGAGCTGTGGATGCCGAAACGGCTTCCAGCCTGCATGTGCAGCGCCGTCGAGCTCGCGCCGGTTCCACTCGTAGAGCTTGAGGTCGTCGGCGATGGGATGGTCGCGGAACCAGTCGATGAAAAGGTACTTGCCGATGCCGGCCTCGCGCATCGGGCTCCAGATCTCGACCACCCAGTTGAAGACGCCGAGATGCTCGTAGATCCAGTCGAAGGTGCCGCCGATCACCGACTTCGGATGGTAGCGAAACTCGTGATACACCGAGATCGCCGGATAGCCGGTGAGCTCGGTGCCCTTTTCACCGGTCTTCTGGTAGAACCACAGGTCCTCGGCGTGCATCTCGGTATCGGGCAGATGCTCGAAAGGACGTAGCAGCACGCCGCTCCAGGTGTGGAACGTCGTGCTGCCGCTGATGTTGGGATGGCCGGTGATGAACGCGACCACGGCGCGCACCTCGGGCTCGGACGTGGGATACGGTCCGGCCCCCATCTGCTCGAATTCCTGGCGCCAGCTGGCGGGAAAGTTGCGATTGAGGTCGAGCCCGTGCCGCGGCTTCTTGATCTTGAGGATGAAGCCGTCGTAATCCTCGAGCGTGCCCTCGGGAAGGATCCGGTAGTAGGTGCCGCCGACCTCGGTGGGCTCGCGCCGCACCATGAGATCGGGCGCGTCCGGATGCGCCTTCCACAGGCCGTTGGCATCCGCAATGCGCATCTGCAGGATCCGGCCGTCGCCGTCGATGTCCTCGACGGTGAGGCCTTCGATCTCCTCTTCGTCATAGGGATAGGGTCGCGTGCTCGACCGCACCCAGCGGGGCCGGTCGGCGAGCGCCCATTCGGCGCCGTCGGGATTGATCCGCGGACAGATGTAGAACGCGCGGGTATCGAGGGCCCGGGTGATGTCGTCGTCGAGGCCGTAGCCTTCGAGCAGCGTGTGGATGAAGAACAGGTTCGCCGCGGAGGCAGCCACCTCGGTGGCGTGGATGTTCCCGTCGAGCCAGAACGCCGGCTTTTCCTCGGCGGGCCCGGTGGCGTTGTTGGTCACCGTGAGCACCCAGATGTCACGGCCTTCGTGGCTCTTGCCGATGGACTCGAGGCGCGTCAAAGCGGGCTGCTCGGCGACGATCTCGTGCAGGAGGCGAGTCAGCTCGTCGTAGCGGTAGAAGCGGTCGAAGGCGATATCAGGCATGCGCGCGCGGGCGGGAGATGAGCTGGCGAGTGTAACCCGGGCGGTCAAGCGAAGCGGCAGCCGCGGGGCTCCTATACCGTATATTCATGCGGTATCGAGGCCATGCCATGTTGCCTGCCTACGCCGAGCTCCACTGCCTGTCGAATTTCTCGTTCCTGCGGGGCGCCTCGCATCCGGAGGAGCTGGTGGAGCGCGGGCGCACCTTGGGCTACCGTGCCCTTGCCATCACCGACGAATGCTCGATCGCCGGCGCAGTGCGGGCCCACCTGGCGGCGCAGGAATGCGGCCTGCCGCTACTCATCGGCACCGAGGTGACGCTCGCCGATGGCGTGAAGCTGGTGCTGCTGGCGACCGACCGCCCGAGCTACGGCGACCTTTGCCAGCTCATCACCCGGGGCCGCCGTCAGGCGCCCAAGGGCGCTTACCACCTGACCCGCGACGACGTGGAGCGCCACGCCGCCGGATTGCTGGCGCTGTGGGTGCCTGCGCCCGATGCCGGCACCGCCGACGTTGCCAATCCGGACACCATCACCGCAGGACAGTGGGTTCGCGAAGTCTTCCACGGGCGGGCCTGGCTGGCCGCCGGATTGTTTGCGCGGGCACGGGACGCGCAACGGGTGACGGACCTCACGACTCTGGGAGTCGCAACGGGCTTGTCCGTCGTCGCCACGGGCGACGTGCACATGCACGTGCGCGCCCGCCGCCCGCTGCAGGACACCCTGACCGCCATCCGACTCGGCAAGCCGCTGGCCGAATGCGGCTACGCCCTCTTTCCCAATGGCGAGCGGTTCCTCCGCTCGCGCGGCAGGCTCGGCGCGACCTATCCCGCCGCATGGCTCGCGCAAACCATCGCGGTCGCGGAGCGTTGCACGTTCTCCCTCGCGACCCTGCGCTACGAATATCCCGAGGAGATCGTGCCGGCCGGCGCGACTCCGGCAGCGCACCTGCGTACCCTCGTGGAGGCTGGGCTGATGCGCCGCTTCGGGTCAGCTGACGCCGTCCCTGCCGAGGTGCGCACGCTGATCGAGCACGAGCTCGCACTCATCCGCGAGCTCGGCTACGAGCCCTACTTCCTCACGGTGCACGACATTGTCGCGTTCGCCCGCACCAAGGCCATCCTGTGCCAGGGCCGCGGCTCGGCCGCCAATTCCGCGGTGTGCTACGCGCTTGGCATCACCGAGGTCGATCCGTCACGCATGAGCATGCTGTTCGAGCGCTTCATTTCCAGGGAGCGCAACGAGCCGCCCGACATCGACGTCGACTTCGAGCACGAGCGGCGCGAGGAAGTCATGCAGTACGTGTACGCCAAGTATGGCCGCGATCGTGCTGCGCTGGCCGCGACCCTCATCACCTACCGACCCAAGAGCGCGGTGCGCGATGTCGGCAAGGTGCTCGGCATGGATCTCGCGCAGGTCGATCGCCTCGCCGGGGTACTGGCGTGGTGGGACGGGCGAACGGTCGCCCCCGAGCGCATCCGCGAAGCCGGGTTCGATCCGGACAATCCGGTGATCCTGCGGCTCATCGCCCTGGTGAACGAGCTGCTGGGCTTTCCGCGCCACCTGTCGCAGCACGTCGGCGGTTTCGTGATTGCGCGCGAGTTGCTCGAGCGCATGGTGCCGGTGGAGAACGCCGCCATGGCCGAGCGCACGGTCATCCAGTGGGACAAGGACGATCTCGACGCCCTGGGGCTGCTCAAGGTCGACTGTCTCGCGCTTGGCATGCTCACCGCGATCCGCAAGGCGCTCGATCTCGTCGGCGCCGTGCGCGGTCGTCCCCTGCGCATGCAGGACATTCCCGCCGAGGATCCGGCGGTGTACGCCATGGTGAGCGAGGCCGACACGGTCGGCGTGTTCCAGATCGAGTCGCGCGCCCAGCAGTCGATGCTGCCACGGCTCAGGCCGGCGTGCTTCTACGACCTGGTGATCGAGGTCGCGATCGTGCGGCCCGGACCGATCCAGGGCGGCATGATCCATCCTTACCTGCGCCGCCGGCAGGGTCTCGAGCCCGTGACCTATCCGAGCACGGCGGTGAAAGGCGTGCTCGAGCGCACGCTCGGTGTGCCGATCTTCCAGGAGCAGGTCATGCAGCTCGCCATCGTCGCGGCAGGATTCTCGCCGGGCGAGGCCGATCAGCTGCGCCGCTCGATGGCGGCATGGCGCCGCGGCGGCGCCCTGGAAAAGTTCGAGACCCGCCTCGTCGAGGGCATGCGTGCCCGGGGCTACGCCGATGCATTCGCCCGGCAGATCTGCAGCCAGATCCAGGGGTTCGGCGAATACGGCTTCCCCGAGTCGCATTCGGCCTCGTTTGCCCTCCTGGTGTATGTCTCGGCATGGCTCAAGCGTCATGAGCCGGCGGCCTTTTGCGCGGCCCTGCTCAACGCCCAGCCGATGGGCTTCTATGCCCCGGCGCAACTCGTGCAGGACGCCCGGCGACACGGAGTCGAGGTACGTCCGGTGGACGTCAGGGTGAGCGACTGGGATTGCACCCTCGAGTTACCCACCGCGGATATACGCCACGGCGCCCACGATCCGGCGCTCCGGTTCCAGCGGCCGGATGACCCGATGGTGCGGTCGGACGACGGCACGGTGCAGCCGGATGACCCGATGGTGCGGGTGGGTGACGGCACGGTGCAGCCGGATGACCCGATGGTGCGGGCGGACGATCCCACTGTGCGGCTGGATGACGCCATGGTGCGACTGGACGACACCATGGTGCAACCGGCACTGCGCCTGGGCTTGCGGCTGGTGGCAGGTCTCTCCGAATCGGGTGCCCACCGCATCATGGCGGCACGTCGGGAAGCCCCCTTCCTGGCCGTCGCCGATCTGGCCCATCGGGCCGCGCTCGACCGGCGCGATCTCAACTGCCTCGCCGAGGCCGATGCGTTGTCCAGCCTTGCCGGCCACCGCCATGCATCGGTCTGGGATGTGGCCGGCAGCGAGCGTTTGCCCGCGCTCCTGAGCAGCGCCACTTTCAGCGAGCGCCGACCGGCACTGGCGCCGCCGACCGAAGGCCAGGATGTCGCCGCCGACTATCGCAGCGTCGGCCTGACCCTGCGTCGCCATCCGCTGGCACTCCTGCGCTCCCGGCTCGCGCAACGACGCATGATCGACGCCGCTGCCCTCGCGACCGCACCGCACGGGCGGCTGGTGCGGGTGGCCGGGCTGGTCGTCGGCCGGCAGCGCCCCGACACGGCAAGCGGGGTCATCTTCGTCACCCTCGAGGACGAGACCGGCAGCATCAACGTCATCGTGTGGCGCGACCTGTCCGATCGCCAGCGCCGCGAGCTCCTGGGTGCCCGCCTGCTCGGGGTCTACGGTACCGTCGAACGGGAGGGTCGGGTGGTGCACGTGCTCGCCGGACGACTGGTCGACCTCTCGCACCTGCTCGGGGAATTGCCGATCCGCTCCCGGGATTTCCACTAGTTCGCGCCGCACACAGGCGATGACGTAAGCTCCGGCCTGTCAAAACGACCAACGCTCTTGCGCATCGCTCGGGGGCACGACCGGGCCGCAAAACGGAGGAAGCTTGGCAAGACCGGAATTCGATCTGGTAGTCATCGGCGGGGGTTCCGGCGGGCTGGTCGTCGCGGCCGGCGGCGCGACCCTCGGCGCGAAGGTGGCACTGGTCGAGAAGGACCGCTTGGGGGGTGATTGCCTGTGGACCGGCTGCGTGCCCTCCAAGGCCCTCATCAAGTCGGCACGCGTCGCGCACGAGATGCGGGAGGCGGCGCGTTGGGGCCTCACGGGCGCCGATCCTGAGCCAGACATCGCCAAGGTCATGGCACACGTGGCCGACGTGATCGCCGCGATCGCCCCGCACGATAGCCCGGAGCGTTTTCGCGGCCTGGGTATCGACGTGATCCTCGAGGCAGGCAAGTTCGTCGGGCCGGATGCCTTCGAGGTGGGCGGCCGTACGCTCACCGCCAGCCATTTCGTGCTGGCCACCGGCAGCCGACCGGCCGTGCCGCCGCTGCCCGGCCTCGAACAGGTGCCCTACCTCACCAACGAGAACGTGTTCGACCTGCGCCAACCCGTGCCCTCGCTCGCGGTGATTGGCGGTGGCCCGATCGGCTGCGAGCTCGCCCAGTCGTTTCGCCGGCTGGGCAGCGAGGTCACGGTGATCGACGTGGCCAAGCAACTCCTGCCCAAGGAAGATCCCGACCTCGTGGCCGTCGTCGCGCAACGGCTGCGCGACGAAGGCGTGACAGTGCTGCTGGACGCCAAGGTCGGCGCCGTCGAAGGTTCAGCGGGGGCGTTGCGGCTGACCGCGGAGGGCGCGCAAGGCACCCGAGCGGTTAACGCGTCGCACGTGCTGGTCGCGACGGGACGCGCGCCCAATCTCGATCATCTCGGTCTCGAGGCCGCGCAGGTCAAGACGGAGAAGGGCCGGCTGGTGATGGATGACCGGCTGCGCACTACCAACCCCCGCATCTATGCAGTCGGCGATATTGCCGGGCCGCTGCAATTCACCCACATGGCCGAGCACCAGGCCGGCATCGTCCTGCGCCAGACGCTGTTCAAAATGTTCTGGGCGCGACCCTCGTCGGTCGTGCCGTGGTGCACCTTCACCGACCCCGAGCTTGCCCGGGTAGGACTGTCGGAGACCGAGGCCCGGGAAAAGAACATCGACCACGCGGTGCATCGTTTTTCGCTGGCCGACAACGACCGCGCGCAGGCAGACGGCGCGACCGAGGGTTTCGCCAAGCTCATCACCGGCAAATCGGGCAAGATCCTCGGTGTCGCGATCGTCGGCAGCCATGCCGGCGAGCTGATCGCCGAATACGCGCTGGCGATGCAGAATGACCTGTCGGCGTCGGCGCTGTCCAATACCATCCATCCCTATCCCACCTTGTCGCAGACCAACCGTCGGGTCGCCGACGAGCAGCGCAAGGCGGGCCTGACGCCGTGGCGGCGCAAGCTACTGCAGCGCGTGCTGGGGCTGCGCGGATCATGATCGTGGACGAACGCAAGGACCGCACCGAAGCCGCCGTCCAGGCGAAGACGCCGCTCTGGCCCAAGCTGCTGGTCGGCGTCTTGTTCACTGCAGGGCTGGTCGCGTTCTTTGTTTTGGACGGTCCGAAATATCTCAACCTCGAGACCATCAAGGCCCACCGCGACGATCTGCTGCAGTTCACCCGGGAGCACTACGTCACTTCGCTGGTAATCGCCTTCCTGGTCTACGTGCTCACCGTCACCTTCAGCCTGCCCGGTGCCGCACTGCTGTCCCTGACCATGGGACTCTTGTTTGGACGCTGGATCGGCACCGTGGTCACCGTGACGGCGGCCACGGTCGGGGCGACGCTGCTCTTCCTCGGGGCGCGCTACCTGTTCGCCGATTTCGCCCGTCGGCGGCTGGGCGGTTGGTACGAAAAGATGCGCACCGGCTTTGCCGCCAATGCCTTCTCCTATCTCCTGTTCCTGCGGCTGGTACCCGTGTTTCCGTTCTTCCTGGTGAACCTCGCCCCGGCCGTTGCGGACATACCGCTGCGTACCTACGTGATCGCCACGGCAATCGGCATCGTGCCAGGCAGTTTTGTCTACGTGAACCTCGGCGAAACCCTGGGTAGAATCGATTCGACCCGCGATCTCGTGTCGCCGGCCACATTGATCGCCTTGGCCCTACTCGGCGTGGTGGCCCT
>JBDTWB010000176.1:0-8835 GCA_040006895.1 Casimicrobiaceae bacterium | reverse complement strand
AAGAAGGCTGGGGAAGGAGCCTCGGGAAGGAGGCTCGGGAAATCTCGCGGAGCTCGACCAAAGCTTGGGAATGCGCGAGGAAATCGTCTCGGCGTCAGGCAGGAACCGGATACCGGTAACTCCGCGTCAGCCCCCGGAACCTTGGCCGCCAGCCCGCCGCGCCAGCCGCTCGAGGGCTGGGCCATCGCCGAGCCACGCTGATCGATGTGCTCGCCGATTCGGCGGACTAAGGACCACCGATGCCGCACCACGATCGACGGCGGGGCTGCACTCGAGGATCAATGCCCGGCGTGTCGCCCGCGACGCTGCAAGAGGTGTCCTGCTCCGGGCCTCGCGCCCAATGCGGCGGGATTCGCGCCAAGCGCCGCTTCGACGATGCCGCGCAGGCGCGGCCCATCGACGGGCTTCTGGATGAACCTGAAGTCACCCTCGATCAGAGCGCGGACGCGGCCTTCTCGCATGCTGCTCATGAACACGACCGGGGTCGCCGCGTTGACCGGGGACGCGCGGATCGCCTCGAGCAAGGCGGTTCCGACCAGGCCCTCCATCACCACGTCGCTCAGGATCACATCGAACTGCCGGGTGCGCGCGGCCCGCGCCGCGTCGTCGCCATTGCTGCAACGGACCAGATCCCATCCTAGTGGCATCAGCAGGTTGGCGACAGACTCGAGAATCTCGACCTCGTCGTCGATCAGTAGCATGGTGCGCATGACTTTTCCTTGAATATCCCAACAGAAGCCTAGCGCTACCGTCGCGCGTGGACCGTCGTCCGAAATGGCGAGGACCTGTGGGACGATCCGACGATCACGCGTCGTCCAAACACGACGCCGGGGCGACTGCTGACCCCCATGTCAGGAGAGCGACTATTAGCGATCGAGCTGCGTTCGTACGTCGGTGCGCAGGGACTCGCCGAGCCCATCTACGGCCGCGCCACCCTTTCCGGAAACTCGCCATGACCATCGCCGCCGACACCCGCCTCGTCGCCGAACGCGACCTTGCTGCTTTCGGGGCCGCCGTCCTCGTGAACGTCGGCGTTCCCCCGGAGGAGGCACAGGAGATCGTCGACAACCTGGTCCAGGCGGACCTGCGTGACGTGGAATCGCACGGCGTGGTGCGTCTGCCGATCTACGTGGAGCGCCTGGCGGCGGGTGCCACCAACCCCTGTCCCCGGATTCGCATCGTGCGCGAGACGCCGACCTCCGGTCGTGGACGGCGACAACGGCATGGGTCAGCTCGTCGGTATCCGGGCCATGCAGATTGCCCTCGACAAGGCGGGCCAGGACGGCGGCCGCTGCGTGTTCGTCTCGGTCCGCAACAGCAATCACTTTGGCGCTGCCGCGTCGTACGCGCAGATGGCCAGCGCCCGCGACATGATCGGTCTCAGCTACACGATCGGCGGCATCAACCACATGGTGCCATGGGGTGGTGCCGAAGGACTCCTGGGCAACAATCCGTTCGCTGTCGCGATCCCGGCCGGCGTCGAAGAGGACCTGGTGCTCGACATGGCGTGCTCGGTCGCCGCGCGCGGCAAGATCATCGTCGCCGCCAAGGAGGGCACGCCGATTCCCGCCGAGTGGGCGGTCGGGCCGGACGGGCAGCCGACGACTGACGCCATCGAGGCCCTGAAGGGCTTCGTCCAGCCGGTCGGTGGGCCGAAGGGATACGCGCTCACCATGACGATCGGCCTGCTCAGCACGATGCTCTCGGGCGCCGCCTTCGGCACCGAGGTCACGCACATGTACGACGACCTGGAGCGGCCGCAGAATATCGGCCACCTGTTCGGGGTGCTGCCGGTGGCGCTGTTCGAGGATGTCGCCGTGTTCCGGCAGCGGATGGACAAGGCGATCGGCGAGATGCGCCACGCGCGGCGCGCGCCGGGGGTGGAGCGCATCTACGTTCCCGGCGAGCGTGAAGCCATGAGCCTGGCCAGGCGCCGGGTCGAAGGCATCCCGATCGGCGTGGGCGTGCTCGCCGAGTTGCATGCGCTCGGCGCCCGGTACGGCGTGGAACTCCCGTCGTGGGCGCGGGTGGAATAAGGATGCATCGTACCGACCCGACCGCGCGCGTCCGGATCGGCCGGACCGCTCTCGAAGTCACGCGCCTGGGCTTCGGTTCCGCTCCGCTCGGAGGACTGTTGCGGGCGACTTCGGAGGACGATGCGGAGGCCGCGGTCGCGGCCGCGCTCGAAGCGGGCATCGGCCATTTCGACGTGGCGCCGCAATACGGTGGCGGGCTCGCGGAACGCCGGCTCGGGCGCGCGCTCCGCAAGACATCGCGGGATCGATTCGTGGTGTCGACCAAGGTCGGCAAACTGGTCCAGCTCAATCCGGCCGCGCCGCCGCAAACCGTCGGCTTCGTGGGGGCGCCGGCGCACGATATCGAGTACGACTACTCGTACGACGGCGTGCGCCGGTCGGTCGAGGCGAGCCTCGAGCGCCTCGGCCTCGATCGCGTCGACCTGCTGTTCATCCACGACGTCAATCGCAAGTACCACGGCGACCGCGTGCACGAGCGCCTGGAGGAAGCGCTCGATGGCGCCTGTCGTGCCCTCATGTCCCTGCGCGGGCAAGGGACGATCAAAGCGTTCGGACCCGCGACCAAGGATCTCGATATCGCGGGCGCCTTCGTCGAGCGCGCGGACATCGACTGCCTCATGCTGCCAGCACGCTGCACGCTGCTTGACCAGAGCAGCGTGACCGGGCTCTTTCCGATCTGCGCTGCGCGCAACGTGTCGGTCCTCGCCGCCGCGCCGTTCGAATCGGGCATCCTCGCGACCGGCGCCATCGCCGGCGCGACGTACGACTACCGGCCGGCGCCGCCCGAGGTGCTCGATCGCGTCAGGGCGATCGAGTCCCTCTGTGCCCGCTTCCAGGTGCCGCTCGCCGCCGCCGCACTGCAGTTCCCCCTGCAGTTTCCGGTCGTGGCGAGCATGGTGACCGGCATGCGCTCCGCCGCCGAGGTCCGGCAGAACCTCGAATGGATGCGGGCACCGATTCCGGCGGCGTTCTGGACGGAACTGGGAGAGTGCGCGGGCGGCCGCGCAGCGTAAGTGCCGTGCCGACGGGTCCCTCGACGTCTGGCAGCTTTACCGACGTCTGGCAGCTTTAGCGCCGGCGGGGCTGGGGCGCGGTGATCGAGCCGAAATATTCGCGCCGGTCGTGCGATCCGGTCGTGCGATCCGGTGGTGCGGTCCGGCCGTGCGATCTGGTCGTGCGATCTGGTCGTGCGATCTGGTCGTGCGATCTGGTCGTGCGATCCGGTGGTGCGGTCCGGCCGTGATGGTATGGCCCGGATGAACGGCCCGGAAACGAAAGCCCCGTCGCGTACGGAAGTTGGTAGGCCGTGTAGGGATCGAACCTACGACCAACGGATTAAGAGTCCGCTGCTCTACCAGCTGAGCTAACGGCCCAACGTCCAGGCAAGCGGGCCCGGTATTTTAACCACAACGACGTTCGCGCGCCACGCCGCGTGTGTCCGGTTAGTCCCGCTCCCGTCCCAAGGAGCAATCGGTGCGCGGATCAGTCCGCGCGGGCCGCGCCCTCCGCCTCGAGCTTCGCGAGCGCCTTGGTCTTCCACAGGCTCCAGGCGCGGTCATAGTTCTGCCACGACACGTTGGCGGCCACTTCCCGGTCGTCCATGAAGACGATCTCGCCCTCGGGACCGGCCAGGAGTCGCGCATGGAGCTGCATGCGCGCATTCATCTCGAGGTAGATGGTGCGGCCCACGGCGCGCTGCAGGCTCTCGCCCACGACCACCGAGCCGTGGCCGCGCATCAGCGCCGCGGGATGATCGCCGAGCCCTTCAGCCAGCGAGCGCGCCAGCGCGGCGTTGCGCACCAGGAGATCGGTGCCTTCCTGCGCGTCGCGGATGTCCCAGGTCGGCACGCCGAGGCCGATGAACGCCGACATGTGGAAGATCGGCTGAAGCTTCGCATGCGTGCACGAGAACGGCACGACGGTCGGGGAATGGTTGTGCACGATCGCCTTCACCTCCGGACGCGCCTTGTAGATCTCACCGTGGATGAAGCGCTCCGTGTATAGCGCGCGCCCGCGTGGATCGATGGCATTGCTGTCGAGGTCGAACTCGAGGATGTCCGCTTCGACGATGAGCTCGGGGGCGATCGCCCGCGCCATGAAGTACCGGCCGGCGTCCTGGTCCGAGCGTACCGAGGCATGGCCGTAGCCGTCGATGACCCCGTGCTCGGCGAGGGTACGCGAGGCGATGACGAGATCCTGGATGAGGCTCATGGCATGGCTCCTATTCGCCCGGGATGCCGGCTGCGGCGACGACCCGCTTCCAGCGCGCGAGCTCGGCGCGCAACAGCGTGCCGAGCCGCTCGGGAGCAGCGACCACCGGGGTCATGCCCTGCTGCGCCATCGCGTCGCGCACTTCCCGGTTCTGCAACGCGAGATTGATCTCGGCGTTGAGCTTGTCGACGATCTCCGCCGGCGTGCCCGCGGGCGCAAGCGCGCCGTACCAGGTGTCGACGACCACGTTGGGAAGTCCTGCCTCGCGCGCCGTCGGCACGTCGGGAAACGCCGGCGAGCGCTCGTCGGACAGCACCGCCAGCATGCGCAGCTTGCCGGTCTTGACGAAGGGCGCCATGGTCTGCAGGGCCGCGACCGTGACCTGGACGTGCCCGCCGATGAGATCGGTGGCCGCGCCCGCGGAGCCCTTGTACGGCACGTGCAGGAGATCGGTTCCCGTCTCCAGCTTGAAGAGTTCCATGGTCAGGTGCTGCACGCTGCCATTGCCCGGCGACGAATAGTTGAGCGTGCCGGGTTTGGCCTTGGCCAGCGCCACGAGCTCGGCAACGTTCTTCGCCGGCACGTCGGGGGCGACCACCAGTGCCAGCGCGCTCGTGGCGAGCAACGCCACCGGGGTGAAGCTCTTTTGCGGATCGAAGGGCAGCTTCGCCTTGAGGGCGGGCAGCGTGCCATGCGAGGTCGCGCTGAAGAGCAGCGTGTAGCCATCGGGCTTCGCCTTCGCCGCCGCTTCCATGCCGATGGCGCCACTGGCGCCGGCGCGGTTCTCGACCACGAACGGTTGCTTGAGGTGCGCCACGAGCCGCGGCTCGAGGAGGCGCGCGAGCACGTCCGCGCCGGTTCCGGGCGTGAACGGGACGATGATGGTCACCGGCCGCGCCGGGTAAGCGCCCTGGCCCCATGCAGGCAGCGCGGCGAACGCGGTCAAGGCGGCGCAGCGGCCGATGAAGCGACGCCGCGTGTTCGGCCCTGCCTCGATGATCGGTCTGTGCATCACGGAATGATCCTCGGCAGCATGTTGCAGGCGGACGCCTGGATGTGGATGACAGGGTGGTAGGACGGTGGGTCGATGGCTCATGATTGCGCCAGCCCTGCATGACCCGGCACGCACGGTCTCCGTGCTCGGCAAGCGAACTCGGTCGTGCGCGGTCGAAGCCAAACCTGCGCGGACTGGCGCGAAGCCTGCGCCATGTTCGGGACGCGGCTCGCGCCGGTCACGTGACGTTCCGGTCGCGCAGGGGTCGCGTACCATGATGCAGCCACGTTCCACGCATCGGAACGCGGTCCCCGCCACGCCCGCCGCGAACCATACCAAATTCGTGGCGGGGCCGCGACGCGGATTCGCGAAGTTTTGGTCACGATCGCACCGGCGCGATCCCCCCTTGCCCATGGATGCCACCACTTACGTCATCAACGACCCCGCCGCCCTGGACTTCCGGGTGCACCGCGGCGCCCTTGCCGAGCCTGCCGTCCTGGAGCGCGAGCGCGAGCGGATCTTCGATCGCTGCTGGATCTACGTCGGTCACGACAGCGAGGTCACGGCGCCGGGGGATTTCCGCACCCGACACGTCGCGGGCCGACCCGTCATCTTCACCCGCGACAGCCAGAACCGGATCCGGGTGTTCCTCAACAGCTGTCGGCACCGGGGCGCCATGGTGTGCCGCGAGCCAGCCGGCAATGCGCGCGGCTACCTGTGCTTCTATCACGGCTGGAGCTATGACCGCGACGGCAACCTCGACGGCGTCCCGGGCCAGGCCAGTTATCCAGACTCGTTCGATCGCTGCAAGCTGGGCCTCGCCGAGCCGCCACGCGTCGACAGCTACCGCGGCCTCGTCTTCATGTCGTTCGACGCCAACGTCGCGCCGCTACCGGACTACCTCGCGGGAGCCCGGGAGTACATCGACCTGGTCGCCGACCAGTCGCCCACAGGGGAGATGGAGGTGATCCGCGGCGTCCAGGAATATGACATTCGCGCCAACTGGAAGCTCCTGGTCGAGAACAGCTTCGACGACTACCACCTCATGTCCACCCATTCCACGTGGCTCAACTACATGAAGAGCTCGGGGGTGGAGATCAAGAAGGCCGCCAAAGGTCACCTCATGCCGTCGCACGGGATCGGCAGGGCGCTCGGCAACGGCCACGCGGTGATCGACAACGAGAATTTCCGGGGTCGCCCGGTAGCGAAATGGATTCCGCTGTACGGCGAGGACGCGAAGCCCGAGATCGAGCGCATTCGCGCCGAGCTCGTCGCGCGCCTAGGCGAGGAGCGGGCACGCCGGGTCGCCGACACCAATCGCAACCTGGTGGTGTTTCCCAACCTCGTGATCAACGACGGCTCGTCGGTCACGATCCGCACGTTCTGGCCGCTCGCCGCGGATCGCATGCAGGTACGCGCGTGGGCGCTGGGTCCGAAGGGCGAATCCGCCAAGGCCCGCGCGATCCGGCTCGACAGCTTTCTCACCTTCTACGGTCCCGGGGGATTCGCCACGCCCGACGACGTCGAGGCGCTGGAGTCGGTGCAGTCCGGCCTTGCGACCTGGCGCGAAGTACCCTGGTCGGTGATGACCCGCGGCATGGCCAAGGACGGCGAGCAGCTCAACACCGACGAGCTGCATCTGCGGGCTTTCTGGCTGCGCTGGGCGGAGCTCATGGGGGATGGCCGATGAGCCGCGGTCTCGAGGCGATCACGCGCGCCGACGTCGAGGACTTTCTCTACGCCGAGGCGGCGCTCCTCGACACCTGGCAACTCGACCAATGGCTCGCCCTCCTGACCGACGACGCGTGCTATCGCGTCCCGGCCAACGACACGCCGGAGGCCGATCCGGCCGACGCGCTGTTCCTGATCGCCGACGACATCCGCCGGATCCGCGCACGCGTGACGCGCCTCAAGGACAAGAACGCGCACGCCGAGTTTCCGCACTCGCGAACCCGCCGGCTGCTGGCCAATGTCCGACTCGTGGGCCGCGAAGTGGACGCGCTGCAGGTCGAGGCGAATTTCGTCGTTTACCGCTTCCGGCGCGACGAAAACATCCGCGAGTACGTCGGCCGGTACCGCTACACCCTGCGCCTCGTCGACGGGCATCTGCGCATCGCCATCCGCGAGGCGATCCTCGATCGCATGGAGCTGGGCGCGCTGGGCTCCGTCAGCATGATCCTGTAGGCGAGCGACGGGTCGGCGTCTTCGCTCGACGGGAGTCGCAACAAGGCGACCGGGAGGCGTCTTGGCGTAGATGCGCCCACGCTGCGCAACGCCCGTTCCGCCTTGAGCTGCGGGCCTTGACAGAGGGCAAGGCAATGCGGGAAATGTTTACGTCGCAGCAGCCGTGCTCGCCGCGCTCCGCGTCGCGGCACCTTGTCCGGCACTCACAGGCGAGCCGAGACGCATCAGGCGCTCGGCATTGCGATGGTAGATCTTGGCGCGATCCTCGTCGGAGCAGGTGAGCTCGTCCAGGATGCGCACGGTTTCGCGTATGTACATCGGCCCCTTCTCCGGATCGAAGGGGGCGTCGGACGCGAACACCGTCTTGTCGACGCCGAAGAACGCCAGGCCACACTGGGTGGCGGCCACCGATCCGAACACGGCGGTATCGGCATAGAACATCCGGAAGTAGTCGATCGGCCGCTTGGTGAGCCTGTCGAGATCGCCCTTCCAGTCGGCGACCGAGGTGCGCGAGCCGATCTGGTCGAGCCCCGGGCCCACGCGCCCTTCGAAGAACGGCACCATCGCGCCGTAGTGGTGGGCGATGATCTTGATCTCCGGGTGCGTCTCGAAGATTCCGGCGAACACGATGCGCGCCATGGCCACGCTGGTCTCGTAGGGCCAGCCGAATGCCCACCAGAGCTCGTATTTGGATTTCTGCTCGGTAGCGTAATCGGCAAAGTCCGCACCGCGCGCAGGATGCAGGAAGATCGGCAGGTCGTAGCTCGCCATCGCCTCGAAGAGCGGGGCGAACTCGGGCAGGTCAAGCGGCTTGCCGTTGATGTTCGAGAAGATCTGCACCCCCCGCGCGTCGAGGTCGCGCACGGCACGATGCAGCTCGCGTACCGACGCCTCCGGATTGTTCAATGGCAAGGACGCGATGAACGTCGGGAAACGTTCCGGGTATTGCTTGCAGAGCTCCGCCATGCCGTCGTTGCAGATCTTCGCAAGCTCCGGACTCTTGTCCGAACCGGCCAGCGCTTCGATGGGCGGCATGCCCGCGGAGAGCACCTGGACGTAATCGGGAAACCGGTCCATCACCCGAAACCGTTCATCCAGGTCGAACAGCATCGGTACCTCGCGCATGCGCTTGCCGATGTCCTTGTAGTCGCCGATCTTCTCGAAGAACTTTGCCGGCAGAATGTGATTGAAGATGTCGATTTTGCGCATGTTCGCCTCCGCGGAACGTCATCCAGATGATGATAGCACCGGCCCCGAGTGCGGCCCGGCGCCGCGCACCCGTACCGCGGTGGTCGCCGCGCAGTTCCGATTTCGGACAATGACTGCGCCACGGTCGCTAGAATGGGCGGGCGAGGTGCTGCGCGTACGCTGTCAACGTGCGCTTCTCCGGGAGGGCTTGCCATGGGTCAT
>JBDTWB010000175.1:0-8879 GCA_040006895.1 Casimicrobiaceae bacterium | reverse complement strand
CCGACGAGATCAGCACCAGCGCCATCAGCGTCAAGGAAAAATAGTCCCAAGGCGAGAAGCGCACCGCCAGATCGGACAACGGCTCGGTGATGGTGGCCAACGCAACCCACGCGAACAGCGCACCGAAGGTCGACGCGCCGATGCCCAGGCCCAACGCACGTCCGGCCTGCCCCTTGACCGCCATCGGATAGCCATCGAACGTGGTCATCACGTTGGACGGCGTGCCCGGGATACGGAACAGCGTTGCGGAAATGAGGCCCCCGGTGATCGAGCCGGTGTACATCGACACCAGCAGGATCATCGAGGCGACGGGCGTCATGTGAAACGTGAACGGCAGCGCCAGCGCGATCAGCATCGCTCCGGTCAGACCGGGAATCGCGCCGACGACGATTCCAGCTGCCGTCCCGAACACGATCAGAACCAATGGCAGCGGCGCGAACATGCCAATGATGGCGTCGAGCATCCCCATCGCGTTTCGCTAGGGCAGGTCGGTGATCAGGACGTGACGGAATACGTAGTCGAGCCCGAAGCCGAGCACAACCCCGACCGCCAGCGCCCCGGGCCATGCACGTCGCCGGTGCGGGGCCAGCCACACGATGGACAACGCCAGGAAGACCGTGGTCGCGATGCTATAACGAACGACTCCGAATCCCAGCAGGGCGACATACGCACTGACGGCCACGACCAGGAAGCCTAAGTCACGCCAGCGCTCGCCCGAGACTGATGCGCTCGCTTGGCCGCTACCGCCTCCCCGCACGCTGCGCATCAGCATCGCCAGCGACAGTGCGATCACGATCCAGCACGTCGCGTTGGGGATGCTTCCGGGGCCGACCGGCTCGAGCACGCCAGGCGCCAATGCGCGGCCGTCGTACAGGAACGCTCCCGCCAGCGCGATGGCCAGGACAGCCATCGCGACTTCGGCGCGGCGGGTGCTGGTGAGTTGCACCGGCTACTTCTTGACCAGAGACCTGGCCACCGGCTCGATGGCCTTGAAGGTGTCGTCGAGCGATTTCTGGAACGCCGCCCCGGACAGGAATTCCGACGACGACGCCTGCTTCGCCTGCGCAGCCTGCATCTCCGGTGAGGCCATCGCCTTCTGCAGCATCGCCGCCATCCCGTCGATCGCCTCCTTGGGAGTTCCCTTGGGAGCCAGCCAGTAGTTGTTGATGCAGAAATCGAAATCGAGACCCTGCTCTCGCATCGTCTGGATGTCGGGCTCGAGCTTGAGCCTTTCGGCCCCCGTGTAGCCGAGCGCGCGCACGCCGCCGGCCTTGAAGTTCTGGTACTCCGACGACGACAACATGCTTACCTGGGTATTAGCGCCCTTCAACGCGGCAAAGTTCTCGGCGCCGCCGCCGATCTGCACGAAGCGGAATCTCGCGCCCGGGAACGCGGCCTCGAGCATGCCTCCACCCAGGTGATTCAACGCCCCGACGTTGACGCCAAAAATGATGGTGTTCGGCTTTTCCTTCGCGGCCGCCAGCAACTCGGCCAGGGTCTTCCACGGTGCGTCCGCGCGCACCACCGGATGCAGGCAGAAGCCGCCGGTAAGCGCAACCGGCGCGAAATCGCGGTAGGAGAGCTTGCGGTTCGGGTCGACGATTTCGCCCGACAGCAGCGCCAAATGGACGGCGAGGAACGTGTATCCGTCCTGCGCCGCGTTCTTCACCTGATTGCCGCCAACCGAGAAGTGCCCCCCGACATTGATAACCGTCAGCGGCTGCGGCAGCAGCTTCTTTTCCTCCGCGACGCGCTGGATGTTCCGTACCAGCGTATCGGTGGTCCCGCCCGGGGCAAACGGCACGATGATCTTGACCGGCTTGTCGGGCCAGCTGGCGGCGAAGGTCTGGGTTGCGACAACCGCGCTTGCTGCGGCGATGGCAACGCCCATAATCCTGGCGATGACGGACATGTCGACTCCTTTGGGCCAATAACCGGCGGAGGATAGCAGCGAATTGGGACGGTTGATACCAGGGGTGTGCGCCGACTGGCATGACCGTCGGATGCAATTCAGACAATGGCCGAAAAGCTCGCGAACGCGAGCATATTGAACCAGTGACGGACGGCTGGCATATACCGATCCTTGCGCGCCGCAGGTTGGCGGCGACGCCGAGCCGACGCCCACCGCGCTGAGCGCAATTTCTAGGGGTCGGTAAGTCCCAGTCACTCGGCGAGTTCGTACGGCAACCGGGGAGTCGAAACGCGGGCTCTGGTCAATTGGCAGAATTAGCGCTCGCGCGGGCCTCTCGGCGGCCAGGGGCGCGGCGTTGATTGTCGAGATCCGTCACGGGGGGTCTTCGCGCTACTCGGGCCTGTCCGGTGCCGGGAAGGCGACAACCCCGTGGTGGAGACCGGCAAGCCTCGAGCAGTATCGGTGACCTCGAGCCGGCTGTCGTGGACGACGTGCTCGAATACACGCGTGCCGACCGTGCGTCGGGGAGCTAGGTCCGGTGCTCAATAGAGCCCGACCGCGATGTTCGTCGACACACCTCCTACTCCCACTCGATCGTCGCCGGCGGCTTGCTGGAAATGTCGTAGACCACGCGGTTGATGCCGCGCACCTCGTTGATGATCCGGCTCGAGACCCTCGCGAGGAGCTCGTGCGGCAGGGGCGCCCAGTGGGCCGTCATGAAGTCGGTGGTGTGCACCGCCCGCAGCGCCACCACGTGCTCGTAGGTACGGCCGTCGCCCATTACTCCCACGGAGCGGACCGGCAGGAATACCGCGAACGCCTGCGCCGTGAGGTCGTACCAACTCTTGCCGGACGCGTCGTCGATCGTCACCCGCAGCTCGTCGATGAAGATCGCGTCGGCGCGGCGCAGCAGGTCGGCGTGGGCGCGGGTGACCTCGCCCAGGATGCGTACGCCGAGACCCGGGCCTGGAAAGGGATGGCGGTAGACCATCTCGCGTGGCAGGCCCAGGGTGATACCGAGCTCGCGCACTTCGTCCTTGAAGAGCTCGCGCAGCGGCTCCAGGAGCTTCAGATGCAGCGTCTCCGGCAGGCCGCCGACGTTGTGGTGCGACTTGATGGTGTGCGCCTTCTTGGTCTTCGAACCTGCCGACTCGATCACATCGGGGTAGATCGTGCCCTGCGCCAGCCATTTGGCAGCGTGGCCGCTCTTGGCGAGGCGCTCGGCCTCGCGCTGGAACACGTGCACGAACTCGCGGCCGATGATCTTGCGCTTCTGCTCGGGATCGCTGACGCCGGCAAGCTCGCCCATGAACTGGACCGAGGCATCGACGTGCACCACCCGCACCCCGAGATGACGCCCGAACGTGTCCAGGACCTGCTCGGCCTCGGCAAGTCGCAATAAGCCGTGGTCGACGAACACGCAGGTAAGCTGGTCGTCGATGGCCTCGTGAATGAGGGCTGCGGCCACCGACGAATCGACACCGCCGGAAAGCCCCAGGATGACGTTGTCGGCGCCGACCTGGGCGCGGATGGAAGCAACTGCCTCCGCCCGATAGTCGCGCATGTTCCAGTCGTGTCCACAGCCGCAGATTTCGTGGGCGAAGCGTGCCAGGATTGCCGCGCCCTGGCGGGTATGGGTTACTTCCGGATGGAACTGAATGGCGTAGAGCCGGCGCGTCTCGTCGGCCATGGCGGCGATGGCGCACGACGGGTTGCTGGCGATGACCTTGAAGCCCGGGGGCAATGCCGTGACCTTGTCGCCATGGCTCATCCAGACGTCGAGCAGGCCATGCTGCGCGTCGTTGGTGCGATCCTGAACATCACGGAGCAGCGCGGAGTGACCGTGGGCGCGCACCTCGGCGTAACCGAATTCGCGCACGCGTCCGTTCTCGACGGCACCGCCTAGTTGCGCCGCCATGGTCTGCATGCCGTAGCAGATGCCGAGCACCGGCACGCCGAGTGCCCAGACGACCTCGGGCGCCCGGGGCGTGTCGCCCTCGATCACGCTGTTGGGGCCGCCGGACAGCACCACTCCGCGCGGGCCGAAGGCGCGCACGAAGTCGTCGCCCACGTCGTACGGATGCACCTCGCAATAAACGTTGGTCTCGCGGAGCCGCCGGGCGATGAGCTGCGTGACCTGCGAGCCGAAATCGAGGATGAGGATGCGCTCGTGCGATGCGGCGGCCATCGCTCCCGACTCGAGCGCCGGCGAGACTTCGTGGATGGTCGTTGCTTCGTTGGGCACCTTGGAAACGTCGCTCATGTCCGTGTACGTTTGGGGTACCGACAACGGCCCGGCGTGGTCGCAAAGGTGCCACCCGCGATGTCGCCTCGGGCGCTTCGCGCCAAGGGGGATCGGGGCGCCCCGCAGCGCTTGATGCGGGCCAAGCGGCTGCGGCCGGCATGACCAGTGCCGAGGCCCGTTTGAGAAACCGTGTGCCAGTACACGTCGAGACGCTCGGGGACGAAGTGGCGCGCCGTCGACTAGTCGACGCGATAGTTGGGCGCTTCCTTCACGATCTGCACGTCGTGCACGTGCGATTCGCGAACGCCTGCCGCCGTGATCTCCACGAACTCGGCGCTGGTCCGGAGTTCGTCGATGGTCGCACAACCGCAATAGCCCATCGCCGCCCGCAAGCCGCCCATGAGCTGGTGAATGACCGCGGCGAGCGAGCCCTTATAGGGCACGCGGCCCTCGATGCCTTCCGGTACCAGCTTCTCGGCAGCGCCCTCGCCTTCGGTGTCCTGGAAGTAGCGATCCGAGCTGCCCTGCTGCATCGCCCCGAGCGAGCCCATGCCGCGATAGCTCTTGTACGAGCGACCCTGATACAGCTCGATTTCGCCCGGCGACTCCTCGGTGCCGGCGAACATGCTGCCCATCATCACGCACGACGCGCCAGCGGCGAGCGCCTTGGCGATGTCGCCCGAGTAGCGGATACCGCCATCGGCAATCGCCGGGATGCCCAGTTCGCCGACGCCTTCCAGTGCAAATTGAATGGCGGAGATTTGCGGCATGCCGACACCGGCGACGATCCGCGTGGTGCAGATCGAGCCCGGACCGATGCCGATCTTGACCGCGTCCGCGCCGTGATCGGCCAGCGCACGCGCCCCGGCCGCGGTGGCGACGTTGCCGCCGATCACCTGCACCTGGCCGTAACGCTTCTTGATCCACTGCACCCGGTCGAGCACGCCCTGGGAGTGTCCATGCGAGGTGTCCACCACCAGCACGTCCGCACCGGCCGCGACCAGTGCCTCGGCACGCTCCTCGGTGTCGCCCCCCGTACCCAGTGCGGCGCCGACTCGCAGCCTCCCCAGGGCGTCCTTGCAGGCGAGGGGATGCTCGGTCGACTTGAGGATGTCCTTGACGGTGATTAGACCGCGCAGCTCCATGTCGCCATTGATCACGAGCACGCGCTCGAGGCGATGCTGGTGCATGAGCGCCTTGGCCTCGTCCAGATCCGTGCCTTCACGCACCGTGACGAGCTTGTCGCGCTTGGTCATCACATTTGCGACCGGCTGATCGAGATTGGTCTCGAAGCGGGTATCGCGGTTGGTCACGATGCCGACCACGCGCTTGCCCTCCACCACCGGCAGACCGGAGAACTTGTGCTGCCGGGTAAGCGCGAGGACTTCCCGCACAGTCATGCTCGGCGGAACGGTGATCGGATCCTTCACGACGCCACTCTCGAAGCGCTTCACCTTGGCGACCTCTGCCGCCTGCTTCGCCGGTGACATGTTCTTGTGTACGATGCCAAGGCCGCCTTCCTGCGCCATGGCAATGGCAAGCCGCGCCTCGGTGACCGTGTCCATAGCTGCCGAGAGCAGCGGCACATTGAGGGTGATCGTCTTGGTCAGGCGGGTCGCGAGGCGCACGTCCCTGGGGACAATGCGCGAATGGGCGGGTACGAGAAGGACGTCGTCAAAGGTGAGCGCCTTGCGGACGACACGCATAGTGGTTCTCTCCTAGCGCAAAAGCGGATTATACCGGACGCGATCGCCTCGATTGCCGCCGGCGCTGGGTCGCGATGCCGGGCGCATGCCGCGCCGAGTACAACGGCGCATTCCCGCCGCTCGACCGGCGGGAATGCGCCGTTCGACCGGCATCATTTGACGTTCCCGCGCCGGTCCTCTACCTTGGTCGCCACCTCCTCCCCCAGGAAGCGCCATGACACCTCTGGTCCGAACCACGAGCACGCCGGGGCAACTGCCGCGCCGCATGCCAATCTGGACGACGGGTTGCGTCATGGCGCTGCTGTGCGCCGCCGCGCTCTATGTCCACCCCGCCCACGCCGCGCTGTGGAAATGGGTCGACGCCAACGGGCGGGTCGTGTATTCCGACATCCCCCCCAGCGGCGATGTCAAAGCGGAGCAGGTCAACGGTGCGGCGCCACCGGCAAATCGCAATGCCGTCAAGGACATGATCAACCAGGACGCCGAGCTCAAGAAGCGGCAGATGCAGCGCGCGGACGATACGAACAAGGCCGACAAGGCCCGGGTGGACGCAACGCGTCGCGAGGATCTTTGTAACCAGGCCCGCGGCCAGCTGAAGGCGCTGCAGATGGACAACATCCAGCACGTGCGGGTCAACGAGCGCGGCGAGCGGCTGGTCATGGACGCTGCCATGCGCAAGCAGGAGCGCGACAAGGTCGAAACGTTCTTGCGCGCCCAGTGCCAGGCGGACCGTTGACCTGAAACCCGGGGCACAACCCAAAAACCCAAAACGGCGACCGAGGTCGCCGCTTTTTCTGGACGTTATGCCCGCGCGTCGTCAGCGCTTCTCGAGATTGGCCTGGTTGATCTTCACTTCTGCCTTGCCCTTCAGCGAGGCGATGTAGGCAGCGAAAAGCTCACGCGACAGCTGCTCGTTGATCCTGCTGCCGACGGCAGCCAGCTTCGCATCGTCCGGTGCGGGTGGCGCGATCACTTGAGTGACCTTGTAGATCGCGAAACCGCCCTGCTCGCCTGACGTGCCGACGTACTGCGGCAACTTGGCGGGGTCGGCCTGGAAGACCTTCTTGATGGCGTCCGGCGACATGCCCGGTGTGGGCCGGTTGCGTTCGACCTTCACCGGCGCCGAAAAGCTCAAGCCGACATCTTTCTCGCTCTTGCCCTGCGCAAGTGCCGCCAGCTTCTCGCTGCCGGCCTTCAGGGCGGCTTCGGCCGCGGCCCGTCGCACCAGCTGGTCGTGAATGGTGGCCTTGACCTGATCGAACGGCACCGGCGCGGATGGCTTGTATTCGACCACGCGACCGGACATCAGCGTGCCTGGCGCAATCTCGATGGCCTCGGTATTGCGCTTGCTCTGCACCGAATCGGGTCCGAAAAGCGCCTCGACGAACTTGGCGTTGCCCTTGGCGAGCGCTTGCGCCTGCGGCCGCGTCACGAGCGGCGACGTCTGCACTTCGAGGTTCAGCGCCTTCGCGACACCCTGCAGCGAATCGGCCTGTTCGTACACCAGGTTCTGGAACTGGTCGGCAGCTGCCGCGAACTTCGCCGACCCCTTCTGGCGCTTGATATCCTGCTCGATCTGCGCGCGCAACTCCTCGAAAGGCCGTACCTTCGCCGGGGTAATGCCGTTGAGCTTGATCACGTGATACCCAAAGTCGGTCAGTACGGGGTCGCTGATCTCGCCCTGCGTCATGGCAAAAACGGCCTCGTCGAAACCCTTTACCATCGTGCCGCGCGGAAAGCTGCCGAGATCGCCGCCCTCGGCGGCGGAGCCGGGATCCTGTGAGTTCTGTTTGGCGAGCTCGCCGAACTTACCGGGATTGGCCTTGGCCTGCGCGGCAATATCCTCGGCCTTCTTCTTGGCCGCTGCCTTCTCCTCGGGCTTCGCGTCCGGCTTCACGGCAACGAGAATGTGGGCAGCGGTGCGCTCCTCCGGCTGCCCATACTGCTTGAGATTGGCTTCGTACTGGCGCTCGACCTCGGCGGGATCGACGGTCACCTGCCCGAGGGTGGTTTCCGGGGTCAACATGACGTATTCGAACTTCGCCTGCTCCGGGGTCTTGAACGCCTGCGCATTGCTGTCGTAGAAGGCCTTGACCGCCGCGTCGTCGATCTTGACGTCCTTCGCAAACGGCTCGGCCGGGATCGTCGCCGCTGCGACTTCGCGTTGTTGCTCGAGCAGATTGAGGTAGCGCTCCTTGCTCGCCTTGGCGACGATGCCGCCAAGGGCGATCGGATCGGAGAGTGGCCCGAGGATGAGTTCCTGGCGCAGCCGCTCCTCGAACTGCGGCGGATTCATGTTCTGCGCAGCCAGCAGCTGGCGGTACCGATCCACGGAGAACCGGCCGTTCTCCTGGAAAACGGGCAGTGTTGCAATGACCTCCTGGAGTTGCGTGTCCGAAACCCGCATCGCCTCCCGACGGGCCTTGTCCTGGAGAAGCTTCTGGTTGACCAGCTGCTCGAGGATGGCGTAGCGCACTTCGGGATTGTCGAGCATCCCCGGATCGAAGTTCGCGCCGAGCTGGGCGCGCAAACGGTCCGTCTGGTCACGCAGTGCTTCGGCGTATTCGGCCTGTGTCACCCGGACGTCGCCCACCCGCGCGACTTCATTCGCGGCGTCGTTGCCACCGCGGAAGTAGTAGTCGACACCGAAGAACGCGAACGGCAGCATGATCAGGGCGAGGACGACCTGCACTGCCCGCTTATGCTTGTATACGAGATCGTACATGTGGGTCAGATGCTTTCGCGCGCTTTGGCGATCAGGCAGGACGCAGGAGGCGACCTTCGCCGCACGCACGCTGCCATCGTTTGCAAACCAAAAGGGCGAACTCGCGTTCGCCCCTAACAGCCTCTCGGCCGTCGGTTCTCGGGCGCCCGGATGGACTCGGTGGAGCGCGGCTCCCGGGCGCTTCGTCCCGTTTCGTTCGACATCCCGCCGCAACGCGTGCGCGGAATGGCTTTGCTATGGCGGAGTGGACGGGACTCGAACCCGCGACCCCCGGCGTGACAGGCCGGTATT
>JBDTWB010000174.1:0-8886 GCA_040006895.1 Casimicrobiaceae bacterium | reverse complement strand
ATCCACCGCTCCCGGAACGTCAGCTGTCAGCGGCCACGCCTGCAGGCGCCGTCCCGTGCGCGACCACGCCGACCCCAATCCACCGGCATCGAGGAAGGCGATCTCCGCCGGCTCGAGGGTGAGGAAATAGTGATCGAGACCTACGTGGTGGTACTCGATCAGATCCGCCGCGGCGGGCAACACGGGTGCCGCGATACCCGTGCCAGCGATGCGAAGGATGGCCAGTGAGGCGAGCTGCGGCGCATCCACGTTGAGGTTGGCGAGGCGTACTCCGCCGGCAGCGGGCGTGAATACCACGTCGATGCGACACGACCCGCCTGGCGGAATCGGCAGCCCGACGCCGCACGTGCCGGTGTTGTCGAAGTCGAAGACCGACGGGCCGTTGAACACGATGGCGCTCGGCGTGATGGCGACGGTGCCGCGATTCTGCAGGTCGATGCGAAGCGGCGCGCTGGAGGATCCCACCACCGTGTCGGCGAACTGCGCTGGCGAGGGTGAGAACGTCAAGGTCGCGGCGCCCGCCGATGCCGTGGTTCCCCGCCCGTAGAAGGTGACGAGTTGCGTCGCCGTGCTCGTCGTGTTGCGTAACCACAAGGCACCGGATTGCTGGCCGGCGGTGGTGGGCGCGAACGTGATCGTGGCCGTGCAGGCTGCGCCCGGCGCCAGGGTCTGTCCGGTCGTGCAGGCGCTCGCCACCGCATAGCCGGGTCCGGTCGCGCCGTGCACGCTGACGTCGGTGAATGCATAGGGGGCGTTGCCGCAGTTGGCGACGGTGACGGTCACGCTGGCGCTGCTGCCGACCGGACGGTCGCCGAAGACGATCGTGTCGTGGTCGATGCACATCCGCGATTGCGCCATCACGCCACCGGCGACGCACAGAAGAATGGCGCCGAGCGCACGGTGAAAAATTCTCGCCAGCATGGAAATTCTCATTGATCCGGTCACTCTCGAAATGCAGTCGCGAATTGCAGGACCGTCGGCACCATCGGGGCAAAGTCGGTCCAGCCGTGGTCGCCCCCGCCGGCGACGTATTGCCACGCGCCACCGTAATACCGCACCGCAGCCCGCCAATCCAGGAGCTCGTCGCCGCTGCGGACGAGCAGCAGGTAGCGCTCGGGACGGGTAATCCGCTCGACCCGCAGGGCAACCATGGCGTCGAGGTCGTCGCGGGTGAGGATATACGTCTCTCCGGTGTACAGGTTGCGTTGCGGCCCAAGAAAGCTTTCGAGCGACGCCTGCGGTCGGATCGCGGGATTGATCGCCACCGCACGCGCGCCGAACCGCTCCGCCAGCCACGTCGCGTAGAACCCGCCGAGGGAGCTGCCGACGAAGCTGACGACTTCGGATGCAGCGACGTGCGCCTCGACCCACGCCGTGACCATGGCCATGGCGGCCATCGGCCGGGGCGGCAGGCGCGGCAGATAAAAGCGCGGGGCCGACGGCAGGGAGGCCGCGGCGCGGGCGAGCAACTGGCCCTTGACGCTCTGCGGCGCAGAGTTGAAGCCGTGGAGATAGACGACGACGCTCACGTGCTGCGCCTGAATCTCGGAGGCCCCGCACCGGTTCGCGTCCGCGCGACCTCGGGGTCGCGGCGTTCGGCTCGTACCGACAGCTGCGCCAACAGTTTGTCGTGGATGCCGCCGAAGCCGCCGTTGCTCATCACCAGCACGTGATCGCCGGCGCGCGACTCGGCAACCACGGCCTCGACCAGGGCGTCGAGATCGTCCAGCACCAGGCCACGATCGCCGAGGGGCGCGAGCGCCGCGGCGACGTTCCAGCCGAGGTCCTTCGCGTAGCAGAACACCACATCGGCGCCGGCGAGGCTGCCCGGCAACGCATCCTTCACCGCGCCGAGCTTCATGGTGTTCGAGCGTGGCTCGAGCACCGCCAGCACCCGCGCCGCGCCGATGCGACGTCTGAGGCCATCGATGGTCGTGGCAATGGCGGTGGGATGGTGCGCGAAGTCGTCGTACACGACGACGCCATCCGCCGTCCCCCGGTTCTCGAGTCGCCGTTTCACGCCGCGGAACACCGCGAGCGCCGCGAGACTCTGCGCGACGGGCACTCCGGCGTGCCGCGCGGCGGCAATGGCGGCCAGGGCGTTGTGCTGGTTGTGACGACCCGCCTCGCCGAACTGGAGTGCGCCTTGCGCGACTCCGCCGAGCCGCACCGCACCGTCGTCGCCAATCGACCAAGTGCGCCCTCCGTCCGCTGCGAGCATCACCGAGTCCCGCCCGCCGAACCACTCGACCTCGCTCCACACACCGCGACCGAGCACGCGGCCAAGGCTCGCTTCTCCGGCATTCACCACCAGGCGGCCACTGGCGGGAACGGTGCGCACCAGATGATGGAACTGGGTCTCGATGGCGCCGAGATCGGGAAAGATGTCGGCATGGTCGAACTCGAGGTTGTTCAGCACCACCGTGCGTGGCCGGTAGTGGACGAACTTGGATCGCTTGTCGAAGAACGCGGTGTCGTACTCGTCGGCTTCGATGACGAAGAACGGGCATTGCGCGGAGAGTCGCGCCGAAGTTGCGAAATCGATGGGTACCCCGCCGATCAGAAAGCCCGGCGCGAGGCCGGCGTGCTCCAGGATCCAGGCAAGCATCGACGTGGTGGTGGTCTTGCCATGGGTGCCCGCGACCGCCAGCACCCAGCGTCCCGCGAGCACGTGCTCGTACAGCCATTGCGGCCCGGAGACATAGCGCCGGCTGGTGTCGAGGATCGCTTCCATCAACGGATTGCCGCGCGACACCACGTTGCCGATCACGAAAAGATCGGCGTCGCGGGCGACGCCCCCGAGCTGATCCGGCGACCAGCCTTGCGTCAGGCCGATTCCCATGGCCGCGAGCTGGGTGCTCATCGGCGGGTAGACATTGGCGTCGCACCCGGTGACGGTGTGGCCGGCGCTCTTGGCGATCGCGGCGAGCCCGCCCATGAAGGTGCCGCAGATGCCGAGGATGTGCAGATGCATCGGATCCTGGCCTCAGGCCGACGTGCGTGCGGCGCTCTCGGGATGTGGCGCATAGCGCCGCCATCCCCGCGCGAACCACGCCAGCACCGTCACCTCGATGCACAGCACCACGACGAACGCGAGCCTGAGGCCATGGGCGGTGGAGTAGTCCAGCCATTTCCGGGTCGCCTCGACCATCACGCCGATGCCCCACTGGGCGAGGAAGCTGCCGAGGAACATCATCAGGTTGAGGGCGGTGTTGGCGCGTCCGGTGAGCTCCCGAGCGAGTCCCTGTCCCAGGACCGTGAAGCCCAGCACGTTCACCGACGCGCCCAGACCGTAGAGCGCCCACCACAGGTAGCTGCCCGGCACGCCGGTGGTGATGAGCGCGAGCGACGCGATGTTGAGCGCGAAGCCGCCGGCGAAGAGATGCGCCGGCAGAATTCCACGCCGGGCGAGACGGGTCGCGAAACTGCCGAGGAAGAGATAGCCACCGAGGGTGACCGTGCTCATCACCAGGAGGTGGCGCGCCGCGGTGGCGCGGTCCATGCCCTCCACTTCCATCATCCAGGGCACCGACCACAGGCCCTGGATCGCCATGAAGGAGCCGATGGCGAGCGAGCCGAGCGGCGCGAGCCACCAGAAGCGTGGATTGGCGAACACGCGCCGCACCCCGGCCCACTGCGCGGCCCAGCCCTGCGCATGCGCCGGCTTCGCAACGTCCGGCACCTGCCACCAGATCCAGGCTGCCACGACGTAGGTGGCGATGGCGAGCAGCACGAACACCACCCGCCACGACATGAACCGCAGGGCGAACTCGAGGGGCGCGCTCGCGAGCAACGCTCCGAGTCCCCCGGCCACCATCATCCATCCCGAAAGCGAGGCTTGGCGATCCGCGGGATACCAGGTGGCGATTCCCTTGAGCGGCCCCATCAGGCACGTGGCCACCCCGATGCCGATCAGCGCGCGCGCTCCCAGCAGGCCCGCCTCGCCCCCGGCCGCCGCGAAAGCGAGCGCGCCGGTGCCCGCGATCAGCAGGAAGATCGGCTCGATGCGCCGTGGCCCATACCGGTCGAGCAGCATCCCCGCCGGGATCTGGACGGCGCCGAAGGCGATGAAGTAGGCGCTGGTGAGCAGCCCCAGCGCCGCCGGGGAGAGTGCGAGCTCGCGGGTCAGTTCGGGCGAGATGACGGCATTGACCGTGCGAAAGACGTACGAAAGCAGGTAGGCCGCCGCGAAAGGCGAGTAGACCTGGAGGAAATTGAGATTCAAGGCGGAACGGACCCAAGCTTGAGCGCGACCGGCATTTTCGCTCACAACCGGTTCTTGCGCATCGTGGGGCTATCTTTGCGGCCGTTTCCCCCGGACGCCGCGCGTACGAGTATTGGTCGGGCGGCCGCATGGCGACGGGGCTCGGCCGGCGCGCATGCGCTCGGCTACGAGCCTTCACCGGCCGCCGCCCGCCTCGCGCTCCTCAGCATGCGTCGTGTGCCCCCCCGGGGACACCGCCGATGGACATGGCGCAGCTTTGCCGGCATGGCGCGCGTTTCCATGCCTCATTGCCGCGGTCCAGTGGTCGCCGGCCGCGAGGCCGCACCTGGGCGAAGCGCGTCCGCCGTCGAGGGGTGCCCGCGGGGTCATGAAGACCGGGTGTTCAGGCGCACCGCCGCGCAGTCAGGTGGTGCGTGTGCACGATCAACCCTGTACCGAAACCCCGCCGCGGCGATGCAGTTCGCCGACGGCTTCGTCGGGACAGTTGCCGCACAGACGGTTGGCTGGCACCGCCACGTCGATTTTCTTGGGATAGGGTAGCCCGAGGTTGGCCATCAGGTACACGAATTGATCGAGTGAATGGTCCATGCCTAACCGCGGGTTGCGCTGGCGCTCCTGGCCGATGGTGGACACGTGGCGATGCCGGTAGTCGTGGCTCGGATATACCAACGTGTCTTCGGGTAGGGTGAAGAGCTTGTCGCGCACTGAGTGGAACAGCGCCTCGGCATTGCCATTCTGGAAGTCAGTGCGGCCGCAGCCATCGATCAGCAGCGCGTCACCGGTGAACAACCTCGGCACGCTGCCATCGCGCAGCAGATAGCAATGATGGGTGTCGGTGTGGCCGGGGGTGTGGAGCGGATGCAAGATGATGGAGCCGACTACGAATGGCGTCCCTTCGACGATCGGGACGTCGGTGCACGGCAAACAGTCTCCGGCAGGATTCGCGATGCGCGAGCCGGCCAGGTCCCGGAGCCGGCAGGCCGACGTGATGTGGTCGGCATGGACGTGGGTGTCGAGCGTCGCCGACAGGCGCATCCCCCGCGCCTTGACCGCGGCGAGGTCGCGCTCCAGCGTTTCCAGCACGGGGTCGACCAGCACCGCCTGGCCGGTCTCCTCGCACCCGAGCAGGTAGGTGTAGGTCGAGGATTCCGGTTCGAACAGCTGCTGGAAAAGCATCAATTCGCCTCCATGTTGCGCTGACGGATCGGCGCGGGCCGCAAGACTCCCGAGGGCCCGGGGCTTCCGGCGTCGTCGCCGGTCGCGGCGCCTGGACGCGACGACAAGCGGCGAGACCTGGAGGGGCCGTCCCGGCGCATCTTCGAGCGCCCCCGACGACCGCCGAACCATCCCTCCACCCCCGCGACCTCGGAGCCGGCGAACTTGGCCAAAGTTCCGCGGGTCCAACGGCGCAACGCAACCACCACCCGTCCCAACGGTCTTCAAGGGGAACCATCATGCAGATTGACTGGGCGCTCTTCACGCCCGCCAGCGCCACCGTTGGGGGGGTACTCATCGGACTTTCCGCGGCGGCGTTCGTCCTGCTGCTCGGCCGGATTGCCGGCATCAGCGGCATTGTCGGGGGACTGCTGCGGCCGCGCGGCGGCGACATGGGCTGGCGTATCGCCTTCGTGGCCGGCACCCTGGTAACCCCGGCGCTGTACGCCTTGCTGACGGCTCTGCCGGAGATCCGGATCGATGCGTCTTATCCACTCCTCGCGGTGGCCGGCCTGCTGGTGGGTTTCGGAACCCGACTCGGCTCCGGCTGCACCAGCGGCCACGGCGTGTGCGGAGTCTCGCGAGGCTCGGGGCGCTCGCTCGCGGCCACCGTGACATTCGTACTGGCAGGATTCGTGACGGTATTCGTGATGCGCCACGTGCTTGCCGGGGGTGCGTGATGCCGACCATCGTGTCGTTCCTCCTCGGTCTGCTCTTCGGGGTCGGGCTCCTGGTCTCGGGAATGGCCAATCCCGCCAAGGTGCTCGGCTTCCTGGATCTCGCCGGCCCGTGGGACCCCTCGCTCGCCTTTGTGATGGCCGGTGCCATCGCCATCGGCGCCATCGGCTTCCGCATCGCCCGCACGCGTTCACGCTCGCTGCTGGACCTGCCGATGCAGATACCCGGCAATCGCACCATCGACCGCCGCTTGCTCGTAGGCGGTGTGCTGTTTGGCGCCGGATGGGGGCTCGCAGGATTCTGCCCGGGTCCTGCGGTCGTCGCCCTCGGGGCGGGGCAGCCCAAGGCCGCGGCATTCGTGATCGCCATGCTGGTGGGCATGGGATTATTCGAATTGATCGAGCGCCGCGCCAGGGCGACGCCTCCGCCGCAGCCGCGAGCGACATGAGGGTGGATGCCGCCGGGCTCCGGCCGTGAGCCCTGTCACCGAGGCGATGGGTTCGGCATGGTCGATCGCTGCGAGCCTTTTCGCCTTCCTCGCCTACGAAGTCTACGTGGGGTTTCGCGCCCGGCACGACCCCGACGGGGTGGCGCGCTCGGCCCACGCCTCGATCCGGGTGATGTGGGTGCGCGCGCTCTCGCGCCAGCCGGGCTCCGAGATCCTCGCCGTGCAGACGCTGCGCAATTCGCTGATGTCCGCGACCATCGTCGCCTCGACGGCGGCGCTGGCCTTGATGGGCAGCGTGTCGCTCGGCTCGGCGCTGTTCGAGCATCCGCATGACACGCTGCAGGCGTTCGGCATGAACGAGTTGTTGATGCTTCTGCTGATGACCACCCTGTTCGCAAGCCTGGTGGCATCGGCCCTGGCGATGCGGCTGTTCAACCATGCCGGATTCATCGTGTCGATGCCGGTGGGAAGTCCCGAGCGTGCCGCGCTCGAGCCGGTAGCGGAAGCCTACCTCCGGCGTGCGGGTCAGCATTATTCCCGCGGGCTGCGCGGCCTGTTCATGGTGGCGCCGATGCTCGCGGGTCTGGTGTGGCCGCTCCTGATGCCCTTGGGGACGGCGGGATTGCTCATCGCCCTGTCGCTCTTTGATCGCGCCCCTGCGCGGGCCCGCGCCGCCGACCGGTGACGCGCACAGTCTGCCGTCGTCTCTCGAATTGGAGCCGTGATGTCCCGACGCCAGGTCACCCTGCTGCAGATCAACGATCTCCATGGCTATCTCGAACCTCATCCGGAGGCCTTTCGGTACCAAGCCGGGATGCGGTATCGCACCGCGGGCGGGCTCGCGCGCATCGCCACCCTGTTCCGCAAGGTGCGCGCCGAGCATCCGGGGGCGGTTATCGCCCTCGACAACGGTGACACCTTCCATGGCACCTTCGTCGCGGTGCAGACCGAAGGCGAGGCGCTCGTCCCGATCATGAATGGTCTTGCCCTGGATGCCATGACGGCGCACTGGGAGTTTGCCTATGGTCCCGCGCGCTTTCGCGCCCTCGCAGAGCAGCTCGATTACCCGGTGCTGGCAATCAATTGTTACGACCAGTCGACCGGAGCGCTGGTGTTCGCGCCGACGCGGGTGCTGGAACGCGGAGGACTGCGGGTCGGGATCATCGGCATCGCTGCCACGATCGTGGACAAGAGCATGCCGCCCAGCTATTCGGAAGGCGTGCGCTTCACCCTCGGCAACGACGAGCTTCCAGCGCACATCGAGCGACTCCGTCGGGAAGATCGGGTCGACCTGGTCGTCGTGCTGTCGCATCTCGGCTTTCCGCAGGACGTGAAGCTCGCAGGCGAGGTACCGGGCATCGACGTGCTCGTGAGCGGTCACACCCACAACCGTCTCTACCAGCCCGTGATGGTGGACGGTACGGTCATCTTCCAGTCTGGCTGCCATGGTTCCTTCGTGGGCCGCCTGGATGTCACGGTCGAGGATGGGCGGGTGGTGGACTTGCGGCATGCGCTGCTGGAGGTCACGCCCGCAATCGATCCCGATCCGGCGATGACCGAGCGCGTCGATGCAGCGCTCGCCCCGCATCGCGACGCGCTCGCGGAGGTGGTGGGCACGACGTCGCGACCGCTGGATCGGACCACCGTGCTCGAAGGATCCATGGACGACGTGTTGCTGGAAGCAGTCGCCGCCGCCGGTGGGACCCGGCTGGCCTTTTCGAATGGCTGGCGCTACGGTGCGCCCATCCTGACCGGCGCGGTGACGGTCGACGATCTCTGGAACATCGTGCCAACCAACGCATCGATATCCGTCGTCGAGCTTCAGGGTGACGAGTTGCGGATCATGCTCGAGGAAAACCTGGAGCGCACGTTCGCCGCGGATCCCTATCGACAGATGGGCGGATTCGTGAAGCGGTGCCGGGCGCTGCACATGTATTTCAAGATGGAGAATCCCACAGGTCACCGCATCGAGACGCTCCTGGTTGAGGGCCGCGCCCTCGATCCGAAACGGCGTTACCGCGCAGCCCTCCTTGGACCGCAGGCCGTACCCGTCAAGTACGGCAGCAACCGCCATGCCGTGGGCATTCATGCGGTGGATGCCCTGCGCAGCTGGTTCGGCACGCATCGCCGCATGCCGCGCCGACGCACCGTGACCGCCGCATGATCAATCCGAGCCGCGCGTCGTGCCTTGGTATGGCTTGAACCCGTAGCGTTCGAGGGGTGGCGGACCACACAGCGGAAAAGCGTTCTCTCGTGGGTGGAATGCGCCGTTTGTCGTTTGTGGAATGCGCGTTTGTGGAATGCGCGTTTGTGGAATGCG
>JBDTWB010000173.1:0-8975 GCA_040006895.1 Casimicrobiaceae bacterium | reverse complement strand
GTGATCTTCGGCCTGGTCACGGCACCGCAGGGCTCGACGCCGCAGTACACGTCCGATCAGCTGAAGCCGATCGAGGCGCTGTACGCCAAGATTCCCGAGGCGTCGGCGTACACGGCGATTTCGGGGTTCCCGACGGTCGTGGATGGCAGCGCCGTGCTGCGCCTGAAGCCCTGGGAGGAGCGCACCCGCAAGCAGCAGCAGATCGCCGAGGAGCTCCGGCCGAAGTTCCAGCAGATCCCCGGCGCCATCGCCTTCCCGATCAACCCGCCGTCACTGGGGCAATCGTTCCGCTCGACCCCGATCGAGTACATCGTGATGGCGCAGGTGCCCTATGCCGAGCTGCAGCGCATGGTCGACCGCCTGGTCGAGGAAGCGCGCAAGTTTCCCGCGATCCAGAACCTGCAGATCGACCTGCGCCTCAACACGCCGGAGGTGCGGGTCAACATCAACCGCGACAAGCTCTCCGACGTGGGCGTGCCCGTCGATACCGTCGGGCGAACGCTGGAGACCATGCTGGGCGGGCGGCAGGTCACCCGCTTCAAGCGCGAGGGCGAGCAATACGATGTCATCGTCCAGGTCGCGCCGCTCGATCGCAGCACGCCGGCCGACATCCGCGACACCTATGTCCGGGCCCGCGACGGCTCGATGGTGCAGCTTTCCAACCTGGTCGAGGTGCGGGAGAACGTCGCGCCGCAGTCCCTCAATCACTTCAACCGGCTCCGCGCGGTGAAGATCACTGGAACGCTGCTGCCGGGCTATACCATCGACGATGCGCTGAAGGCGATGGACGAGGCGGCCAAGCGCACCTTGCCGGCCATCGCCCAGACCGATCTCGACGGCCAGTCGCGGGAGTTCCGCGCCTCGGGCAAGGAGATCTACTTCACGTTCGTCCTGGCGCTCTTGTTCATTTACCTCGTGCTGGCGGCGCAATTCGAGAGCTTCGTCAGCCCCTTGGTGATCATGCTGTCGGTGCCGCTGTCGATGACCGGGGCGCTGTTCACGCTCTGGCTGACCGGCGGCACCCTCAACATCTACAGCCAGGTAGGTCTGGTCACGCTGGTGGGGCTCATCACCAAGCACGGCATCCTGATCGTCGAGTTCAGCAACCAGCTCCGCGCGCGCGGAGCGCCGCTCCACGAGGCTGTGATCGAGGCCGCGACGCTGCGGCTGCGCCCCATCCTCATGACCACTGGCGCCATGGTGCTGGGCGCCCTGCCCCTGGCGCTGGCCGTCGGCGCAGGCGCCGAGTCGCGGACCCAGATTGGCTGGGTCATCGTCGGCGGGATGGCCTTCGGCACGCTGCTCACGCTGTTCGTAGTGCCGACCGCCTATACGCTGCTGGCCGGACGGCGCGCCGACAAGGACGCCGAGGCGATCGACGCGCGTTCCCCCGCGGGGCTGCCCGAAACGCCGATCCCGCACGCCGCAGGAGACTAGGTCGCGGGGGCCTGGTGCTGCGTGCGTCGTCCGCGGCCACGTGTCTGCGCGCCGCGCCGTCCGCGCCGCATCGTGCCGGCGTGCGTCGCGCACCCTCCGGTCGAGCAACTCGATGGACGGACGCGTGGCCCCACGGCGCGCGGGTGCCTCGTGCTTGACGCTGCGAATGAGGGCGTGGTATCCACCTGCCGACGTCCTTGGAGGAATCGCATGCGTGTCGCGGGGCTGTTCATGTTGGCGCTGTTGGCGACCGCGGTTGCCGTGGCTGGAGAGGCTGGGGAACCACTTGCCCCGGAGCTTGCCGGTCGGTGGACCGTGCTCGCGCCGAACGGCACCACCTACATCGATGTGTTTGCGCTGCGCTTCGAGGGTCCCCTGGCGCCGGGAACGGTCAGGGGCAGGCTCACGCACCGCGGCATAACGTGCGGGGCGAAGGACGAACCCTTCGAAGGCGCGTGGGACGGCCGGGTACTGCGATTCGAAGTCGACCTCAAGGCCAACGCCAACACCCGAACCACGAGCCCCTGCGCTGCGCCGCACACGATCTACGTGCTGGAGCGGAAGTCACCCGAATTGTACGAAGGAACGATCACCAACACCGCTGGAACGCACGGCACGCTTCGCGCCGCGCCGTGACCCGCTTGGCCAAGGGACCCATCTTCCCGGCCGACCCACGCCATCCCACCCGTTTTGCACTAGAATCGGCACCCGATGACGGCATCATGACCGTCACATCCGTCTACGAGGAGAGCTTTCATGTCGAACCGCCTCATCCGTCGCGTCATCCTGGCCGCGGCGCTCTTCGGCGCCGCGCAGGCCGCGCACGCCGTCACCGAGTTCCAGTTCTGGCACGCGATGACCGGTGCGAACAACGACCGCGTCAACGACTACGCCAAGCGCTTCAACGAGAGCCAGAAGGATTACAAGGTCGTCGCCGTCTTCAAGGGTAGCTACCCGGAGGCGATGGCGGCGGCGATCGCCGCGTATCGCGCCGGCAATGCGCCGGCGCTGCTGCAGGTGTTCGACGTCGGCACGGCGACCATGATGGGCGCCAAGGGCGCGATCAAGCCGGTCTACCAGGTCATGAGCGAAGCCGGCGAGAAATTCGATCCGAGCATCTACATTCCGGCGGTGAAGGGTTATTACACCAACACCAAGGGCCAGATGCTCTCGTTCCCCTTCAACAGCTCGACGACGGTGTTCTATTACAACAAGGATGCGTTCACCAAGGCCGGGCTCGACCCGAACCGGCCACCGGCGACGTGGCCGGAGGTGATGGCCGCAGCCGCCAAGATCAAGGCGGCCGATGCCTCCCAATGCAGCTACACGACCGGCTGGCAGTCGTGGGTCCAGCTCGAGAGCTTCAGCGCCTGGCACAACGTGCCCTTTGCGTCGGACAGCAACGGTTTCGCCAATATCAAGCCGAAGCTGCTCTTCAACGGCCCGCTGCAGGTCAAGCACATCGGCAACATGCAGGACTGGGCCAAGAAGGGGTATTTCACCTACGCCGGGCGCAAGAACGAGCCGGAAGCGAAGTTCTACAGTGGTGAATGCGCGATGCTGACGTCCTCGTCGGCTGCCTATGGCACCATCGCCAAGAACGCCAAGTTCAACTTCGCCGTGGCGCCGCTGCCGTACTACGCGGACGTCCAGGGCGCGCCGCAGAACACCATCATCGGTGGCGCGAGCCTCTGGATCATGTCCGGCAAGAGCAAGGACGAGTACAAGGCTGTTGCCAAGTTCCTCAGCTTCCTGTCGCGGCCGGAGCTGCAGGCCGAGTTTCACCAGGCCACCGGCTACCTGCCGATCACCATGGCCGCGTACGAGGCCACCAGGAAGTCCGGCTTCTACGACAAGAACCCCGGCACCGACGTGTCGGTGAAGCAGATGATCGTGAAGACGACCGACAAGTCGCGCGGCATCCGCCTCGGCAACTTCGTCCAGATCCGGGACGTCATCGACGAGGAGCTCGAGAACGTCTGGAGCGGCAAGAAGGACGCCAAGGCTGCGCTCGACTCCGCGGTCGCGCGCGGCAACGAGCTCATCGAGCGCTTCGCGCGTACCGCGAAGGAATAGGACCTTGCCGTCCTTCACGGGCGCGTTGCGGCGTGCCGCAGCCGGCGCGACGCTGCCCGTGACCTGCCGCCTTCACGGGAGCTGATGCCGTGGCGTTCGAGAAGCGCGCCCGGTTCCGTTCGTGGTGGCTGCCCTATCTCCTGGTGCTGCCGCAGATCGTCATCACCATCGTCTTTTTCTTCTGGCCGGCCCTGCAGGCGCTCTACCAGTCGGTCCTGATTCAGGATCCGTTCGGCGGGACGGTGGAGTTCGTCGGTGCCGAGAACTTCGTCCGCCTGTTCCACGACGAGTTCTATCTCGCCTCCTTCCGCACCACGGCCATCTTCTCGGTCCTGGTGGCCGGCCTGGGCCTCGTCATTTCGCTCGTACTGGCCGTGTTCGCGGATCGCATCCTGCGCGGCTCGACGGTGTACAAGACGCTCCTCATCTGGCCGTATGCCGTGGCGCCCGCAGTGGCGGCGGTATTGTGGATGTTCCTGTTCAATCCCACCCTCGGCATCATCGCCCACTGGCTCCATGGCATCGGCGTGGACTGGAACTACGTGCTGAACGGCGACCAGGCCCTTGCGCTGGTGGTGATCGCAGCGGTGTGGAAGCAGGTCAGCTATAACTTCCTGTTCTTTCTCGCCGGGCTGCAGTCCATCCCCAAGTCGCTCATCGAGGCCGCCGCGATCGACGGAGCCGGTCCGGGCCGGCGCTTCGTCACCATCGTGTTTCCGCTGCTGTCGCCGACGACGTTCTTCCTGCTGGTGGTCAACGTCGTGTATGCCTTTTTCGACACGTTCGCGATCATCGACGCCGCCACGGGCGGCGGACCGGCGAAGGCGACGGAGATCCTGGTGTACAAGGTGTACCACGACGGCTTCAAGGCCCTCGATCTCGGCGGGTCGGCCGCCCAGTCCGTGATCCTGATGATCATCGTGATCGCACTCACGGTGGTGCAGTTCCGGTACGTCGAGCGCAAGGTCAACTACTGACGGCGCCATGGTCGAAGATCGCCCCCTGCTGACGTTCGTGAGCCACCTGGTGCTGATCATCGGGGTCGCGATCGTGGCGTTTCCGGTGTACGTCACCTTCGTGGCGTCGACCCAGACCGCGGAGCAGGTCCTGGCCGCACCGATGTCGCTGCTCCCGGGACACCACCTCGTCGAGAACTACCTGGCGGTGCTCACGCGCGGCGCGGGCGAGTCGTCGGCAGGCGTCGGCCGGATGATGCTCAACAGCCTCATCACCGCGCTGGTGATCGCCTTCGGCAAGATCGTCATCTCGCTCCTGTCGGCATTCGCGATCGTCTACTTCCGCTTCCCGATGCGGACGTTCTTCTTCTGGATGATCTTCATCACCCTGATGCTGCCGGTGGAAGTGCGCATCCTGCCGACCTACAAGGTCGTCTCCGACCTGGGGATGCTCAACACCTACACCGGGCTCACCCTGCCGCTCATCGCCTCGGCGACGGCGACGTTCCTCTTCCGCCAGTTCTTCCTGACCATTCCCGACGAGCTCGCCGAGGCGGCACGCATCGACGGCGCCGGCCCGATGCGCTTTTTCTGGGACGTGGTGGTGCCGCTGTCACGCCCCAACATCGCCGCGCTGTTCGTCATCCTGTTCATCTACGGCTGGAATCAGTACCTGTGGCCGCTGCTGGTGACCACCCAGGAAGACATGTACACAACGGTGATCGGCATCAAACGCATGATCTCGGGCGGCGATGCCGCCACCGACTGGAACCTGGTGATGGCGACCGCCATGCTCGCGATGGTGCCGCCGGCGCTGGTGGTGATCCTGATGCAGAAGTGGTTCGTCAAGGGCCTGGTCGATTCCGAGAAATGAAGCCGCCGTCGAGCGCATAGGGAAGGGATGGCCAAGGTCGAACTGAGGGGCTTGCGCAAGAGCTACGGCAACCTGGCCGTCATCCATGGCGTCGACATGCAGGTGGCCGACGGCGAGTTCATCGTCATCGTCGGTCCGTCGGGATGCGGCAAGTCGACGCTGCTGCGGATGGTTGCGGGGCTGGAGTCGATCACGGACGGCGAGATCGTGATCGGCGATCGCGTGGTCAACACACTGGAGCCCAAGGATCGCGACATCGCGATGGTATTCCAGAACTACGCGCTCTATCCGCACATGAGCGTGTTCGACAACATGGCGTACGGGCTGCGCATCCGCGGCTTTTCGAAGGACGACATTGCGCGCCGCGTGAACCTCGCCGCTGACGTTCTCGAACTCAGCCCCTATCTCGCGCGCAAACCGCGGCTGCTCTCGGGGGGGCAACGCCAGCGGGTGGCGATGGGGCGCGCGATCGTCCGTGAGCCGGCGGTGTTTCTGTTCGACGAACCGCTGTCCAATCTCGACGCCAAGCTGCGAGTGCAGATGCGGTTCGAAATTCAGAAGCTCCACCGCCGGCTGGCAACGACCAGCTTGTACGTGACCCACGATCAGGTCGAGGCAATGACGCTGGCGCAGCGGATGGTGGTGATGAACGCCGGGCGCGCCGAACAGATCGGGACGCCGATGGACGTCTACGAGAATCCGGCAACGCAATTCGTCGCGGGCTTCATCGGCTCACCGGCCATGAATTTTCTGCCGGGCAAGGCCGATGGCAGCGGCCGGATCGCGCTTGACGGCGGCGGGGAGGCAACGGCCGTCCACGCCGGCGCGGCCGCGGGACGGTCGGTGATGGTGGGCATCCGCCCCGAGCACCTGGTGCGCAGCGGCGGCGCCGACGCTTTCTTCGCCGGGACGGTGGAGATGGTGGAAAAGCTCGGCGCCGACTCGTTGCTGCACGTGGCGCACGGCGGCGGTACGGTCATCGCCCGCGTGCCGCACGGCGTGTATCCTGAGATTGGCACGACGCTGCACCTCACCGCGAGCCCCAGCCACGTTTACCTTTTCGACGCCGAGACGGGCGCCCGGACGACTTGACCATGGCCGAAACCCTGTTTCAAGACTGGCCCTATCCGCGCCTGGTGGCGCATCGCGGCGCGGGTTCCGTGGCGCCGGAAAACACGCTGACGGCCATGCGCGTCGGTCACGCTCACGGCTACCGGATGGTCGAATTCGACGTGAAGCTTGCCGCCGACAACGTGTCGTTCCTGCTGCACGACTCGACGCTCGAGCGCACGACGAGTGGCCGCGGTCGCGCCGATGCGCTGTTATGGCGTGAACTGTCGCGGCTCGACGCCGGCGGCTGGCATTCGGCGAAGTACGCCGGCGAACCGTTGCCCACGCTGGCCGCGGTGGCCCGCTGGGCACGCGCGCACGGCGTGGCCTGCAACGTCGAGATCAAGCCCACGCCGGGACGCGAGCGGGAAACCGGCGCCGCGGTGGCGCTGGACGCGAACTCGTTGTGGCGCGACGCCGAAGTGCCGCCGTTGCTGTCGTCGTTTTCCGAAGCGGCGCTCGAGGCCGCGCGCGAAGCGGTGCCGGCGCTGCCGCGTGCCTTGCTGCTGGACGACCTGCCGCCCGACTGGCGGGAGCGCCTCGCTCGCCTCGAATGTGTCGCGCTCGATGCCTGCCACGAGGCGCTCACGGCCGCCGTGGTGCGCGCGGCGCACGAGGGCGGTTGCCGGGTGCTGAGCTACACCCCCAACGATCCGGCGCGCGTCGCTGAACTGGCGGCGTGGGGGGTAGACGGGATCATCACGGACGCGATCGACCGGATCAGCGCCGATTCGTTGCCGCCGGCGCCGCCACTGCGCAACTGACCGCCGTGAGCCGGTGCCTTACGCCGGCGCCCCATGCGGGCGGGTCACCGCGCGTTCGTCGATCGGAAGATTGATGAGACCGGCGACGATACCCAGCGCAATGCACAGCCACCACACGACGTCGTAGCTGCCGGTCTGGTCATAGAGCTTGCCGCCGAGCCAGGCGCCGAGAAAGCTGCCGATCTGGTGGCTGAAAAAAGTGAAACCCGAGAGCATGGCGAGATAGCGGACACCGAACAACTGGGCGATGAGGCTGTTCGTTGGCGGCACCGTCGACAACCAGAGCAATCCGAGCGCCATCGCGAACAGATACACCGACAGCGGCGACAGCGGCGACAGGAAGAACACAGCGATGACCAGGCTGCGCCCGAAGTAGATGCCGGACAGGATGTAGCGCTTCGGCATGCGGCTGCCGAGCCAGCCCGTCGAATAGGTCCCGATGACGTTGAAGAGCCCGATCAACGCCAGCGCGGTCACTGCAACATGAGGAGCCATGCCGTGGTCGGCGAGATACGCGGGCAGATGAACGCCGATGAACACGACCTGGAAACCGCAGACGAAGAAGCCGATGGTCAGCAGCAGGTAACCCTTGTGGGTCATCGCTTCGCGTATCGCCTCACTGGCCGATTGCCTGAACGCATGCAGATCGGTCGTCCGATTCTCGACCAGGGCGAAAGCAAGGGGCAGCATCAGGAGCCCGACGGCGGCAAGGGTCAACAGCGCGCCGTACCAACCCACGTGCGACAGCAGCCATTGCATCAGCGGCAGCACGGCGAATTGGCCAAATGAGCCCGCTGCCGCCGAAATGCCGAGGACCATGCTGCGTTTCTCCGGCGGATAGGAGCGGCCGAGGACGCCAGAGATCACGCTGAAGGTGACGCCGGACAGGCCGACGCCGATCAGCGCGCCGCCGGTCAGCACCAGCGTCACAGGCGTCGTTGCGTTCGCCATCGCCACCAATCCGAGCGCGTAGAGCAGCGCGCCGACCGCCACAATGCGGCCGGTGCCGAAACGGTCGGCAAGCATCCCGGCGAAGGGCTGGGTTGCGCCCCACACCAGATTCTGCACGGCGATCGCGAGCGCAAACGTTTCCCGCCCCCAGTGCAGGTCGGCACTCATCGGCTGCAGGAACAGGCCGAAGCCGTGGCGAATGCCCATGCCGAGCGTGATGATCAAGCCGCCGCACACGAGAATGGTGGTCGGGGTGCGCCAACTGGGCTGGACGGCAATGGAAGACATGGTGCGGTTCCGGAAGGAATTCAGTCGTGGTTTGGCCGCGGCGCCGGGTGCAGAGATTCGATCTCACCCAGCGTTGCGATCAATGTTTCGAGCTTGGCGTTGCCGAGGCGCTTGGCGACCTCGGCTTGCGCGCGTTCCCAGTGGGGCTGTGCCGCGCGAAGCGCGGCTTTGCCGGCCGCCGTGATGGCGACTTCCCGGGTACGTGCATCGCGCCCGGCGGTGATTGCCACGAGCGCGCGCGCCGCGAGGTGGTCGAGGTTGCGCGACAGCGCGGTGCGATCGAGGAGCAAGGTCGCCGCGAGCTCGGTCATCCGCGTCGTTCCTACGCGGGACAGCGTGCGGAGCAGCGAAAACTGGGTCAGTCGCAAGCCGGCGGGCGTCAACGCATCGTCGTAGAGCTGCGTCAACGCGCGCGTCGCGCGACGCAGGCGGCCGCAGGCGCAGGCTGGGGAGGATTTGGTGGCGGGCGACGGCATCGGTATCGGCGGGCGATAGGGAAACACAAGGGAAACACAAGGG
>JBDTWB010000172.1:0-9006 GCA_040006895.1 Casimicrobiaceae bacterium | reverse complement strand
TCGCGCCCCTGGCAAGCGGCGACGATCCGGAGGCTGGCGCGCGGCGTTTCGCCGTGATCGCGACCGCGTAACCCGGCCGCCGCACGCGACGGGCCCCGACCTGACGGTGGCGCGACCAGCCGGGACCCGCTTAGCGGTGCCGACCACCGGCGTGACCCACCTCCGGTTGCCCCACCTCCGGGCGATCCACTTCCGGTTGCCCCACCTCCGCGACCCGCCGGCTGACCCCTGCCGGCCTCCCGACTCCCTAAGTCGCCGGACTCGAGGCCCCAGACTGCGACCGGCCTACCAGCTGCCCGAGCTGCCACCCCCGCCCGAACTTCCGCCGCCCCCCGAAAATCCACCGCCGCTGCTCGAGTGTCCCGAGCCCCCGGAAGTCGACATCGCAAAGCCGCCGATCGAGGCGTGACCCTTGGTCTTCAGGTCGTGCGCCGCGCGCTGGTACCAGGGCGCGCGCGCCAGCCATAGCTTGGTGGCCGGATAACCCACGATGTAGATCGCGAGCAGCGTGAGGGTGCCCTTCGTTCCCACGATGATGATCGGGAACATCGCCCAGAACGGAATCAGGAACGCATACAGGTACCAACCCACGCCGGGCGTCATGATGCCCACGAAGGTGAAGAGACCGATGATCCCGAAGATGAAGGCGCCGAGCAGGATGCGCATCTTCCAGTCGAGATCGGGGAGGTCGATCGTGGTGGCGTGCTTGTCCACCGGGGCCGACGCCATCGTCGTGGCGGTCGCCGAGCCTCCCCTGCCTTCCAGGGTGTCGACGATGGCCGTCACCCCGGCTTCGATGCCGGCGTCGTAGTTGCCGTCCTTGAAGCGCGGGGTCATCGTGTTGCGGATGATGCGGCTGGCCGCGACATCCGGCAGCGTGCCTTCGAGGCCGTAGCCGACCTCGATGCGCATGCGCCGGTCCTGCGGGGCGACCACCACCAGCACGCCGTTGTCCCGGCCCTTCTGACCGAGCTTCCACTGTGCGAACACGCGCGCCGCGTAATCCTCGACGCTGTCGCCCGCCAGGCTCGGCACGGTGAGCACGGCGATCTGGTCGGTGCTCCGCTCCTCGTGGGCTTTCAAGGCCTGCGTGACGCGTTCCCGGGCAGCTGCCGACATCACCTCGGCGTTGTCGACGACCCGACCCGTAAGGAAGGGCACGTCGGCCGCCACGGCGCTCGTCGCCAACCAAGCCAGTACCAGCGCCAGAACCGCACCCACCCGCGGGGTGGATGCCGGCCAGCGGCCAAGCCAGGCAAGCATCACGCGCGCCCGCGGGCTTCGAGCATGACGTTCGGCAGGGTGTCGGTCGCGACCTGGCTGGCGCCCGCGACGAACCCCGCCGACGATAGCCGCGCGACTAGCACGTCGAGCCCAGCGACGAGGGCGCGTTCGGTATCACCCGCGGCGAGGAGCCGCCCCATGGCGGCGACGACGGCTTGCCAATCCTCCGCTGCGACACGCGTGTCGAACGCCCGGTCCGCAACGATCGCCACGCGCCGCTCGAAGAGGCTCGTGAACACCAGCACCGCATGCGACCCCGGCGTGCGTGCCAGGCCCGCGGTGACGAACAGCGCCCGCGCGCGCTCGTCGACCTCCACGACGAGCCGCGGACCACCGATGAAAAGCCGCGCCCACGAGGGGAACACGATCGTAGCGGCCGCCGCGGCCAGTCCCACGCCAAGGAGGGCGAGGAGCGCGAGCTGCACCGTGCCTGCGGCGACCCAATCGGGTCGCGCCACGTCGGTGGCGAAGGCCGCCAGCGCGGTCATGACCGTTCCCATGGCAAATGCGCGCCATGGCGCCTCGGGATAGCTATCGGCACGCGCGTGCACCGCGCAGACCACCTGCACCCCGGTGGCCGCTTCGACAGCGGCGACCCGGGATTCGATGTTGCGCGCTTCGGCCTCGGTGAGCGACGGGCGGGGTGGGCGCATGGCGAGCGGGCTAAGGCGCCTTGTCGCAGGAGCCGACCCGCAGCTCCGCGCCGGGGTAGGCGGGTTGCAGATCCTTGAGCCGCGTCATCGCCGGCGCCGGCGGATCGCGGATCACCAACGACGTCAGGGTGACGCCCTGTTGCCGCGCCGCCGTCTTCACGTTAGCGACACCACCGCGCTCGAGTTCGTCGGCGCGGGCCTGGGCACTCTCCTCGCTGCGGAACACCCCGAGCGAAACTCCGAAGCGCGGGACGCTGCCGGCATTCTCGACGACGGAGACGTCCTGCACGCCAGCGCCGCGCAGCTCGGTCACGCGCCGCTCGGCCGCCGCCCGGCTGGCAAACGGCGCGAGGAATACCCAGAACCCGCCGCTCGTCTCCACCCGCTTCTGGGTGAGCAGCCGACCCAGGCCGAGAGGCTCCAGATCGGCGAGGGCGCGTGTCCGCTCGGTTTCGTTGAAGGGGCCCCACTCGGCACAGACATCGGCCAGAGCCGCCGTCTTGTCCGGGCCGAGTGCAGCCACCTGCTGCGGGGTGAGGATGCGGATCTTCTCGGGCTGGATCTGCTGCTGCAACCGGACGCCTTCGCCGCTGCTCATGCGGTCGAGCTGGATGTAGCCGAGCAGACTCAGGTTGGCAAGCAGCAGCAGGAAGAAGAGAGTGCGCATGCCCTCGGGGTGACGTGAGGCCGATGCGCGCCCGCCACGCGACCTACGCGTCGGCCAGGGCGAGCACGCCTTCGAGCACGAGATTATCCACGACCTCCACCGGGGGGGTAAGGTGCGGGGCGATCTCGTGGGCCGCACCGCCGGCCAGGAAGCAGTGCGCGACCACGTTGTCGCGGTCGAGGCTGGCGCGGACCTGCGCGATCGCGCCGGTCACCGCCAGGATGGAGCCCGCGTAGAGCGCGTCCGGCGTGTTGTCGGGAAACACGCTGAACGTGCCGGGCGGAACCTTGAGGGCCGCGGTGTTCTCGGCCAGGGCCCGCAGCATCAGCCGCAGCCCGGGCAGGATGAGCCCGCCCAGGAATCGCCCGTCCGCGTCGAGGGCATCGATCGTCACGGCGGTGCCGGCGTTGACCACCACCGCGGGGGTTTGCGGCGATTCGCCCGCGAGGGTGCGCTGCCGTGCCGCCACCAGCGAAGCCCAGCGATCGGCGCCGAGTTGCCCCGGCACGCGATAGCCATTGCTGACCCCGCACGCAGCAGCGCTGGATGCGAGCCATTGCGGCACCAGCCGCCAGCGCGCGATCTGGGCCTCCACCCGCACCCGCGCCGCTTCACCGGCGACATTGACCCCGACCGCCCGGACCGGGCGGGGCAGGTTCTGCCAGTCGCGCAGGGAGAGCGTACCGATTTCCGCATTGGGGGTGACCCCGAGGGCCGCCCAGCCACGCGGACCATGGAGGCCCCATTTCATGCGGCTGTTGCCGAGATCGAGAACGAGGGTCTGACTCATCCGCTGACGCGCGGGAAGGAACTACGCTCGACGCAGGGAGATCTCGCCCGAGAGAAAACGCGCCCGCCGCGGACCATCGGCGAGCACCAGCGCCCCGCTCGCGTCCACGCCCGCGACCTTGCCGTGCACCACGGCGCCGTCCGGCAGGAGCAGGCGCACCGGCTTGCCCTGGTAGGCATGGCGATGCTGCCATTCGGCCGCAAACGGCGCGAAGCCCTCGCGCGCGTACTGGTCGAGCACGGCGGCGAGCTCGGACAAGAGCCGTGCGAGCAGCAGGTTGCGGTCCACCGGCTGGCCCTTCTTGCCGAGCACCTTGGTGAGATCGGTGACCGGTGCCGTGATGTCCTTGCGAATAACTTCCGGCAACCGGACATTGAGGCCGATCCCGATGACCGTGGTCGACGGGCCGAGCGCGTCGCCGTTCAGGTCGATCAGGATGCCGCCGAGCTTGAGATGGCGGTGAATGATGTCATTGGGCCACTTCAGGGCGACGTTGGTGCACCCCTCGGCCTCGAGCGCACGCAGCACGGCGACGCCGACTGCGAGGGACAGCCCCGCGAGGAATCCGGCGCCCTGCTCGAATCGCCAGCCCAGCGAAAAGGTGAGGCTTCCACCGACTACTGCGGTCCACGTCCGGCCGCGCCGGCCGCGACCGGCGGTCTGCCATTCCGACGCCAGCGCCACACCGTGGATCTCCTTGCGCTGCGATCGGCGCATGAGCTCCGACGAGGTCGAGTCGACCTGGTCGACCACCTCCAGCTGCAGCGGAGTCGCCAGGCCACGCTCGTCGGTCAGGCGGGTGAGGCGCTCGCGCACCACCTTGGGATCGAGGAATCGCGGCGTCTCGAGCAGGCGATACCCCAGGCCCTTGACCCGTTCCAAGGCAAGGCCTGCGGCCTCGGCATCCTTCAGGACCTGCGAAACGCGGGCGCGTGTAAGTCCCACCGTCGCGGCGAGATCCTCGCCGGAGTGGAAGGCGCCATCGGAGAGATGGCGTAGCAGCGAGAATCCCAGAGGAGTAAGCACTTATATACGGTGAACGCTACTGCGGGGCGAATGTTACACGCACCCCGCGGAATAAGGGAGTCTTGACGCGCCCGAAAATGAGGTGGACACCCCACTTTCGGATGAGCCGTCCCGGTTACATGGGGTCGGAATAGGGTTTACCCAGCCCCGAATTGCCAGCCCCCACCGGGAGGGCGGGGTTGGGGTGGTGGCGGCCCAGCACGGCCCGGACGATGCCCGCGCGCCTGGCGGGTCGCACCCTACTTCAGCACGCCACGTCGGATCTGGTCCAATTCGATGGATTCGAACAAGGCCCGGAAATTCCCTTCGCCGAAGCCCTCGTTGCCCTTGCGCTGGATGATCTCGAAAAAAATCGGCCCGATCACCGTGGTGGTGAAGATCTGCAGCAGCATCTCGCCCTTGGCCGGCGCGCCGTCGAGCAGGATGTGGTTGGCCTTGAGACGGGCGGTGTCCTCGGTGTGCCCCGGCAGGCGCTCGGCGAGGAGCTCGTAGTAGGTATCCGGCGCGTCCTGGAAGGCGACACCGGTGTGGCGCAACGCCTCCACCGTGCCGTAGATCGCGTCGGTGCCGAGCGCGACGTGCTGAATGCCCTCGCCATGGTAGGCGACCAGGTACTCCTGGATCTGGCTCTTGTCGTCGGCGCTTTCGTTGATCGGGATGCGGATCTTGCCGCACGGACTCGTCATCGCCTTGCTGCGCAGTCCGGTGAGCTTGCCTTCGATGTCGAAATAACGGATTTCGCGGAAATTGAAGAGGCGTTCGTAGAAATCCGACCACTCCTGCATGCGACCACGATGGACGTTGTGGGTGAGGTGGTCGACGAATGTGAGACCGGCCCCGCGGGGATGCTGGTCGACGTCGGGAAACGGCACGAAGTCGATGTCGTAGATCGACACCACCGAGCCGGGGTTGCTGGCGGCGCCCGGATACCGATCGACGAGATAGATGAGCGAATCGCCGATGCCCTTGATGGCGGGAATGTTGAGTTCCATCGGGCCGGGGTGGCCCTCCACGCCCCAGGCCCCCTGCTCGACCGCGCGACGATAGGCGAGCGCCGCATCTCGCACCCGGAAGGCCATCGCGCAGATCGACGGTCCGTGCACCCGCGCAAACGCCTGAGCGAAGCTGTCCGGCTCGGCATTGACCAGGAAGTTGATCTCGCCCTGCCGATAGAGCAGCACGTTCTTGGACCGGTGCCGCGCCACGGCGGCGAAGCCCATCTGCTCGAACAGCGCTCCGAGCGCGTGCGGATCGGGCGCCGCGTACTCGATGAACTCGAAGCCGTCGGTGCCGAGGGGATTGTCCCAGAGCGATTGCTCGTCCGTTGCCATGAGGAATTCCCGCTGTGAAGAGCGAGCGTGCGAGCCGGGGCTACGCCTTGGCCCCCAGTCGCGAGGATCCGCACGCGAACGTGGCAGTCTACGTCCTCGCCGCACTCACCGACACCCGGGCCGCTGCCCGGGTTCCGGGACCGCGTTCTCCCCGCCGGCGTTCATCAGGCCGAAACCAACGGCCGCATTGCCCTCCGGATGCACCGACGCGTCCGGTGCGCTGGATCGACGCGAGGTCTCAACCGGCGAGCCGCTCCAGCACCGCCGCGTGCAGGCCCGGGTCGCCGGTCGCGACCACGGCACCGCCTTCCTCCGCGCGGCCGCCATCCCAGGTCGTGATCCGGCCACCGGCACCTTCGACGATAGGAATCAGCGCCTGCACGTCCCAGGCCTTCAGGGAGGACTCGATGACGATGTCGATGAGCCCCATCGCCAGCAGGCAGTACGCGTAGCAATCGCCCCCGTAGCGCACCAGGCGCGCGGAATCGGCCACGCGCTGGAACGCGGCCAGATCGACGGCAGAGGCGAACATCTTCGGATCGGTGCAGGCCAGCACGGCCGTGTCGATGCTGCGACATGCACGGGTGCGCAGGTTGCGCCGCTCGGACCCGCGCCGCCACTCGGCGGGACCGGCGGCGACGCCGGTGAAGGTCTCGTCGACGTACGGCTGGTGGGCGACCCCGGCCAGCACGCGCTCGCCGTCGTGCACGGCGATCAACGTCGCCCAATGCATCTGCCCGAGGATGAAGCTCCGCGTCCCGTCGATGGGGTCGATGACCCAGGTCAGCGCCGAGTCGCCGCGCTGCCAGCCATGCTCCTCGCCACGGATGCCGTGCCCGGGGAAGTCGCGGCCGATTGCGGCGCGGATGACGTCCTCGGCGGCCCGGTCGGCCTCGGTCACCGGATCGTAGTTGGCCGGCGAGCCCTTGTCATCGATGACGATCGGCACCCGGAAGTGCGGCAGGATCACCCGAGCGGCCTCGCGCGCCATGGTGACGGCGGCATCGCGGTACGCGCCGGCGGTGAACGTCGGTACGGTAGGCGTTGCCGCCGTGGATGTCGGTGCGCTGGACGTCGGTGCGGTGGGCGTTGCCGCCGTGGATGTCGGTGCGTGGGACGCCGGCGCGGTGGGCGTTGCCGCCGTGGATGTCGGTCCCTGGGAAGCCGGCGGGCTGGGCTTCGCGGCGTCGGCGGTCATGAGGCCTCCCGGCGCCGCCGGGCAAGCCGCGTGCGGCTGCGATGAAGGCGCGTCGCCGCCCTCATCGCGCTGTGCTGCCCGCCGCCTTGGGCAGCACGCTCGCGCCGGTAAGTTTTTCCTGCGCCTCGAAGAGCGAGGCGATGTAGCGATCGCCGAAGCCGAGCAGGTTGGCCTGGACCAGCGTCTGGTGCACCGCCTCGCCGACGATCGCCGAGGTCGGCAGCGATTCCGCGAGGTGGGTGTAGTAGCGCAGGTCCTTCATGGCGTTGACCAGGGTGAACTTGAGCCCGCCGAGATCGCCCTGCAGCATGCGCCCCGCCGTCAATTGCAGGATGCCGGAGTTGATGGCGCCCGCCGACACCACGTCGAGCAGTTTCTGCAGCGACACCCCGGCCGCTGCGGCCGTCGCGAAGGCCTCCGCGGTGGACGTGGCGATGCTCATGGCCATGAAGTTGTTGATGAGCTTGATGACATGGCCGTGACCGGGCGGGCCCGCATGGATGATGTTCTCGCAGAACGCTTCCAGCACCGGCTTCAGTTCTGCGAACGTCGCATCCTCGGCCCCGACCATGATGTTGAGCCGGCCTTCCTCCGCCTCCTTGGGCGTGCGCGCCAGGGGTGCGTCGACCAGGCGCGCGCCGCGGGTCGCAAGAAGCTCGCGCAGGCGCGTGGTCACCGCCGGCTCGCTGGTCGAGGTGTCGACCACCATGAGTCCCTCGCGTGCTGCATCCATGATGCCATCGGCGCCGTGGATCACCTCCTCGACCTGCGGCGCGCCGGTAACGCACAGGAACACGATGTCGGCGTTACGGGCGAGGTCGGCGTTGGTGGCGACTTCCTTCGCTCCCGCTGCGAGCAGGTCTTCCAGCGGCGCGCGGTTGCGATGCGCCCGCACGACCAGCGGGAAGCCCTTGGCGACCAGGTTCTTGGCGATGCCGTGGCCCATGAGGCCCAGGCCGACAAAGCCGATGCGTGCTTTGCTGTTCATGTGTGCGTCTCCGTTGAAATTGGCAATGCGTGGCGACGGTGCCGGGACAATGGCGCCGCCTCATTCGACCGTAGTCGGCTCCCGCACGGGAGCAAGCGCGCTGCGCCGCTCGTGCCAGGTGAGCAACAGCCCGCTCGCCGTGATGATCGCCATCCCGGCCAGGGTCAGGTTTTCCGGCAGATGCCCGAACACCATCCAGCCCAGCAGGGTGGCCCAGACGAGCTGCATGTAGGTGAACGGTGTCAGGCCCGACGCTGGCGCGCGCTGGAAGGCCAGGATAAACAGGAAGTGCCCTGCCGTCCCGAAGAGGCCCGCGACCAGTAACAGGACCACGTCCTGCCAGGGAACGACCGGCGGCAGGGTGAACCACGGCAATCCGAGTGTCAGCAGCACAACCCCGACGAAGGCCGGGTAGAACAGCAGCACCCGCGAATCCTCGCCGGCCAGCTTGCGGGTGAGGATCTGGTAGGCCGCGTAGCAGAGCGCCGCACCCAGGGCAAGGAATGACGCCCCCCCGAATGGCAGCGTACCGGGTCGGACGATGAGGGTCATGCCCACCACGCCGGCGACGATGAAGGCGATGCGCGGCGGCGTGAGCCGCTCGCGGAGGAACACCAGGGCGAGCAGCACGACCATGGTCGGCGTCGAATAGTTGATCGCCGTGGCGTTGGCGAGCGGCAGGAACCGCAGTGCGTTCACGAACAGGATGGACGACAGCACCAGGATCGCCGCGCGCACCAGGTGGATGCCCGGGTGCGCCGTGCGCAACAACGCCATGCGCATGGTCGGGCCGAGCCACACCAGGAGCGCCAGGACCTGTACGCCATAGCGGGCCCATACCAGCGCCGGCACCGGGTAGCGGGTCGCCAGCCCCTTGATGATGACGTCCAGGATGGAGAAGCACAGCACCGCCACGACGATCATGCCGATGGCGGCAGCGGGAATGTGGGTCGCGGCGCGCGTCATGTCGGCCCAAGGCGCGTCGATGGAGCGCGCTTCATGACGCGACAGGAAAGGTGGTGGTGCATGGCAGTGCCGGACAGGGGGAGGCGCAGCGAAGCGGCGGCGG